>CAYNVY010000100.1:0-15875 GCA_964400745.1 uncultured Enterobacteriaceae bacterium | reverse complement strand
ATGGCTCCATGCTGCTGTATGCGCTGCTGCACCTGACCGGCTACGACCTGCCGATCGAGGAAATCAAGCGTTTTCGGCAGCTGCACTCGAAGACGCCGGGCCACCCCGAGGTCGATGTCACTCCGGGCGTGGAGACGACCACAGGCCCTCTGGGCCAGGGCATTGCCAATGCCGTCGGCATGGCGCTCGCGGAGCGCCTGCTAGCCGCGGAATTCAACCGGCCGGGCTGCGCCCTGGTGGATCACCATACCTATGTGTTTCTGGGCGACGGCTGCCTGATGGAAGGCATTTCGCACGAAGTCTGCTCGCTTGCGGGCACACTAAAGCTGGGCAAGCTGATTGCACTCTACGACGACAACGGCATCTCTATCGATGGCAAAGTGCAGGGCTGGTTTACGGACGACACGCCGAAGCGCTTCGAGGCCTACGGCTGGCAGGTCATCGCCGACGTGGACGGGCACGACGTGGACGCGGTGGATCGCGCCATCGCCGCGGCCAAGGCGGTGACCGACCGTCCCAGCCTCCTATGCTGCAAGACCGTGATCGGCAAGGGTTCGCCGAACAAGGCCGGCTCGCACGATTCGCACGGCGCGGCGCTGGGCGAAAAGGAAGTCGCGGCCACGCGCGCGGCCTTAGGCTGGAATCACCCGGCGTTCGACGTGCCGAAGAACGTCTACGAAGCGTGGGACGCGCGCGCGCGCGGCGCGGCGCTGGAGCGCGACTGGAACGCGCGCATGGGCGCTTACGCGAGCCAGTATCCGGAACTTGCGCGCGAATTCCGGCGCCGCATGGCAGGCGAATTGCCCGCCGGCTGGAAGGCGCACTGCGACGCGCTGCTGGCGAAGATTGCGGCCAAGGCCGAGACCATCGCCACGCGCAAGGCCTCGCAGAACGCGATCGAAGGCCTGGCGGGCGTGCTGCCCGAGTTCGTCGGCGGTTCGGCCGATCTCACCGGCTCGAACCTCACCAACTGGTCCGGCGCGAAGACCGTGGGCGCCGCGGGCGGAGGCAACTACGTTTCCTACGGCGTGCGCGAATTCGGCATGGCCGCGATCGGCAACGGCATCGCCCTGCACGGCGGGCTGCTGCCCTTCTCCGGCACCTTCCTCACCTTCTCCGATTACGCCCGCAACGCGCTGCGCATGGCGGCGCTGATGAAACTGCGCAATATCTTCGTCTACACCCACGATTCCATCGGACTGGGCGAAGACGGTCCGACGCACCAGTCGGTGGAACACGTCTCCAGCATGCGCCTCATGCCCAACCTGGACGTTTGGCGGCCGTGCGACACGATCGAGTCGGCGCAGGCGTGGATCAGCGCGGCGGCAAGGGGGGGGGATGGCTCACCGAGCGGCCCCAGCGCGCTGGTGTTCTCGCGCCAGAACCTGCAGTTCCAGCAGCGCGACGCGCAGCAGCTGGCGGACATCGCGCGCGGCGCTTACGTGCTCGCCGATTGCGCCGGCGCGCCGCAGGCCCTGCTGCTCGCCACCGGTTCGGAAGTCCAGCTCGCCCTCGCCGCGCAGGCGCAGCTGGCGCAAGAGGGCGTGCGCGTGCGCGTGGTGTCCATGCCCTCGACCAGCGTGTTCGACCGGCAGGACGCCGCCTACCGCGAAGCGGTCCTGCCGCGCGGCGTGCCGCGGGTCGCGGTGGAGGCGGGCGTATCCGACTACTGGCGCAAGTACGTGGGTCTGGAGGGCGCGGTGATCGGCATCGACCGCTACGGCGAGTCGGCTCCGGGCCCGGAACTGTTCAAGTACTTCGGTTTTACCGCGGACAAGGTGGCGGCCGCGGTGAAGAGCGTGATCGGAGCAGATGTTTAGAGGCCATTTCAGTATTATCGAAAGGGCTCCTGATATAGGGGAGCACGAGGGGAAGCGCCCCAACGGAAGTCCCCGAAGGGGATTTCCCCTCGTTTTGTAATAAGCTCTTAGGCATTGATCTTTCTCAAACAGCGTTCGCAGCCACCCGTGTATACCTTCAACTTCGCCTGCGCGAATCCGTGGTTTCCATTTTCTGCTAGGAGCAAGTCATGACTATCAAGGTCGCAATCAACGGCTACGGCCGCATCGGACGCAATATCGTGCGCGCGCATTATGAAGGCGGCAAAAAGCACGACATCCAGATCGTCGCCGTCAACGACCTGGGCAACGCCCAGACCAACGCCCACCTCACGCGCTACGACACCGCACACGGCAAGTTCCCGGGCACCGTCGCCGTGGAAGGCGATTTCATGATCGTCAACGGCGACAAGATCCGCGTTTGCGCCATCCGCAATCCGGCCGAACTGCCCTGGGCCGAGATGGGTGTGGACGTAGTGATGGAATGCACCGGACTGTTCAACAGCAAGGAGAAAGCAAGCGCTCACCTGAAGGCGGGCGCGAAACGAGTCGTCCTCTCCGCGCCCGGCGGCAAGGACGTCGATGCCACCGTGGTCTACGGTGTGAACCACAGTGTGCTCAAAGCCTCGCACACGGTGATCTCGAACGCCTCCTGCACCACCAATTGCCTCGCGCCCATGGTCAAGCCGCTGAACGACAAGATCGGCCTTGTCTGCGGCCTCATGACCACCATACACGCCTACACCAACGACCAGGTGCTGACCGACGTCTATCACGAAGACCTGCGCCGCGCGCGCTCGGCCACAATGTCCATGATCCCGACCAAGACCGGCGCCGCCGCCGCGGTCGGGCTGGTGCTGCCCGAACTCAACGGCAAGCTCGACGGCTACGCCATGCGCGTGCCCACCATCAACGTCTCCGTGGTCGACCTGTCCTTCGTCGCCGCGCGCGCAACCAGCGCCGAGGAAATCAACAAGATCATGCAGGAAGCGGCCGAAGGCAGCATGAAGGGCATCCTCGCCTACAACAAGGATCCGCTGGTGTCGATCGACTTCAACCACAATCCGCACTCCAGCATCTTCGATTCGACGCTGACCAAAGTTTCGAACGGCACGCTGGTCAAAGTGTCGTCGTGGTACGACAACGAATGGGGCTTCAGCAACCGCATGCTGGATACGACGGTTGCGTTGATGAGCGCCAAGTAGATCCTGTTGCAGCCATGCCGCCGGACGCCGAAGCCGCCGTACTGGTCGAACGGCGCGGCCCCATAGCACTGGTCCGGCTGAACCGGCCGGAGGCGCTGAACGCGGTCGATGCCCGATTGCGCTCGGAGCTCACCGTTGCAATGGGCGCGCTGGCCGCCGATGCCGGCGTGACCGCGGCCGTGATCGCCGGAGCGGGCGGGCGCGCTTTCTGCGCCGGCCAGGATCTGCACGAAGCGATGAACCTCGCGCTCGACGAGGTGGAAGGCTGGCTCACGCGCCAGCACGCGATGTATCAGTCGGTGCGCGATTTCGACAAACCGCTCATCGCCGCGCTGAACGGCGTGTCGGCGGGCGCCGGCTTTCAGATCGCGCTCTGCTGCGACCTGCGCGTAGGCTACCCCGAACTGCGCATAGGACAACCCGAGATCCGGGCCGGGCTCGCCAGCATCGTCGGTACCTATCTCATGACCTTGCAGCTGCCGCTGTCGCTCAATCAGCAGTTGACGCTTGCGGGCGAACTGCTGCCGGGCCAGCGCGCATTCGAACTCGGCCTCGTGAATCATCTGGTGCCGCACGCCGGGGTGATCGAGCGTGCCATCGCACTCGCGCAGGAGTTGGCGCAATTGCCCGCGGCCGCCTACGCGGCGAGCAAGCACCGGCTGCGCGAGCTGTCGCAGCCCGGGTTCGACGCGGCACTCGCGGCAGCCAAGCCCGCGCAGAAGGCGCTGTACGCGAGCGGCGAGCCGCAGCGGGTGATGCAAGCATTTTTCGCGCGCAAAAGATAATCCTGCAAGGAGAAAAGCATGACTTTCCTGAAAATGACCGACCTCGACCTGTGCGGCAAGCGCGTCTTCATCCGCGTCGATTTCAACGTGCCCGCCAAGGACGGCAAGGTCACGGACGACACGCGCATACGCGCGGCCTTGCCGGGCATACGCGCGGCGCTGGCCGCCGGCGCGCGGGTGATGCTGAGCTCGCATTTCGGCCGGCCGAAAGAGGGCGAATTCAGCGAATCGGAATCGCTTGCGCCGGTGGCGAAGCATCTATCCGGACTGCTCGGCGTCGAAGTGCCGCTCCTGCGCGATTGGCTGGACGGCGTCGCGGTGGAACCGGGCAAGGCGGTGCTGCTGGAGAACTGCCGCTTCAACAAGGGCGAGAAGAAAAACGACGAAGCGCTGGCCAAGCGCATCGCGGCCCTGTGCGACATCTATGTCAACGACGCGTTCGGCACCGCACACCGCGCCGAAGCCACCACCCACGGCGCGGCGAAGTACGCGCCCGTCGCCTGCGCCGGGCCGCTGATGGCGGCGGAACTCGAAGCCCTGGGCAAGGCGCTTGCGCACCCGGCGCGGCCGCTGGTCGCGATCGTCGCCGGATCCAAGGTGTCGACCAAGCTCACCATTCTCGCCGCGCTCGCGGAAAAAGTGGATCAGCTGATCGTGGGCGGCGGCATCGCCAACACCTTCATGCTCGCCGCCGGCCTGCCGATCGGCAAGTCGCTGGCCGAGGCCGAACTGGTGGAAGAGGCGAAGAAGATCATGGCCTCGATGAAGGCGCGTGGCGCCGAAGTGCCGATACCGACCGACGTCGTGGTGGGCAAGGAACTCGCCGCGACCGCGGCGGCGACGGTGAAACCGGCCTCTGAGGTCACGGCGGACGAGATGATCCTGGATATCGGTCCGGAGACCTCGGCGCGGCTGGCCGAGACGCTGAAGCGCGCCGGCACCATCGTCTGGAACGGCCCGGTGGGCGTGTTCGAATTCGATCAGTTCGCCGGCGGCACCAAGACGCTCGCGCTGGCGATCGCCGCCTCCAAGGGTTTCTCCATCGCGGGCGGCGGCGATACCGTCGCCGCCATCAACAAGTTCGGCATCGCCAAAGACATCGGCTACATCTCGACCGCGGGCGGCGCGTTCCTGGAATTCCTCGAAGGCAAGAAACTGCCGGCGGTGGAAGTGCTGGAGGCGCGGGGCGCGGGGTAGATCGGATTACGTGCCGGGCGACGCCGACCAGTCGAGCACGCGCAGGCCGGGCACCCGGGCGAAGGCGCGGTCGGCGCTGATCAGGGTGCAGTCTTCGGCCAGGGCATGGGTGCCGATAAGCAGATCCATGGCCGACAGTCCTATACCCTGGGTTTCCATGCGGGTGCGCAGATCTGCATAGACCTGCGCTGTGGAGGAGGTCCAGGGCAGGCTGGGAATGTCCCGCAGGAAAACTTCGACGGCTTTGGCCAGCCGGGTTGCGCCCGGTCGGCGCGTGACGCCAAAGCGCAGTTCGGCCTCGGTAATGACCGAGATACACGCATCTCGATCGACGAGCAGACCTTGCAATGCCGCGCCAGCATGCCCGCGAATCAATGTGGACGCGGCGTTGGTATCCAGCATATAGCGATGGGCGCCCTTCACGGCCAGTCCCGCTCAATCGGTGGCCCGGGGTCGCGCGGTATCTCGAAATCCTCGAATTCCTCCGGGGCCTCGGCGATCAACTTGTCGCGCAATTTGATCCATTCTTCAATTTTTCTATTCCGCGGGCTCAAGATGACATCGCCGGTGACCGGATCGCGCCGGATCAGCACCTCGTCGCCCTCGAAGCGGAACTCTGCCGGCAGGCGCACGGCCTGGCTGCGGCCGTTCTTGAACAGCTTGGCAGTTTGCATGGCGAGACTCCTTTTCGATGGTATATACCGTGATTTATACCACTACCCGGCAAGACCTTCAAGTCTCGGACCGTCTCGGACCGGAAAGTGCCTTGAAACTGCGTTGGCGCGCCGGCGCCTATGCGCTCCCGAACCATCACCCGACAAGATCAAACGTCAACGCGAGTAAAATAGCGACCTGAACCTGCAATAGAAACCGGCTTTGAGGCTGCGCAGGCGCACTTCGTTCCCGCCATAGCCAAAGGCAATAGGGGTGAAAATGAAAAGACTGTTGACGCTGACATTGTTGTTGTGCGCGCTGCCGGCTGCAGCGCTCGAGTTGGCGGGTGTGAACGTGGCCGACAAGGCTGCTGTCGGTACGAGCGACCTGGTGCTCAACGGCGCCGGCATCCGCACCCGGGCGATCTTCAAGGTCTACGTGGCCGCGCTCTACCTGACGGAAAAGAAATCGGGCCTTGCCGACGTGCTGGCGCTTCCAGGAGCCAAGCGCGTGGCCATCACGCTGGTGCGCGAGCTGTCGGCGCAGCAACTCACCGAAGCCTTCGACGAGGGCATCAAGGCCAACAGCAGCGCGGCCGAGCTCGAGGCGCTTAAGCCGCGCGTGGCGGAACTACTGGCCCTGTTCACCGACGCGAGGAAGGGCGACGTGATCCTTCTCGACTATCTGCCCGGCCCGGGCACGGGCGTGACTTTGAACGGAACAGCCAGGGGCAAACCGATTCCGGGCGAGGACCTGTACCGGGCGCTGCTGCGCATCTGGCTCGGCGACAAGCCGGTCGACGGCGATCTGAAAAAGGGCATGCTGGGGCAGGCGCAATGAGCCATCCGTCGACCGAGAACCTGAATGTCGCCTCCTTCGATGCGATGCCTTCGCCGCGCGAGATGCACGAGCGCATTCCGCTGCCGGACGAAGGTGCGCAATTCGTCGCTTCCGCGCGCGCCACGATGTGCCGGATTCTGGACCGCAGCGACCCGCGGCTTCTGCTGTTCGCTGGCCCCTGCTCCATACACGACCCCATCGCCGGACTGGATTACGCCCGGCGTCTGCGCGCTCTCGCTGCCGAAGTCGCGGACACGTTCTATGTCGTGATGCGGGTGTATTTCGAAAAGCCCCGGACCGTCACCGGGTGGAAAGGATTCATCAACGATCCGCGCATGGACGATTCCTTCCACATCGAAGAGGGCATGCAGCGAGCGCGCCACTTTCTCGCCGACCTGGCCGTGATGGGCGTGCCCGCCGCCACCGAGGCGCTGGATCCGGCTTCGCCGCAGTATCTGGGCGACCTCATCAGCTGGTATGCGATCGGCGCGCGCACCAGCGAGTCGCAGACGCACCGTGAAATGGCGAGCGGACTGTCCGCGCCGGTCGGGTTCAAGAACGCCACCGACGGCGACATCGGCGTGGCCATCAACGCCATACGCTCGGCGCGAGAACCGCACAGCTTCCTCGGCATCACCCACGAAGGCGCACCGGCGATCGTGCGCACGCGCGGCAACCGCTACGGCCATATCGTACTGCGCGGCGGTGCAAGTCCGAACTACGACACGGCGCAGGTCGCGCTCACGGAACAGGAACTGCTGCAGGCCGGCCTCAGCCCCAATCTGATCATCGACTGCGCGCACGCGAACTCGCGCAAGAAGCCGGAACTGCAGCCCCTGGTGTTCAAGGATTGCATCCACCAGGTCGTCGAAGGCAACAACTCCATCGTGGGCCTGATGCTGGAGAGCAATATTGTTGCAGGGAACCAGCCGATTCCGGATGACAAGACGAAGATGGTCTACGGCTGCTCGGTGACCGATCCATGCATCGGCTGGGAAACCACGGAAAAACTCATCCGCGAGTCGGCCAAAACGGTTGCGCCGGCGCTGCGCGCGCGCGCCAAAGGGGCGTGAGCGCCACACCCAGCGCGCAATACGCATAGATGCTGAGCTATCGCCACGCCTTTCACGCGGGCAATCACGCCGACGTGCTCAAGCACACGGTCCTGGTGCAGCTGCTGCGTTACCTGACGCAGAAAGACAAGGCGCTTTACTTCGTCGATACCCACGCCGGCGCGGCGGTGTACGCGCTCGACGAAGGCTATGCGACCAAGAACGCGGAATACGAAAGCGGCATAGCCCGGCTGTGGGCGCGCGAGGATCTGCCCCAGGCATTGGCCGAGTATCTGGACCAGGTGCGCGCGCTCAATCCCGACGGCCGCTTGCGCCGCTATCCGGGCTCGCCGCAGCTTGCACTGCAGCTGCTGCGCCCGCACGACCGGCTGCGTTTTTTCGAGCTGCACAGCACCGAGAGCCAGCTATTGCAACAATATTTCCGGGGCGACAGCCCGCGCGCGATCGTGCAGGCCGGCGACGGCTTTGCCGGTCTGCAGTCGGTGCTGCCGCCGCCGTCGCGCCGCGCGCTGGTGCTGATCGATCCCTCCTACGAGGACAAAGGCGATTACCGGCAGGTGCTCGCGGCCCTGCGCGACGCGCAGAAGCGCTTTCGCGCCGGGGTCTATGCGGTCTGGTATCCGCAGGTGCAGCGCAGGGAGTCGAGCCAGTTTCCCGCTCAGCTGAAACAATTGCAGTCCAAGGACTGGCTGCACGTCAGCCTGAGCGTGAAGCAGCCCGCGGCAGGCGGCTACGGCCTGCACGGCAGCGGCATGTTCGTCCTGAATCCGCCCTGGCTGCTGCCCGAAGCGCTCAGGGCGGTCATGCCGACGCTCGTCACTGCATTGGCGCAAGATGCGACAGCGAGCTTTAGCCTGGAATACGAACTGGCCTAAGCCTTTCGCTTATCCGTAATCGGTGATTGATCTGCGCTTGCGCAATGCACCATGCGAGCGGGGTGGTGATCCGTCCGTCTCGGTTCGGCCAATTGCAGCCGCCCACCATTACATTTCGATGCTCGATTGCAGACACCCAAATGCGACAAACCAGCCGAAGCGGGTCTGTGTGAGTGCTGCTGCGATTACGCTTTCTTGCGCCTGCTGAATGCGAGACCGGCTAGACCGAGTCCGAGAAGGGCGAGGGAGGCGGGTTCGGGGACAGCGGTCAGGGACCACCGGCCGGGAGTGTATGCTCCGGAAATCTCCGGGCTTACGTATTGCCCGTCATAGAATCCGACGTCAGACACGTAGGTGCTTCCGGTCCAGATTCCAGCGGCGGGGTAATCCCAGTCATAGGCCTTGATGAAGAAATAGTTGGTCTCATTGATCGGATGTGAATAGTCCAACGGATTGTAGTTGCTAAAGATGAAATTGTTCAGGCTGCCATCGAACGATATGACAGGAGTCACATTCACGAAACAGCAGGCGGTCTGAAAGCTGTATGGCTGATAGAGATCCCCGCCAAAAAAAGTGTTTCCGTTGAAGAACACGCTGACGTTCGATACATCGTCAATGGAATTGCCGTTTTGCGTACCCGTCAGGGTCCCGCTGGCGACATCCCCAGACCCAAAGGTGTAGGAAAAGTTGAATTGGGTTGCGTTTGCCGAAAACGAGCACAATGCGATGACGATTGCTGCCGCTGTTCCTAGCAGTTTCATTGGCGCCTCCTTATGGTTGTCGTTTGGTCGAACGGGTTGAACGAGGATTCAATATGCGCTGCGAGACTCAATTAAGCATAAATCGAGCCCTATAAATAACCCTACAAAGATATCAACAACATAGCGTCGCTGCTGAATTTATCAAGCTGCCTGAGTAGACGTAACTGTAAGATTTGCTGACGATTTTTCCCTACGTGGAGTGATTCTTATTAAGCCCATGCCCCCCTAAATCCCCCCTAAGCTGATCGGCTCGCGCGTCGCTGTTCCGATACCTCGTTGACGGACGTACCCTGGAATGCATGCCAGATTGAAACGAGCGCAAAACGTTGACTGTGAGGCAACATGACGAGCGGCGCGCGCGTTTGGGAAACAGCAGGGGCGACGGGCATGCGGACGGCCGGTCCGTGGAAAACTCGATGGCCGGAGTGGTCGAACTGAGACAGTAAGCAAACAGAATGGCCATCTCGAATCGCCGCTAGATGTTGCAACGCGCAACGGTTGCTGCTTCTCAATGGTGGAATACGAATAACCGGCGGTTCTTGCTTCAAGATCTGTAACGATCCGAGGGAACATTCTGCATTGGCACCCTTGTCCGGAGGGAGGAGGCAAAATCTCTCGGACGCCTCGCATCACGCCGCTTTCCGTCAGCCGCAACAAGAAACGATCTTGAACGTCCTCAGACGACGTGGTCCGGCGCCAGGGCGCAAGGATGACCCGCATCGCCTGTCTCGATCTGCATCGTCGCGTGTCCGATGCCGAAGCGCTCGCGCAGGCCGTGCGCGAGCTGCGCGATGTAGTGGTCGCCGGGGTGTCCGTCCGGCATGACGAGGTGCACCGTCAGCGCGGTTTCGGTGGTGCTCATGCCCCAGATGTGCAGGTCGTGGACTTCGGTAATCTCGTCCCGTTCGGAGAAAAAGCGCCGCACCAGCGCGGCGTCGATGCGCGGCGGAACCGCGTGCAGGGAGAGGTTCAGCGAATCGCGCAGCAAGCCCCAGGTGCCGGCGACGATGACCGCCGCGACGACGAGGCTCATGACCGGATCGAGCCAGTACCATCCGCTGTAGAGCATGCCCACTCCGGCGAGCACCACGCCCAGCGACACGGCGGTGTCGGCCGCCATGTGCAGGAACGCCCCTCGGAGGTTCAAATCGTGCTCGTTGCCGCGCAGGAACAGCAGCGTCGTCGCGCCGTTGACCGCGATGCCGCAGGCCGCCACCCAGATCACCGTCGCCGTCTCCACCGGCACCGGATGCATCAGGCGCTGCGCCGCTTCCACCGCGATGCCGCCGACCACCAGCATCAGCAGCATGGCGTTGACCAGCGCGGCGAGGATGGAGGAACTGCGCAGGCCGTAGGTGAAACGCTGGGACGGTTCGCGCCGCCCGAGGATGCTGGCGCCCCAGGCGAGCGCCAGCGCCAGCACGTCGCTCAAATTGTGACCGGCGTCGGCCAGCAGGGCCATGGAGTGCGACAGCACGCCGAACACGGCCTCGACGGCGACGAAGCCCAGATTCAGCGCGATGCCCAGAGCGAAAGCGCGGTCGTGGCCCGTCGTCCGGTCGTGTCCCGTCGTCTTATGCGCGTGCGGTTCGTGCGCGCGATGTCGGTGGTGATCGTGGGGTTCGTGGTGCGCGTGTGGCATGGTCGGCACTGTAGCGGATTTGCCCCGCCGATGCTGCGGCCCGGTGCCCCGATGGCCCCGGTCGATTCAGGCGTTCGCCCGTCGCCGCCGCCTCAGTGCGCCAGCGTGCGGCCGCTCTCCAGCAGCTTTCCGAACTCTTCCGCCAGCATGGGCTTGCCGAACAGATAGCCCTGCATTTCGTCGCAGTGATGCGCGCGCAGGAACGCGAGCTGCTCCGGCGTTTCCACGCCTTCGGCGATCACGCGCAGGTTCAGGGTGTGCCCCAAGGTGATGACCGCCTGCGCGATCGCCACGTCGTCGGCGTTGGTGCCGAGGTCGCGCACGAACGACTGGTCGATCTTGAGCCGGTCCACGGGAAAACGCTTCAGGTAGCTCAGGCTGGAGTAGCCGGTGCCGAAATCGTCCACCGACAGCCGCACGCCCATGTCGCGGAAGGCCTGGAGCGAAGCGATGACCTGCTGCGCGTCGTGCATGATGACGCTCTCGGTCACCTCGAGTTCGAGCTGGCCCGGGGCGAGCCCGGTTTCGGCGAGCGTAGTGCCGACCAGTTCGAACAGGCTCTTTTCGCGGAATTGCCGCGCCGAGATGTTGACCGCCACGGTCACAGGCGGCAGTCCGGCGTCCTGCCAGGCCTTGCATTGCGCGCACGCCGTGCGCAACACCCATTCGCCGATCGGGACGATGAGGCCGGTCTCTTCCGCCAGCGGGATGTACTTCGCCGGGGAAACCATGCCCAGATCGGGCTGCTTCCAGCGGATGAGCGCCTCGCATCCGAATACGCGGTTGGTGCGCAGATCCACCTGCGGCTGGTAGTAGAGCTCGAATTCCCCGCGCGGAAGCGCCTGCCGCAGCCGGCTCTCCAGCGCCAGGCGCTCGGTGACCCGGGTCTGCATTTCGACGGTGTAGAGCTGATAGGTGTTGCGGCCCGACTCCTTCGCCCGGTACATCGCCAGTTCGGCGCTTTTCATCAGGGACTCCGGGTCCTTCGCGTCCAGCGGGTGCAGCGCCGCGCCTATGCTCGCGGTGATGAACACTTCCCTGCCTTCGATCGAAAACGATTCTGCAAACGACTGCGCGATGCGCTCCAATTCTCCGGCGACTTGCCGCTCGCTGGTCTGATCCGAGAGCACCAGCACGAATTCGTCGCCGCCCTGCCGCGCCACGGTATCGGTCGCGCGCAGCGCCGCCTGCAGCCGCGCCGCCACCGCGCGCAGCAGGTGGTCGCCCAGCGTATGCCCCAGGCTGTCGTTGACGACCTTGAAATTGTCGAGGTCCAGAAACGCGACCGCGGCGAAATTGTCGTAGCGCTGGGCGCGCGCGCAGGCGCTCTGGATGCGGTCCCACAGCAGGTTGCGGTTGGGCAGGCCGGTGAGCGAGTCGTGGTTGGCCTGGCGCGCCAGCTCGTCCTGGTGCGTCTTCGCGTCGGTGATGTCGCTGTGCACGCCGATGTAATGGCTTACGGCGCCCGCGTCGTTTCGCACCGGAGCGATGTGCAGCTCGTTCCAGTACATGCTGCCGTCCTTGCGGTAGTTGCGCAGCACGACGTGGCAGGAGCGCTCGTCGTGCAGCGCCGCGCGCACGGTGATGAGCGCCGCTTGCGCGAGGTCGGTTCCCTGCAACAGCCGGGCATTGCGGCCGAGCACCTCCGCACTCGAATATCCGGTGATGCGCTCGAATGCCGGATTGACGTAGACGATGGGGTTGTCGGGGGCGAGGTTGTCGGTGATGCAGATCGCGTTGACGCTGGATTCGATCGCCCGGTCGCGCAACTTCAGGCCTTCCTCGGCTTTTGCGATCGCGTTCAGCGTCCGATACACGAGGAGGTACAGCAGCCAGCCGGAGGAAATCACGAACAGCCAGCCGCTCAGGGTTTGCAGCCAGGTGACGCGATCCACCTCCAGGTCGAGCGCGACGGCAAACGGAATCCCGCTCTGGACAAATATCCAGATGCCGACGAGCAGAGAAAAGAGCGCCGCGATTCTGAAAATCGCGCGCTTCGAGGTTTCTACGCCGGTCTTCGAATACGCTGCCACTACTTTCCTAGAATAGGTTTGCGCAGGGCCGGTGCGGGAGGGCGCCCGGACCATGCCTGCCCTCGGGCGGAAGAACCACCCAAAGGTTTAACGGCGGAACCGCGCCATTCTGAAGGCTCGCGCGCCGATTCGCGTTGCAGGAACAGGCGATATTATGCGCCCGCTTTTCGCGCGGCGCTTCCATCGCAGGCCGCCTTCCTGTCGCCTTCCTTGACCGACGACGGCAATCTGATAAGCTTTCCGCCATGAACGAAAAAATAGAGATCGGCATCATCAGCCTGGGCGTCATGGGGCAGCGCATGCTGCTGCGCATGACCGAGCACCCGCGCGCGCGCGCAGTCGTGGCCTGGGACCCGAATCCGGCGGCCGCAGCCGAAGTGAAGCAGCGCTTCCCCGGCGTGAAGCTCGCCGCGAGTGCGGAGGAGGTCATTCTGGCGCCGGGGCTGGCCGCGCTGTACATCGCCTCGCCCCCGGCGAGTCATCTCGCCTACGCGCATCAGGGCTTCGACGCCGGTCTCGCCGTATTCTGCGAAAAGCCGCTCACCGTCGATTTTGCCGCAGGCCGCAAGGCGATCGCGCGGATCGAAGCCGAGCGGCTGCGGTCTGGGGTCAATTTCTCGCTCGGTTCCTCGCCCGGCCTTGCCGCCATGACCGCGGCGGTCCGCGACGGCTCGATCGGCGCGCCGCAGCGCGTGGAAATCGAACTCGCGTTCGATCAATGGCCGCGCGGCTGGCAGGCGGCGGCGGGCCGCTGGCTGGGCGAGCGCGCGGAGGGAGGCTTTTCGCGCGAAGTGCTGTCGCATTTCGTGTTCGTGCTGCAGCGGGCGCTGGGGCAGGCGCAGGTGGAAGAGTCCAGGCCGGACTATCCCGCCGACGGCGTATCGTCCGAGCGGGCGCTGACGGCGCGCTTGACGGCGGGCGGCGTGCCGGTGAGCGTGGCGGCGAAAGTAGACGGCAGCCACCCCGACTTCAACCGCATGACGCTGGTCGGTAGTTCCGGGGCAATCGAGTTGCACGACTGGTTCGGCCTGCGCCGGCGGACCGGCGAGGGCGAGTGGATCGCAGACGGGACGCCGCAGAGCAACCGGCAGAACGGCCAGTCGGCCCAGCTCGACCAGCTCGTCGCCATGACCGAAGGCAAGGCGCACACGCTGCCGAGCTTCGCCGAGGCGCTGGCGGTCCAGGAAACGATAGAAGCCATCCTCAGGGGGCGCTAAGCTCGGTCCGGGATCCCGGTCCGGGAACCCGTGCGCCGCAGTACCGGTTGCCCGATTCCCGTGTTCTTCTTCTTGTTCTTGTTTCAGCTTCACCGCGGGGGAATCCATGACGACCGGGACGCTAACCGCGCTGGAGCGCGCCAAGGACCACTACGGCGCGGGCAGAGCGGACGCCAAGCTGGCGCTGCTGCGCCGCCTCGAACGCGCCGAACTGCGCTCGTCGAATTCGGTGTTCCGCCTGCACGAAGCGCTGTGCTTCCTGCGCGCCTATCCGGACGACGCGCGCGTGCTCGCGCAGGTCGAGCGCATGCTGGCGCGCTTCGCCTTGCGCGCCGATCTCAAGCGCTGGCGCGAGGCGCTGGCCGATACCGGGATAGCCGGAACCGCAATCCACTATCGCTTCTTCTGGGTTACGCTGCGCTGGCTGGCGCGGCGCTGGCCGGACCGGATCGCCATCGACCGCAGCGAAACCGAATTCGAAGACAAACTGGCTGCCGCGCTGCCTTTGCTGCTCGGCTGGGGCGAAGCGATCGCGCTGAAGGCGTTCGAACCGCCCGCGCTCGCGAGCCTGGACCGCCTGCGCGCGCGCGGCGAGAGCGACGCCGCGTTTCTCGCGCGGCGCATCGAGGCGATGGCGGGCGACGGCTTCACGCGCGAGGCCTTTCACGATTCGATCGACATTGCCTACGCGCTCGAAGCCGGACCGGACACGCCTGCGCGCACGCGCGCCCGGCACGCTGCGGCGCCCTTCGCCTATCAGTACGGACCGCTGCGCCGCTCGCGCCCGGATCTGCGCGAGGAACTAGGCCGGATGTACCGCGGCGCGCGCCTGGTTTCCCCGCGCGAGGGCGCGCAGCTCATCGAGCTTGCGCGCGGCGCCATGGTGACGCGCGAGCGCGACCTGGACGCCTTCGCCTACGGCAACGCGCGCGACGTGCGCCTGGTCGACGACGGCGGCGGACTCGGCTTCGTGCTGATCGGCGTCACGCCCGAGCGCCGGGCGCTGATTCCCGCCACCAGCGGCTACCTGGTCCTGCGCAACGGCGTGCCCATAGGCTACGGCGAGGCCTTCGTCACGGGGCGCCACGCGGTGATGACCTTCAATATCTTCGCCACGTTTCGCGGCGGCGAGGCGGCCTACACCTGCGCGCGCATGCTGGCCATGGTGCGCCACCTGCTCGGCGCAGAGTCGTTCAGCTTCGACCAATATCAGCTCGGCAAAGGCAACGACGAGGGGATCGCCTCGGGCGTCTGGTGGTTCTATTACAAGCTCGGATTCAGGCCGCTGGGCGCAGACGCCCGCCGTCTCATGCGCCGGGAATTGGCGCGCATGCGCGCCGATCCGGCGCATCGCTCGCACCCTGCAACCCTGCGTGCTCTGGCCGAATCGCACATGCTGTTCGATTTCGACCGCGCGCGCACGCCCGGCCTGCCGCCGGTCGCAGAACCCGGATTGCGCATCGGCGACGGCTTCGCTCGTGCGGGCATTCAGCGCGAACAGGCGCTCGCGCAATGCATCAAGGCCTGCATGAAGCTGACCGGCGTGCGCTCCTTGCGCGGCATGTCCGCCGGCGAGCGCCTCGCCTGGGAGCGCTGGAGCCCGTTGGTGACGTTCGCGCTGCCGGGGGCGTCGCGCTGGAGCCTGACCGACAGGCGCGCCCTGGCCCGGGTGAACAGCGCCAAGGGCGGCCCCGGAGAGGCCGAGGTCAACGGCCGCTTCGTCCACCCGATGCGCATCAAGCTGCCGCGCGGCCG
>CAYNVY010000099.1:6927-15920 GCA_964400745.1 uncultured Enterobacteriaceae bacterium | reverse complement strand
GCGCAGCACGTGAGGTCCGACTCTCATTGCGATTTTGAAGAGTGGTTTGCGGAAAGGGACGCAATTCTATACCCAATCGCCGGCGAACAAAAATCGAATTGACCGCACATTGAAGGTAACACTTTAAGTTTCTCTCTAGCGCGTTCTAGGGAAGTGCGCGCGCGCCGTAGATCATGCGCCGCGCGACAAAGCGGCGCGCGAAGGGCAGCAGGTCGAGCGCGAGCAGTCCGGCGCCACGCCCGAAAGCTAGCAGTGGATTGTCGTTGGAAAACAGTTCGACCAGGCTGTCGGTGAATCCGATCCCGGCGCGTCGGTCCAGCGACCGCTTGCGCCGATACCGGGCGCAGAAGGCGTCGCTACCCGGCTCGTCCGAGTCGCGCGCCAGGCGCGCGAGTTCCCAGGCGTCGCGCAGGCCGAGATTGAATCCCTGCCCGGCGACGGGGTGCAGGGTCTGCGCCGCGTTGCCTATGCTCAGGCTGTGGGCTTGCGCTTCTTCGCGGCCGTAGCGCAGCGCGAGCGGAAAGCGCGCGCGCCTGCCCGCCTCGACGAATTCTCCCAGCCGGTCGCCGAAGGCGGCGTGCAGTTCGGCCAGGAAAGCCGGGGTATCCAAGGCGCAGAGTTCGCCGGCACGATCCGGGCTCGCGCTCCATACCAAGCTGTAGGCGGAGCCGAAGGGCAGCAAGGCGAGCGGGCCTTCCGGCGTGAAGCGTTCCCATGCCCTGCCGCGGTGCGCTTGCGCCGCCCTGACCGTGGCAACCACGGCGGTCTGGCCGTAGTCCTTGCCGCGCACGGCAGCGGCGCCGCCAGCGGCGATGCGCGCGCCGTCGGCAAACACCGTGAGCCGCGGCGCAAAGGCGAGCGCTGCGTCCTGCGTCTGAAGCATCGCGCTTGCGCCGTCGAACCCGGTCAGCCTTGCCCCGAAAATTCTTCTGCCGGTGCAGGGCGCGGCAAGCAGGCTCTGCAGCAGATTGTCGTAGCCGACGACGTAACCCAGCGCCGGCACGCCGCAGTCGGCGGCGCGGATCAGCGTGCGGCCGAATCCGCCTTGCTGCGACACGTGGATGGTTTCGATGGGCGTTGCCTCTAGGCCGGCCCAGGCGTTCAGGCGCTCGAGTAGCAGCCGGCTGGCATAGGATAGGGCGATCGCGCGCGCATCGGCCTGCCTGGCCGCATGCGCGTCGACGGGGTCGGCACTTCGCGCTTCGATTGGCTCGGCACTTCGCGCTTCGATTGGCTCGGCACTTCGCGCTTCGATTGGATCGGCACTGCGTGCCTCGGCCAGGACGACCGAGTGCCCGCTGTCCTGCAGCGCCAGCGCCAGGGCTGCGCCTACCGGGCCGCCGCCCGCGATCAGTATGTCTACCGGTTCGGTATCCATAGACCAGCCGCAGGATGCATGAACTCAATCACGGCCCACCAGGGCTTCGATCGCGGCGACGCTCTTCGGTGTCGCCGCGGTGATGACTTCGCAACCGGTCTCGGTCACCAGCACGTCGTCCTCGATGCGCACGCCGATGTTCCAGTAGGCCTCGGGCACATCGTCGGCCGCGCGGATGTAGCAGCCGGGCTCGACCGTGAGCGTCATGCCCGGCGCGAGCGGCCGCCACTTGCCCTCGAGCTTGTATTCGCCCGCGTCGTGCACGTCCAGGCCCAGCCAGTGGCCGGTACGGTGCATGTAGAAGCGCTTGTAGTCGCCGGTTTCGATCACCTGTTCCAGGCTGCCCCGGCACAGGCCGAAATCGATCATGCCCTGCGCCAGCACGCGCACCGCGGTTTCGTGCGGCAGGTCCCAGGCGATGCCGGGTCCGGTCGCCGCGATGGCGGCGGCTTGCGCGGCGAGCACGAGTTGGTAAATGTCTTTCTGCGCGCCGCTGAATTTTCCGTTGACCGGCCAGGTGCGGGTGATGTCCGAGGCGTAGCCGTCGAGTTCGCACCCGGCGTCGATCAGGAGCAGCGCGCCCTCGTCCAGCCGCGCGCTGTTGTCGCTGTAGTGCAGCACGCAGGCATTGGCGCCGCCGGCGACGATGGGCCAGTAGGCGGGATACTGGGCGCCGTGGCGGCGGAATTCGTACAGCAGCTCTGCCTCGATTTCGTATTCCATCCTGCCCGGGCGGGTGGCGCGCATGGCGCGCTCGTGCGCGCCGGCGGAAATCCCGGCGGCGCGGCGCATGAGCCCGAGTTCGTGCGCGTCCTTCAGCAGCCGCATCTCGTCCAAATGGGAGCGGATGTCGTGAATCTCCTGCGGCGCACTGACGCCGACCCGGCTTTGCGCGCGCACCTGGTTCAGCCAGCGCATGATGCGCGCGTCCCAGTCCGCGTCGGCCCCAGGCGCGTAATGGAGCGCAGGCTGGTTCGCCATCAGCGCCGGCAGCTTCTCGTCGAGCAGCGCGATGGGATAGGCGGCGTCGACGCCGCAGGCTTTCCCGGCCGCGTCCGGCCCGTAGCGGAAGCCTTCCCAGATTTCCCGCTCCAGATTCTTCTCGCGGCAAAAGAGCAGGCTTTGCGGCTCTGCGCCGGCGATGAGCACCAGCACCGCTTCGGGTTCGTGGAAGCCGCAAAGGTAATAGAAATAGCTGTCGAAGCGGTAAAGGTAGCTGCTGTCGCGGTTGCGCACGCGCTCGGGCGCGGTGGGCACGATGGCGATGCCGCACTGCATCTGCGCGAGCAGGCGGGCGCGGCGTTGGGCGTGCACTTGGGCGTTGATCATGGAAGGCGGCTACCGGTTTGTGTCAATTGTACTGCCTGCGCCGGGTCAGGCGCTCAGGCGCTAGGGTACTCAGCTGATCAGGTGCTCAGGTGCGATGGGGGACTGCCGCGCAACTCGGCATCGAGGGAATGCAGGCGTTCGATGGTGCCGATGTCGTGCCAGCGGCCGCGGTAGTGTTCGCCCGATACCCGGTCCGCCGCCATCGCCTTGCGCAGCAGCGGCGCCAGGGGAACTTTCGCGCCGGCGGGAATGCCGCCGAACAGGCTCGGCGCGTAGACGCCTATGCCGCTGAAGGTGAGCATCGGGTTTCCGCTTTCACGCACGAGAGCGTTCTCGAGCGCGAAGTCGCCCTGCGGATGCTGCGCCGGATTGTCCACCAGCACCAGATGCGCAAGCCGCTGCCCGAGGCTCAACCGCGTCAGCGCAGAGACATCGAAGTCGCTGTAGACGTCGGCGTTGAGCACGAGAAACGGTTCGGTCCCGAGCAAGGGCAGGGCGGCCGCGATTCCGCCGGCGGTTTCCAGCGCCACCGTCTCGGGCGAGTAGCGGATGGACAGGCCGAAGCGGGAACCGTCGCCGAGCTCGGCCTCTATCATCGCGCCCAGGTGGGCATGGTTGATCACGGTTTCGGTGAAGCCGGCGCGGGCCAGCCGCTCCAGGTGCCAGACGATGAGCGGTTTGCCGCCCGCGGCCAGGAGCGGCTTGGGCGTGGTGTCGGTGAGCGGGCGCAACCTGACCCCGCGGCCGGCGGCCAGGATCATTGCCTTCATGGAAACGCTTTCCCCTGTTCCGACCGCTGCGTCTCGATCTCGTCCAACAGCTGCGCGAGGGGCGCGAGCGCATTGTAGCGAGCGCAGACTGCGCGCACGTAACGCAGAAAGCGCGGCGTGTCCTCCAGGTAGCCGGGCTTGCCGTCGCGATAATGGATGCGGGCGAATATGCCCAGCACCTTCAAATGGCGCTGCAGGCCCATCCATTCCAGGTCGCGGTAGAAATCGCCGAAGTCGGCGCCGACCGGGAGCCCGGCGCGGCGTGCCTGGTCCCAGTAGCGCACCACCCAGTCCAGGGCGCGCTCCTCCTCCCAGCTGATGTATGCATCGCGCACCAGCGAGGCCACATCGTAGCTGACCGGGCCGTACACCGCGTCCTGAAAATCGAGGATACCCGGGTTGGGCTCGGACAGCATGAGGTTGCGCGGCATGTAGTCGCGATGCACGTAAACCTGCGGCTGCGCCAGATTGCTCTGCAGGATGAGCGCGAACATGCGCTCCAGCACCCGGTTCTGTTCGGGCGAAAGCGTCAGCCCGAGGTGGCGCGCCAGATACCACTGCGGAAACAGGTCGAGTTCGCGCCGCAGCAAGGCATGGTCGTACACCGGCAGCACGTCGGGACGGCTGGCGAGCTGCCAGGTGATGAGCGCATCGACGGCGCCGCGAAACAGCTCGTCCGCGCGTGCATCGTTCTGTTTCAGCGCGGCGAGGTAGGTGGTGGTGCCGAGGTCGGTGAGCAGGAGAAACCCTTGCTCTAGATCCTGCGCCAGTATCTCAGGCGCGTTCAGCCCCGCGCCGCGCAGGAGCCCGGCGATGCGGATGAACGGCCTGCAGTCCTCCTTCTGCGGCGGCGCGTCCATCGCGATGCGCGTTTCGCCGCCGGCGGCAAAGCGCAGGCGGAAGTAACGGCGGAAGCTCGCATCGGCCGAAGCCGGCTCGATTTCCCATCTGTTTCCGGGGAAAAGCGTGGCCAGCCATGCCGTTAGCGCCCGTGTCCTCTCCAAATTGAGTTCCGATTGCCATTAGTCTGAAAGTGTGCGATTTTAGCATCCAACAACTCGTCCCCCCCATATCCACCGTGAAGTCCCCGATGCGCCAACTCGCGCCCGCCTTGGTCCTGCTTTTTTCAGCTGCGGCAGCCGAGGGGCAGGAACCGGGGTTGAGGCTGCCCCCCGCAGCCAATGCGGCCGGGGGCGGCGGGCCGGTGACGATTTCCGCCGACCGGATGGAGGGCTACGCCAACAAGGAAACCAGCGCGAGCGGCAACGTCGAGCTGCGCCAGGGCGGAGTCAGCATCAACGCCGATCGCCTGCACTATCTCTATGCCACGGACGAGGTCGAGGCGAGCGGCGGCGTGCGCCTCGCGCGCGAGGGCAACAGCATGAACGGCAGCGGACTGCGCCTGCGCGTGCGCGACAACATCGGCCGCTTCGACCATGCCGAGTACGAGTTTTCCCTGCGCAGGCGGTCCGGCTATGCGCCGGTGCGCGCGCGCGTCACGGCCGACGTGATCAAAATCCAGGACGACGGCAAGTATCAGCTGGAGAATGCGACGCTGACCACCTGCGGACCCGGCAACAACGACTGGTATCTGAAAGTCGGCGAGCTCGACCTCGACATGACGCGCGACCTGGGAACGGCGCGCAGGGGCAAGCTGGTGTTCAAGGATGTGCCCATCGTCTATCTGCCCTGGGCGGATTTTTCGCTGCACAACCAGCGCAAGACCGGGTTTCTGCCGCCCACGTTCGGCAGCAGCGGCAAGAGCGGCGTCGAAGTCAGCACGCCCTACTATGTGAACCTCGCGCCCAACCGGGACCTGACCATCGCGCCGCGCGAGTTTTCCAAGCGCGGGCTGCAGATGACCGCCCAGTTCCGCTACATCGACCCCGACTACGACGGCGACGCGCGCTTCGAGCGCCTGGGCAATGACCGCGTGAGAAACATCAGCCGCTTCGCCACGACCATTCAGCACAACCAGCGGTTCAGCAACAAGCTGTCCGGCTATCTCAACATCAACAAGGTTTCCGACGACGACTATTTCCGCGACCTCTCGAGCCGCATCAACATCACGTCGCAAACCACGCTGCCGCGCGACGGCATGCTGAACTACAACGGCGGCTGGTGGACGGCAAGCGCGCGGGCGCAGCGGTTCCAGACGCTGCAGGACCCGCTCAATCCGATCGTCGAACCTTACGGGCGCATGCCGCAGTTCACGTTGAACGCGTCGCGCCAGTACGTGGGCGGCGTGGATCTGGCGCTCAACAGCGAATACGTCAAGTTCTATCACCCCACCAGCGTCATCGGCAGCCGCGTCACGCTGTATCCGAGCGCGAGCCTGCCGATCATCACGCCGGGAGCCTACTTCACGCCCAAGCTGGGCTTTCATTCCACCGGCTACAGCCTGGCGCGCAACCCCGTGGGCACGCCGGAAACGATGCAGCGCATATTGCCCATTTCCAGCCTGGACAGCGGCCTCACCTTCGAGCGCGACACGGCCTTTCTCGGACAGCGGTTCCGCCAGACGCTGGAGCCGCGGTTTTATTATCTGCACGCGCCCTACCGCGACCAAAGCAAGATCCCGCTGTTCGATACCGGCCTGGCCGATTTCAACTATGCGCAGGTGTTTTCGGAAAATCTGTTCAACGGCGGCGATCGCATCGCGGACGCGAATCAGCTGACGATTGCGGCGACCTCGCGCATCCTTGCGCCGGCGAGCGGCCAGGAAATCCTCAAAGCCACCATCGGCCAGCGCCACTATTTCCAGAACCAGCAGGTGGCGCTGAACGACGTCACGCCCACGCGCACCGACAAGACCTCGGATTTTCTGGCGGCGCTGAGCGGGCGGGTCACCCGCCACTGGAGCATGGACAGCGCGCTGCAATACAATTCGCACCGGAATTATTTCGAACGCCTGGGCATAGGTGCGCGCTATCAGCCGGAGACCGCGAAGACGCTGAACCTCGGCTATCGCTTTACGCGCGACGCGCTCAACCAGGTGGATATATCGGCGCAGTGGCCTTTGGGCGGCGGTTGGTCTGGGGTCGGGCGCTACAACTACTCCCTGCGCGACAACCGCCTGGTCGAAAGTCTGGGTGGATTCGAATATAATGCGGGCTGCTGGATTGGCCGGGTTGTATTGCAGCGCTTTGCGGCCGCCACCGGGAACTTTACCAGCGCGGTGTTCGTGCAACTGGAGTTGAACGGATTCTCCCGCATTGGGTCCAACCCCCTGGAGACGCTGAAGCGCAACATTCCCGGCTACGGGCGTCTCAACCAGACTTCGCCGGATTCCCGGCTGTTCGACTTTTACGAGTAACACGATGCGAATTTCATTTCCTGGAGCATTTCTCCGGCTCGCAGGGGTCGTGCTGGCGTTCTGTGCCGGCGGACTCGGCGCGCAGACCGCCTCGCCCAACGCGATCGTGGCGGTGGACCGGATACTGGCCGTGGTCAACAAGGAGGTGATCACCAGTCGGGAGGTCGCCACGCGGATCAATGTGGTCACGCAGCAGCTCCGCCAGCAGGGCACGTCCCTGCCTCCGGCCGACGTGCTGCAAAAGCAGGTGCTGGAGCGCATGATCATGGACCGCCTCCAGATCCAGCTGGCAAAGGAAACCGCGCTGCGCGTGGATGACATGCAGCTCGATCGCACGGTCGCGCGCGTCGCCGAAAACAACAAGATGTCGCTCGCCGATTTTCGCCGCGCCCTGGAGCGGGACGGGATCCAATTCGACAAGTTCCGCGAGGAGATCCGCGACGAGATCATGCTGTCGCGCCTGCGCGAGCGCGAGGTCGACGGCCGCATCGCGGTGAGCGAAAACGAAATCGATTTCTTCCTCGGCCAGCAGGGCGACTCGAAAACGTCCCCGGGCGAATACAACCTGGCGCATATTCTGCTGCGGCTGCCGGATCAGGCCAGCCCGGAGCAGGTGGAGCAACAGCGCGCGCGCGCGGCGGACGTGCTGCAGCAACTGCGCGGCGGCGCCGATTTTGCCAAGCTGGCCGTCAGCGTTTCCGACGCGCCCGATGCGCTGCAGGGCGGCGCCATGGGCTGGCGCGCGCGCGACAGGCTGCCGGAACTGTATGCGCAGGCGCTGGAGGGCATGAAGGCGGGTGAAGTGTCGGGCGCGCTGCGCAGCCCCGCCGGGTTCCACCTGATCAAGCTGCTCGAGTCGCGCGGCGGCGGCGCGCCGGAGCTGGTGGAGCAGACGCATGCGCGGCACATACTCGTGAAAACCAACGAGATCGTGTCCGAGAGCGACGCCAAGCGCAAGCTCACCAACCTGCGCGAGCGCATCGTTTCCGGCGCCGATTTCGGCGAACTGGCCAAGCTCAATTCCGACGATTCATCCGCCGTCAACGGCGGCGACCTGGGCTGGCTCTATCAGGGCGATACCGTGCCGGAATTCGAGCAGACGATGAACAGCCTGAAGCCGGGGGAGGTGAGCCAGTCCTTCAAGACGAGCTTCGGCTGGCATCTGATGCAGGTGCTGGAGCGGCGCAAGGCCGACGTCTCGGGCGAGCGCAAGCGCATGCAGGCGCGACAGATCCTGCGCGAGCGCAAGGCCGACGAGGCGTTCCAGGAGTGGCTGCGCCAGCTGCGCGACCGCGCCTTCGTGGAGTACCGGCTGGAGGAGCGGTGATCCGCAAGCCGCCAGGCGCAATTCTACTCGCGCGATGAGCCGACTCCCCGTCATCGCAGTCACCTCCGGCGAGCCTGCCGGAATCGGCCCGGACATCTGCCTGGCGGGGGCCTATCGTAGTCTGGGTAGCCTGGGCGGCCTCGGCTGCCGCGCCGTCATCCTCGCCGATCGCGATCTGCTCGCCGTGCGCGCGGCGCAGCTCGGCCTGGCGGTGCGCCTGCGCGAATTCGACCCGGCCCGCGCGCCCGCGGAAGAAGAGCTGGAAGTGCTGCACCTGCCCCTCGCCGCGCCCGTGACCGCGGGCACGCTGGACCCCGCGAATAGTGCCTACGTGCTGGCTTTGCTCGATCGCGCCGTGGCCGGCTGCCTGGACGGGAGCTTCGCCGCGATGGTGACCGCGCCGGTGCACAAGGGCACGATCAACGATGCCGGCATTGCGTTTACCGGGCATACCGAGTATCTCGCCCGGCTGACCTCCACGCCGCGCGTGGTCATGATGCTCGTCGGCGGCGGTCTGCGCGTGGCCCTGGCCACGACGCACCTCGCGCTGGCCGAGGTCGCGCGCGCCATCACGCGCGACAGCCTGGAGACCACCTTGCGCATTCTGCACCGCGCGCTCGTGCAGCGTTTCGGCATGGCGGCGCCGCGCATTCTCGTCGCCGGCTTGAATCCGCACTCGGGCGAGGGCGGCCACCTCGGGCGCGAAGAGATCGAGGTCATTTCCCCGGTGCTGAACCGGCTGCGCGAGGAGGGCATGCAGCTGCAGGGCCCCCTGCCGGCCGATACGCTGTTCACGCCGCAGGTGCTCGCCGGCGGCGACTGCGTGCTGGCGATGTTTCACGATCAGGGCTTGCCGGTGCTCAAGTACGCAAG
>CAYNVY010000099.1:0-6827 GCA_964400745.1 uncultured Enterobacteriaceae bacterium | reverse complement strand
TTTGGTCAGCACTTCCTGACCGACCAGGCGGTCATTGCCGACATCGTCGCCGCGATAGGGCCGCAGGCGGACGATGCGATGGTGGAGGTCGGACCCGGGCTGGGTGCGCTCACCAATCCGCTTTGCGCCGTGTTGCGTCACCTGCACGTGATCGAGATCGACCGCGACATCGTCGCGCGCCTGCAGGGCGCGTTTTCGCCGGCGCGCCTGACAGTGCACGCGGGCGACGTGCTCGAATTCGATTTTTCCGCGCTGCCGGCGAATCTGCGCGTGGTCGGCAACCTGCCCTACAACATCTCCACGCCGCTTCTGTTCCATCTGGCGCGATACGCCGCACGCATACGCGACATGCATTTCATGCTGCAGAAGGAAGTGGTCGAGCGCATGGTCGCTCAGCCCGACGGAGGCGAGTACGGCCGCCTGTCGGTGATGCTGCAGTACCGCTTCGACATGGAACGGCTGCTGGAGGTGCCGCACTACGCGTTTTCGCCGCCGCCCAAGGTGGAGTCCGCCGTGGTGCGCATGCAGCCGCGCCCGGCGGCGCAACTGAACGCCGCGAGCGAGGACGGGCTGGCGCAGGTGGTGCGGCGCGCGTTTTCGCAGCGGCGCAAGACCTTGCGCAATTCCCTGGCCGGCCTGCTCGCGGCAGAAGACTATGCCGTGCTGGGCATCGCGCCGGGGCTGCGCGCCGAGAATGTGTCGATGCCCGATTTCGTCGCCATAAGCAACTACCTATCGGAAAAAGAAAAATTGGCGCCGAATTGATATTCACAAAAGCCCCCGCGGCTGGCACAATAGTGCCCCTCGTAGTCAATCCAAGCCTTTGTCCCGGAGAAAAGTATGGGCCTGCTCGATGACCTGAAAAAACAGGCAGACATGGTGAAGAGCCAGCAAATTTCCCAGCAGTCGATGCTGCAGGAAAGCATCAAGCTGGTCGAAGCCAAGATGAACCAGACATTTCTGTACTTGAACGATCTGCTCAAGCAGCTGGCGGTGCTCCGGCCGTCGAATCCGACGGTATATCTGATCCCCGGAATCGGCGAGATTCAGAACCTGGGGTTCGCCGAGTCGTTCATCGATTACCGCAAGAAGAAGATAAACGACAAAGACCATTACGACTTCATCAATTTCTTCATCAAATGGGCTTCGCCTGCCAATCTCGTGATCGAGCGCGATATGCCCGCCACGATACAGAAGGTGCGCGACGCGCTGTGGGGTTTCGGGCTGAAAGCGGCGGAAGAGGAAGTCAAGAAGCCGGGCGGCGGATTTCAGAAGATGAAATTCACCCTGCCCCACGTCATCACCTGCGACATCACGATCAGCGCCGACCACGAGAATGCGCGCCTGGTGGTGAAGGGCAAGCACTTCCTGCGCCTGGGGCCGGAGGAGTTGCGCATTCCGGCGGCGGACGTCAACGAAGCCTTGCTCGAAGAGTTCGCCAAGATGCTGATCGGCCAGCCGACCGTGCTGCGCAAGTACCGCGTCTGAGAGTACGCCGTCGCGAACAGGGCGGCGCAAGCACGCGCAAGCACGGTCTAGGGTTTGTGTTCGATCAGCTCGATCTTGTACCCGTCCGGATCCTGAACGAAGGCGATGACCAGCGGGCCGGAGCGCGGAGCAGGGGCCCCGCGCGCGCGGGGATGCGACCGCGCAGGCGCGCGCAAGCACGGTCTAGGGTTTGTGTTCGATCAGCTCGATCTTGTACCCGTCCGGATCCTGAACGAAGGCGATGACCGTGCTCCCGCCTTTGACCGGGCCCGCTTCGCGGCTCACCACGCCGCCCTTCGCCTTGACCGTTTCGCAGGCCTTGTAGGCGTCTGGCACCTCGATCGCGAGATGCCCGAAAGCGCCTCCCATCTCGTATTTGTCCACGCCGTAGTTGAAAGTGAGTTCGATCACGGCAGTATCGGACTCATCGCCGTAGCCGACGAAAGCGAGCGAGTATTTCTGGTCAGGCCGGTCGGTGGTGCGCAGGAGTTTCATGCCCATGACCTCGGTATAGAATTTCACCGAACGTTCCATGTCGCCCACGCGCAGCATCGTATGCAGTAGTCTCATGTCGATTCCTCAAAGGATTGGCAGTCTATGGTTGCAGTCGCGCAACTCCGCGCGTGCAGCCGCATATTCGGGATACAGGCCCCCGACCACGGCCCAGAAGCGCGCCGAGTGGTTCATTTCCCGCAGGTGCGCGAGTTCGTGCGCCACCACGTAGTCGATGAGGGGCAGGGGCAGGTGGATCAGGCGCCAGTTAAGGCGCACGTGACCGTCCGCGCGGCACACGCCCCACTGCGTGCGCGCGTTCGAGAGCGTCAGTAACGGTGTCGGCACGCCTAGCCGCACGGCGTACAGCGCCAGGCGTTCGCCGAGCAGCGCCAGCGCTCTGGTCTTGAACCAGGCGATGCCGCGCTTTCTCAAGCTAGGCGCGTCGGCTCGCGGCGCAAGCCCCATGGCCAGCCGGCCGTTATCGAGGCGGATGCCGCGCTCGCCGGGCAGTAGCGTGATTCGCACCGGCTCTCCCAGCAGCGCGACCGTCGTTCCCTCGCTCCAGTTCACCACCGGCGGCTTGGGCGCGGTGCGCCATTCGGACAGCTTTTTCAGGACCCAGCGCGCCTTTTCCCGGATGAAGGCCTCGACTTCCGCGACGGGAGCGTGTCCGGGCGCGGCGACGCGCAGCCCGTCGTCGTCGATCACGATGCCGATGGAGCGGCGGCGGGCGCGGCGAAAGCGGTAGCATACGATTTCGCTGCCGAGCTGGATGGTGCGCAGCGTGCCCAGGGGCGCCGCCACTGGCGTGACGGCGAGAGGCAGTTCAAGTTGCATTGTTTTCGCGCTCGGCGCGCACCAGGTTCTCGACCTCGGCCTCGATCCAGTCCTCGACCTTGCGCATCAGTTGTTCGGGCGCGAGCCCCGCGCTGTCTATGGGCTTGCCGATGACCACCGTGACCTTGCCCGGGCGCTTGAGGAAGGAATTGCGCGGCCAGAGCAGTCCCGCGTTGTGCGCCACCGGCAGCACACGCGCGCCGGTCTGCGCTGCGATGTAGGCGCCGCCGAGTTTGTATTTGCCGCGTTTTCCCACGGCGATGCGTGTGCCTTCCGGAAAAATCATGATGTTGAAACCCTGCTCGAACCGTTCCTTGCCGATCTCGACCAGGAGGCGCATCGCGTTCTTGCGGTCGGAACGATTGATGAAGATCGGATTGAACATCGCCAGGCCCCAGCCGAGGAAGGGAATCCACATCAATTCGCGCTTCATCACATACACGTGCGGCGGGAAGATTTCAGAAAACGCGAGCGTCTCCCACGCGGAGGAATGCTTGGACAGGATCACCACGGGTTCGGCGGGAATGTTTTCGCGGCCGCGCACCTCGTAGCGTATGCCGAGCACATGGATCGCGAGCCAGGCCGCGAGGCGCGGCCAGCCGGCGATGACTTTCCAGCGCGGGATGCGCGGCAGCCACGCCAGGCACATGATCATCACCCAATAAGGCATGACGATGAGCACCAGCAGCAGATAGTAGATCAGGGCGCGCAGGAAGTTCATGCAGCGAGCGCCGCAGCCGCGGCAGCCAGGTCCTGGTGTATCTCGGTGCCCTCTGGCAGCCCGCCCGCCTTCAGGGTCAGCGCGCCTTTCCCGGTCAGCACCAGAACCGGCCGCGCGCCGGCCGAACTCGCCGCCTGCAGGTCGCGCAGCGAGTCGCCGATGACAGGCACGCCCTCGAGCGCGACATCGAAGCGTTCCGCGATTTCCAGCAGCATGCCCGGCTGTGGCTTGCGGCAGGCGCAGCCGGCGTCGTTCGCATGCGGGCAGAAAAAGACGGCGTCGATGCGCCCGCCGAGCTTGTTCACCGCCTTGTGCATTTTGTCGTGCATGGCGTTCAAGGTCGCCATGTCGAACAGTCCGCGTCCTATGCCGGACTGGTTGGTGGCGACGACCACGTGAAAGCCTGCCTGCGTGAAGCGCGCGATCGCCTCCAGGCTGCCCGCGATCGGCTTCCACTCCTCCGGGCTCTTGATGTACTGGTCGCTGTCCGCGTTGATCACGCCGTCGCGGTCGAGCACAACGAGCTTCATGAGGCGAGTTGTCCCAGGGTGAGCTTCATGGAGCGAGTTGTCCTGCGGCGAGTTTCATCAAGCGAATTGTCCTGGGGCGAGTTTCATAGGGCGAGTTGTGTTGCGGCGGGGCTGGAGTGAACGGCTGTCATGCCGCGAGTCTGGAAATGTCGGCGACCATGTTCATCAAACCGTGCAGCTCGCGCAGGATCGCAAGTCTGTTGTTGCGCAGCTTCGGGTCTTCCGCCATGACCATCACTTCGTCGAAAAAGCGATCGACCGCTTCGCGCATCTGCGACAGCAGTTTCAGCGCCCCGGCGTAGTCGCTGCCGGCGAAACGCTCGTGCGCAGCCGGGCGAACTTGCGCCATCACCGCTGCGAGCGCCCTCTCCGCGGGGTCGACAAAAAGCGAGGCATCAGCCGCAGACGCGCTCCCCTCGGCCTTCTTCAGGATGTTGCCGATGCGCTTGTTGGCCGCGGCCAGCGCCGCGGCTTCGGGCATGGCGCCGAATTCGATCACGGCGCGCACCCGCTGCACCACCTCATGCATGGGCGGCTGCAACGCGATCACTGCGTCCACCGCATTGCGCTCGAACGTCGTGAGCAACTGGTTGCGGTAGCGCTCGAAGGTGAACTCCATGATCGCGCCCGGCGTCAGCCGGTCGATCACTCCCGGCGCGTAGAGTCCGGCTGCGTGCTGCAGCAGATCGTCCAGCCGCAGCGCGAACGGCCGGTTCAGCCTCCGGGCGGTCGCGCCCAGCAGCTCGAAGGCGTTGACCAGGCCGAGTGCGGCGCGGCGCAGGCCGAACGGATCCTTGTCGCCGCTGGGTTTGAGTCCGATGCCCCAGATGCCGACCAGGGTCTCGACGCGGTCGGCGATAAACAGACTCATGCTCACCAGGTTTTCCGGCGCTTCGTTTGCGTCGAAGCGGATCCGGTATTGGTCGCTCAAGGCTTCGGCCACCTGCGCCTGCTCCCCGTCGGCCTGGGCGTAATAGCGGCCCATGATGCCTTGCAGTTCGGGAAACTCGCCGACCATGCCGGTCACCAGGTCGGCCTTGGCCAGCCAGGCGGCGCGCTCGGCGAGGGCCGGATCGGCGCCGATTTCGCGGGCTATCTTTCCGGCGAGCAGCTGCACGCGTTCCACGCGTTCGAGCTGGCTGCCCAGCTTGTTGTGGTAGACAATGGTGCCCAGCTGCGGCACGCGCGCTTCCAGGCGAATCTTCTTGTCGGTGTCGAAGAAGAAGCGCGCGTCGGCGAGACGCGGCCGCACGACGCGATTGTTGCCTTCGACGACGTTCCTCGGGTCGGTAAGCCGCATATTGCTGACGATCAAATATCTGTTGGTCAGTTTTCCGGCGGCGTCGAACAGCGGAAAATATTTCTGATTCTGCCGCATGGTGAGAATCAGGCATTCCTGCGGCACGGCGAGAAATTCCCGCTCGAATTCGCCGACGTAGACGCTGGGGTACTCGACCAGGGCGGTTACTTCATCCAGCAGCGGGGCGACATCCTCCGCGGGGCCAAGCAAGGCGCCGAGTTCGGCCGCCTTCGCCTGCAGCTGGCGTTCCGTTTCCGACCTGCGCGCATCGAACGAGGCGATGACCCGGCCGTGGGCTGCGAGCGCCTCTTCGTATGCGTCGGCCGCGGCGACAGGGATGTCCTGCACGCCCTGGAAGCGGTGTCCGTGGGTGATGCGATCCGCCTTGAGGCCTAGCACCGAGACCTCCACGATCCCGTTGCCGTGGAGTGCGACCAGTCCGTGCGCCGGGCGCACGAATTGAACCGTGGTCGCGCCGTCGGCGAGCTGATAGCTCATTACTTTCGGAATCGGGAGTTTGGCGATCGCCTCCTGCAGCGCGAGCTGCAGGCCGGCCGCGAGCGCCACCCCCGGGATCGTCTGCGTGAGGAAGGCATACTCGGCATCGCCTTCGATCCGGCGTTCGATCTGATCCGCCGTTGCGCCTTCCTTTTCCAAACGCTTCGCCAGCGCCGCGCTCGGTTTGCCGTCTGCGCCGTAGGCGACCTTGGATGGCATCAGCTTCTTCGACTCGGTCCGGTCCGCGGCCTTCGCGCGCACGTCCCTGATCAGCACGGCCAGCCTGCGCGGCGTGGCGTAGATCCGGGTATCGGTCGCGGCGGCGTCCTTCAGTTGTGCACGCACGAGCCCGTCCTGCAGCCTGAGTCCGAAAGCTTCGCCCAGCTGCTTAAGCGCCTTCGGCGGCAGTTCCTCGGTGAACAGTTCGACCAGCAGGCTGGCGGTCATTTTGCCTCCCCCCGCTTTTGCATCTCGGCTTTCAATGCGGGGAGGTCGATGTTGAGGCGCTGCAGTTCGTCCGGCGTGCACATCGGAAAATCCTGACGCAGGCGCGAATCGAAATACGACTGCGACACGCTGCGCGCGAGGTTGCGGATGCGGCCGATGTAGGCGGCGCGTTCGGTGACCGAGATCGCGCCGCGCGCGTCGAGCAGGTTGAAGGTGTGCGCCGCCTTGAGCACCATTTCGTATCCGGGCAGCGCGAGCTGCGCCTCGATCAGGCGCTTTGCCTCGGTTTCGTAATCGCTGAAATGGCGGAACAGCATTTCGACATTGGAATGTTCGAAGTTGTAGGTCGACTGCTCGACCTCGTTCTGGTGATAGACGTCGCGGTAGCTCACGCCGGGCGTCCATACCAGGTCGAACACGTTCTTCACGTCCTGCAGGTACATCGCGAGGCGCTCGATGCCGTAGGTGATTTCGCCGGTGATCGGTTTGCAGTTGATTCCACCCACCTGCT
>CAYNVY010000098.1:0-15934 GCA_964400745.1 uncultured Enterobacteriaceae bacterium | reverse complement strand
CCTCCTCGCGGAAGGCGCGCGGATCCAGCGCCATGAAAAAGTGGCCGATATTGTCCGGATCACCCGGCTCGTTGCTGCGGTTGCGGATCGGCGAGAACGAACCCCCGGTGAGCGTGCCGCCCAGGATATGTATCATCATGGCCAAGCCATAGCCCTTGTGGCTTCCCAATTCGCGGGTGCCGCCCAGAGGCGTCAGACCGCCGTCGGGGCGCGCGAACACGTAATCCATTCCCAGGTGCGGATCGACCACGCTCCGGGCCGATTCATCCACCACCCACCCCGCAGGCATCTGTTTGTCATTCAGGTGATGCACCTTCACCTTGCCGGCTGCGACCGTGGTCGTCGCCATGTCGAGCACGAACGGGCGGTTGCGATGCGCCGGCGCGGCGAAGGCGAGCGGGTTCGTACCGAGCACCGGGATGGTGGCCCGGGTCGGCACCATGGTGATGCCGCGTGTCGCCGAAGTCACCATGCCTATCAGCTCCCGCTCGCTGGCGATGCGCGCGTACACCCCTGCCGCGCCGAAATGATGGGAGTTGCGCACGCCCACCACGCCTACGCCGTGCAGCAAGGCTTTGTCGGCAGCAAGGTTCATGGCCATGGACGACGCCGGGTGTCCCAGGCTTGCGCCGCCGTCGAGCAGCGCCGTGCAGCCCCTGTCGCGCACCACGCCGGGACGCGATTGCAGATTGAGCGCGCCGGCCTGGCGCATCTCTTCGTACATCATCAGCATCGATACGCCGTGCGAATCGACGCCCATCAGATCGGTCTCGACCATCAAGCCGGCGGTGATGCCGGCCATGTCGGGTGCCATGCCCCAGGCCTGCAGTATCAGCAGAATCTGGCGCCGCACCCGCTCGGCTTGTACGTTCATCCTGTGCGCTCCTCCTTCTAGTCACGCATCCGGCCGCATGCAGGAACACAGCGTCCGCGCACCACGCACCCGCGTTCAGTCGGTCCAGGGCTTCTTCGCCCACATCCGGCGGAAGCCGGCGTCCGCGCGCTCGAGGTGTGTCTTCCATTCCGGCCCGGGCATATAGTCCATCTCGGTGAACTGGGTTTTCATCTGGCTCTGGAATTCCGCATTCTCCGCCACCTGGCGCATCGCGGCGGCGAGCTTTTGCTCGATTTCCGCCGGCAGTCCCTTGGGTGCGACTATCCCGCGCTCCGACCCGAACACCAGGTCCACGCCCTGCTCCTTGAAGCTCGGCACGTCCGGACCGAGCTTGGAGCGCTGGCTGCCGGCCTGCGCCAGGATGCGCACCGTCTGGCCGCTGTAGGGCATGGCTTCGCCGAGGTTCATGCCGCTGACGACGACGTGCTTGCCCATCAAGGCATTGCGCAAGGGTCCAGCGCCGTTGAAAGGCACATGCAGCAGTTTGGTGCCGGTCAGGCCCTCGAACATCACCATCGCCAGATGATCGTCCGTGCCTACCCCGGTGGAGCCGTAGCTGATGGCGCCGGGCGCCTTCTTCGCTGCGGCGGTGAGGTCGGCCAGGGTCTTGTAGGGGCTGTCGAGCGTCACGCTGAACGCGCTCGGATCGCGCACCAGGTTCGCGATGTAACTGAAATCGCCCGACTTGAAGCCCGCGTCGCGTTCTATCGGCAGCGTCAGCAGGCCCGGCATGTTGGTCATGCCCAGCGTGTAGCCGTCGGCCGGCGCACGCGCAACGTATGCAAGGCCGATGCCGCCGGAAGCACCCGGCTTGTTCACCACCAGCACCGTGCCCCCCAGCGCTTTGCCGAGATGGGTGGCGAGGGTGCGCGCCGTGATATCCGTGCCGCCGCCGGGCGCGAAGCCGACCACGATCTCGATCGGCTTGTCGGGCCAGGCCCAGGCCGAAGCCGCAACCAGGACGCCGAGCGCGCCTGCGGCGAGTCTGGCCAGGATCGATCGTGTCGATTTCATTTCGATTCCTTCTGTTTCGCCAGATCCGCCTCGCGCCATGCGAGCAGGCGCGCGAGGCCTTCCTTCATGCCGATCTTGGGCTGCCAGCCGATCAGCTTTCCGGCAAGGTCATGCGGAATATGGAAAGCGCCGCCCGAGGTGAGGCGCACGGTGCCGGGCGGATCAGGCTTGATCTCCGGCTGCAGCTTGCTGCCGCAGTAATCCAGCACCATCCGCACCAGTTCGCCGGTGGTGACGGGTTCGGGGCCGGACACGTTCACCGCCACGTCGGTCGCGGCGCTCCGGAACGCGGCGAGATTCGCCTGCGCCACGTCGGCGACGTTGACGAAATGCTTGGTGTCGCTGCCGTCTCCGGGCAGCACAGGGCGCTCGCCGCGCCGCACGCGGTCGTAGGTCTCCATGATGTAGAGGGAATTTGCCGCACGGTAATGCTGGCGCTCGCCGTAGACCGTGGAATAGCGCAGCACGACGTAATCGAGCTTGTGCTTCTGGAAATACTGCCGGCACAACTGTTCGCCCATGATCTTCGAGGCGCCATAAAGTATCGCCGCCGGCGGCGCGCCGGCCGAATGAAACGGCCCTTCCTCGACCAGCGCACCCTTGATGCCGGGCCCGTAGCCGTACACGGCATTGGACGAAGCGAACACCACTTTCTTCACTTTGTTCGCACGGCAGGCCTCCAGCATGTTCTGCGCGCCACGCAGGTTGACGTCGACCGCCTCCCACGGCGACTGGGCGAAGCCCAGCGTCATGTATGCCGCCAGATGCAGCACGCCGTCGATACCCTGCGTCGCCGCGAGAAGGTCGGGCAGGCGCATCAGATCGCCCTTGACGATGTGCACGCGCGGATCGCCCTTGAGATGCGCGATCGCCTCGGGCGTGCCAAACGCGAAGTTGTCCAGCAGCACCACCTCCTTGGTGCCTGCGGCAAGCAGCGCTTCTGCGGTGTGCGAGCCGACGAGGCTTGCCGCCCCGGCGATGAGAACGCGCGCGTTTTTCAGGTCGAGCGCCGCACCTTGTTTGGATGTCGCCATGTCTTAGAGTCCCATAGGTTTGTCATGCATGCCGAAGAATACGCTCTTCACCTGGCTATACAGGCGCAGGCCGTGATAGCCCTTCTCGCGGTTGATGCCGCTCGCCTTGAAGCCGCCGAAGGCGGTCGCGATATGCGACTGCTTGTAGGTATTGATCCAGACCGAGCCGGCCTCCAGTTCGCGCGCCACGCGCCAGGCCCGTGCGTAATCTCCGGTCCACATCCCGGCAGCGAGGCCGTACACCGTGTCGTTGCCCTGCGCAATCACATCGGCCTCGTCCTCGAATGGCAGGCACACCAGCACCGGCCCGAAGATCTCTTCCTGGCAGGCGCGCGCGCTGTTGGGCAAACCTTCGATCACCGTGGGCAGGTAGAAGCAGCCACGGGCGAATGCCGGGTCATCGGGAATGGCGCCGCCCGCGAGCACGCTGCCGCCTTCCTTGCGCGCGAGGTCCACGTAACCGGCCACCTTGTTGCGATGGGCGCGGGAAACGAGCGGCCCCATCTGCGTCTTCGGATCGTCCGGCATGCCGATTCGAACGTTCCTGGTGCGCTCGACCAGTTCCTGGACGAAGCGCTTGTACAGCGACTTCTGCACGAACAGGCGCGTCCCCGCGACGCAGCTCTGTCCGGCGGAACCGTAGATGCCCGACATCACGCCGGCGAGGGCCTTTTCGAAATCCGCGTCTTCGAACACGATGTGCGGCGACTTGCCGCCCAGCTCCAGTCCCACCGGAATCAGGCGCCGCCCGGCCACAGTGGCGATGGCTCGGCCGGTCTGCGTGCCGCCAGTAAAGGAAACCATGCGCACGCCGGGGTGCGCGACCATCGCGGCCCCCACGTCCTCCCCCAAGCCAGGAAGGGTGGTCATCATGCCCTCGGGCAAACCGGCTTCGGAGCAGATGCGCGCGAGCTCGATGGCCAACTGCGGCGTTTCCTCCGACGGCTTGAGCAGGACCGCGTTCCCCGCAGCCAGGGCCGGTGCGACTTTCTGCGCTTCCGCCATGATCGGGGAATTCCAGGGCGTGATCGCGGCGATGACGCCGTAGGGCTCGGCGAGCGACATGGAGAAGTATTCCCCGCGCGGACTCGTGACTTCGTTCTGCCAGGTTTCGCAAAGCGCGGCGTAGTAGCGAAAGAAGTACGCCGCGTTGTCCACCATGTTCTGGCATTCCTTCAGCGGCTTGCCGCTGTCCAGCATCTGCAGCTGCGACAGCGGATCGCGCTCGGCGGCGATGCGGCGTCCGATTTCGTACAAGGTCGTGGCGCGCTGGTCCGGGCGCAGCTTGCGCCACGGTGCCCGCCGGTAGGCCTCCTCGGCGACCGCGACCGCGTCATCCACGTCCTTGGGCAGGGCCCGCGCCACGATGCCGGCGACGCTGCCGTCGGCCGGATTGATGGAAGTAATCACATTGCTGCCGTCGGGGTTGCTGCGCCATGCACTGCCGACGCGGAACGGTTTGCTGGCCGGAGTATCCATGGTGTCGACCTCCTCGCGATTGAAGTTTGGAAAGGATACGCAGGTGCCAATCATCGGTCGAAATATTGATAGATACAATTCGCTATTTATTGTTTATTATTAGTCCATGGCAATCAATATCAAGTACCGGCCGCTCAAGGCTTTTCTGCTGGCCGTGGATACCGGGTCCTTTACCCGCGCCGCCGGCCGCCTAGGCGTGACGCAGCCCTCGTTCACCGCGCTGATACACGATCTGGAGGAAGTCCTGGGCGTACGCCTGTTCGACCGGACCACCAGGAACATCGACCTGACAGTAGCCGGACGCGAGTTCCTCGCCCGCATCCAGCGTCCGCTCACCGATCTGGAAGAAGCCTATCGCCGGATACTCGACCTGGCCGCGGTCAAGCGCGGCTCGGTCGTGCTCGGTGCGCTGCCTTCGACTTCGCTCACGCTGATTCCGCCGGCGCTGCGCGCCCTTCACGCCGAGCACCCGACGTTGAGCGTGCGCGTGGTCGAAGCGCATAACGACGAGCTCATTTCCATGGTGCGCACCAACCAGATCGAATTCGCCCTCGCCACAGTTCTGGAACCGGCGGCGGATCTGGCGTTTCACCCGCTGCTGGCCGACAGCTGGTTCGCGGTCTTCCCGAAAGGGCATGAACTGGCCGTCAGGCAGGAACTACACTGGCGCGATCTCGTGCCCTATGACCTGATTCTTCTCTCCCAGGGCTCCAGTGCGCGGGCGCAGTTCGAACTCGCGGTGCAGGCCGAAGGCGCCGCTCCCCCAGCGTCCTCGCGCTACGACGTGACCCACATGACCACCGCGGCCGGCCTGGTGCGCCAGGGTCTGGGCATCACCCTGCTGCCCAGACTCGCCCTGCCCGAGTTGAACCTGAAAGGACTGCTGAGCAAGCCGCTGGACGACGCGACTGCGCGCCGTACCATAGGCCTGCTGCACCGCCACGACCGCAGCCTGTCGCCCGCCGCACAGGCGTTTGCCGCGCAGCTCGGCAAAGCCGCGGTTCAGATCGAGAAGAAATTGCCGCCTATGCGCGCCCACCCGCGTGCGACGCGCAAGCGCCGCGCGCTCGCCGTGCAGCGGCCATCGGCATAGACGCCGGCTAGACGCGCGGCTCGGCGTCCAACCGCACCGCGATCCCTTCCAGTCCGGGACCGGCCGCCGGATAGCGCCGCATCACCTGCGGATCGTGCCCGGGCACGACGTGGCGGGGATCGTCCGCGAGTTCGCGCAGGCGGCGGTAGCCCTCCACCATCGCGCCTACGCTGTGGACGATGGGAAACGGGCGCACCTGCTCCATGTTGGCGTAGAGATGCGTAGCGTCCGACGCGAGCACGATCCAGCCGATGCGGGTATGCACGCGCACCGACTGTATGCCCATGGTATGTCCGCCGATATGATGCAGCGTCAGCCCTGGCGCCAGCTCGGCTTCGCCGTCGTGAAAGGTCACCCTGCCTTCGTACACGCGGCGCACCATGGCCGTCACTTCGTCGACCTCGTATGCGTTCGAAAATATCGGCTGCGCCATGTGCCGGCCGGTGGCGAATTGCATTTCCCTGTCCTGCAGGTGAAAAGTGGCGCGGGGAAACATCGCGAAATTGCCCACATGGTCGTAGTGCAGGTGGGTGATGATCACGTCGCGCACCTCGGCCGCGTCCACCCCCAGGCGCTTCAGACCGATGTCCGGCGAAAGCAGCATCTCGCGCCCGCGGCGCGCGGCCACGCCGGCGTCGAAGCCGGTGTCGATCACGAAAGTGCGCGACGGGCTGCGCGCGAGCCAGACGAAATAATCCAGGGGGCTGCCCTCTTCGTGCGGATCGCCTCCGATAAAATTGTCGCCCGCCTTGCGCGCCAGGGTGGCGTAGCGGATTGCGTATACCTCGTAGTTTTCGATCTGGCTCATCGGCCCTCTCCCTCTTTGCCCCACAGTGTGAAAGCCGGCGCCCGCTGCGTCAATACCGCGTCACGATTCCGTTACGAGATTATGGCTGCCGGTCTCCGGCGTATAGTGCCGACGTATCACCGACGGCACAACCGCACCGGCCCCGATCCAAAGAGGAGGAAGGAAGCATGGCAGCAGCACAAGGCAAGGTCATTATCACCTGCGCGATTACCGGCTCGATCCATACGCCGAGCATGTCGCCCCACCTGCCCGTCACGGCGGACGAGATCGCGGACGGCGCGATCGGCGCGGCGCAGGCGGGCGCTGCGATCGTGCATCTGCACGCGCGCGATCCGGCAAACGGCAGGCCCACGCAGGACCCGAACGCGTTCATGCAATTTCTGCCGAAGATCAAAGCGGCGTCGGACGTGGTGATCAACCTCACCACCGGGGGCGCGCCGACGATGAGCACCGAAGAGCGCCTGCAGCCGGCGCTTCAGCTCAAACCTGAAGTCGCCTCGCTCAACATGGGATCGATGAACTTCGGCCTGTACGAAATGGTGGGACGCTACAAGGAATTCAAGTACGACTGGGAGAAGCCCTACCTCGCCGGCTCGGACGACCGGATCTTCAAGAACACCTTCAAGGACATCGCGTTCATTCTCGAGTCATGCAGCAACAACGCCACGCGCTTCGAGATCGAGTGCTACGACATCGGCCACCTGTACACCGCCGCGCATTTTCTCGACCGCGGCCTGGTCAAGCCGCCGCTGTTCATCCAGTCGGTATTCGGCATCCGCGGCGGAATCGGAGCGCACCCGGAGGATGTGCTGCACATGAAGCGCACCGCGGACCGCCTGTTCGGCGACGCCTACCTGTGGTCGGTGCTGGGCGCCGGACGCAACCAGATGTTCGTCGCCGCGCAATCCGCCGTAATGGGCGGCAACGTTCGCCTCGGGCTGGAGGACAGCCTCTGGCTGGGTCGCGGAACGCTGGCGAAATCCAACGCAGAACAGGTCGCCAAGGTGCGCCGCATCCTGGAGGAAATGGGACTGCAGATCGCCACCCCGGAGGATGCAAGAAAGATGCTGAAGCTCAAAGGCGGCAACAACGTCGGCTTTTGAGCCAAGGCATTTTGATCCAAGGCATTTTTGACCCGAGGGATTGTGACGCAAGGCAAAATCGTTCCCGCGTTCGATGGCGTAAAATGCAGGCAGAATTCCGGCGTGCAGATTCGTCAGATTTGTTCGTGTCTGCGAGATCTGCTTTTTTTGACTAGTTGTTCCTATCTGAGCACACAATGAAAACTTACAAAATAGCCGTCATCGCGGGTGACGGCATCGGCAAGGAAGTGATGCCCGAGGGCGTGCGCGCGCTCGAAGCGGCGGCGAAGAAGTTCGGACTTTCGCTCGCGCTGGACCATTTCGACTGGAGCTGCGACAACTACGACAAGCACGGCTGGTGGATGCCTCCCGACTGGAAACACAAGATCGGCAGCCACGACTGCATATTCTTCGGCGCCACCGGCTGGCCGGCCAGGGTGCTGGATCACGTTTCCCTGTGGGATTCGCTGATCAAGTTCAGACGCGAGTTCGACCAGTACGTCAACCTGCGCCCGGTGCGCCTGATGCCCGGAGTCGCCTGTCCGCTCGCCAACCGCAAGGTCGGCGACATCGACTATTACGTGGTGCGCGAAAACACCGAGGGCGAATACTCCTCCATGGGCGGGCGCTTGTTCGAGGGCACCGAGCGCGAAATGGCGCAGCAGGTCTCCACGTTTTCCCGCAAGGGCGTGGATCGCATCATGAAGTTCGCCTTCGACCTGGCGATGACGCGGCCGCGCAAGGAGATCACCTCCGCCACCAAATCGAACGGCATATCGATCACCATGCCCTACTGGGACGAGCGCTTCGCCGCGATGGGCAAGAACTACCCCGGCGTGAAGACCAGCCAGTACCACATCGACGGCCTCACCATCCAGATGGTGCTCAATCCGCAGCGCTTCAACGTGATCGTGGCGTCCAATCTGTTCGGCGATATCCTGTCGGATCTGGGCCCGGCCACCGCAGGCACCATAGGCATCGCACCCTCGGGCAACATCAATCCGGAGCGCGCGTTTCCTTCCCTGTTCGAGCCGGTGCACGGTTCGGCGCCCGACATCTATGGCAAGAAGATCGCCAACCCCATAGGCCAGATCTGGTCCGGCGCGATGATGCTGGAGCACCTAGGCCACGCGGATGCGGGCGCGGCGATGCTGCGCGCGATCGAAAAAATACTGATCGACGGCCCGCACACGCCCGACCTCGGCGGAAAGGCGAGCACCGAAGACGTCGGCAAAGCCATAACGGCTGCGATCTAGCCGGTAGCCTGGAAAAATTGCGGGCGCGCGCCGACGCAGCGCGCGCCCTGTTTTGCTATCATGCCTTGTCGCGCCCGCAGAGGCGCGCGCGCCGTGCCCAGAAAAGCGCGCACCGCGCGGGCCAACACAGGAGGAGGACCATGAACATCGCCAGCCACGTCGAGCGCATCGCGCAAGCGACACCCGGGCGCAAAGCCGTCGTCTTCGAAGGTCGGGACATCAGCTACGGCGCGCTCGACCTGTGCGCCGGCGCGCTGGCCGCGGCGCTCAGAGCCGGCGGCATCGACCGCGGCGACCGCATCGCGCTGTATCTGCCCAATATTCCAGCGTTCATGTTGGCCTACCTCGCCGGCCAGAAGGTCGGGGCGATCGTCGTCTCCATCAACTCGATGTTCAAGGCGGAGGAAGTCAAATACATCGTCAATGATTCGGGTGCGAAGCTCATGTTCACCACGGCCGAGCTGCTGTTCAACGTGCCGCTGGGCGAATGCCCGTCGCTGGCGACCATCGTCAACTGCGAGGGCGCGGCGGCGGACGCGATTCCCCTGGGCGAACTGCTCGCCGCCGGCAAGACGCCTTTCAAGACGGAAAACATGGCACCCGGGGACCCGGCTGCCCTGCTCTATTCGTCCGGAACGACCGGTTTTCCCAAAGGCGTGACCCTCACTCACAACAACATCATCACCAACACCCGCGCCGCGGTGAATTGCTCCCACCACAGCGCAAGCGACAAGCTGGCGATATTCCTGCCGCTGTTCCACGTGTTCGCGCAGAACTACATCATGAATGCCGGTTTCGTCGCGGGCGCGACGCTGGTGCTGTTCCGCCGCTTCGTCCCCGACGCGGTGCTGGACGAAATCCAGCGCCAGGGCGTAACCATGTTCTTCGGCGTGCCCACCATCTACATCGCGCTGCTCGGTGCCAACGTGCCGAAACAAAAACTCGCTTCCATCCGCTACTACTTCTCCGCTGCCGCGACCATGCCGCAGGAGATATCGCGCCGCTGGACCGACACCTACGGGCCCGCCGTGCACGAGGGCTACGGCCTCACCGAATGCTCGCCCTGCGCCGCCTACAATCACGTGTCCAAGCACAAATTCGGCAGCGTCGGCACCGCGATCGAGGGTTTCGAAGTGAAGATCTTCGACGAGAGCGACCGCGAGCTGCCGCGCGGGCAATGGGGCGAGATCGTAATGCGCGGCCCCGGCGTGATGAAGGAGTACTGGGGCAAACCGGCGGAAACAGCGCAAGCGCTGCGCAGCGGCTGGCTGCATTCGGGCGACATCGGCAGCATGGACGAGGAAGGCTACGTGTTCATCGTCGACCGGGTGAAGGACATGATCAACGTGTCCGGCTTCAAAGTGTGGCCGGCGGAGGTGGAGAACTACCTGTACCAGATTCCGCAGATTAAGGAAGTGGCGGTGTTCGGCCTGCCCGACCCGCTCAAGGGCGAGAGCGTCTGCGCCGCGGTGGTGCTGAAGGAGGGAACGCAGCTCACGCCGGAGTACGTCATCGACTGGTGCAAGGAAAAGCTCGCCGCCTACAAGACCCCGGGGCGCGTGGATATCGTGAAGGAACTGCCGAAGAGCGCCACCGGCAAGATCTTAAAGCGCATGCTGCGCCAGCAGTAAGCGACCCGCCTCCGACAGTGCCGGCATGAGCACCGTCACCTTGCCGCTGTGGCTGGTCGTACTCGCGGGCGCGCTCGCCCTGATCGGCTTGCTCGACCGGCTTCTCGTGCCGAGCGCGCGCTGGTTCATCCGCAGCCGCGCCAACAAAGTGCTGGACGAAGTCGGCTCGCGCCTCAGGATCGAGATACGCCCGTTCCAACAGACGCGGCGCCAGGTGCTGATCGACCGCCTGCTCTACGACGAGAAGGTGCAGCAGGCCGCGGGAAGTCTCGCGCGCGCACAGAATATGCCGCGCGAAGTGGTCATGACCCGGATTGCCGGGTACGCGCGCGAAATCGTGCCGGCGTTCAACGCCTACTTCTATTTCCGCGTCGGCTACTGGCTGGGGCGCAAGATCGCCCGCCTGCTCTACCGCGTGCGCGTCGGCTACACCGACACCGAGGGCCTCGCGCGCGTGGCGCCGAACGCGACGGTGGTGTTCGTGATGAACCACCGCAGCAACATGGATTACATTCTCGCCGCCTACCTGGTGGCGGACCAGGCGGCGCTGTCCTACGCCGTGGGCGAATGGGCGCGCATTTGGCCGCTGCAGCAACTGATACGTTCCATGGGCGCCTATTTCGTGCGGCGCAATTCGCGCGACGAACTTTATCGCAAAGTCCTGGAGCGCTATATCGTCATGGCGACCGAGGGCGGGGTGACGCAGGCGGTGTATCCCGAAGGCGGGCTGACGCGCGACGGCAGGATGCGCGCGCCGAAACTGGGGGCGCTAGACTACATGGTGCGCGGCTTCGATCCGGCGGGCGAACGCGACCTGGTGTTCGTTCCCCTGGGCATCAATTACGATCGCACGCTGGAAGACCGCACTTTGCTGCTCTCCCTGGACGAGAGTCCGAAAAAATCCGGCGCCCTCAAAGCCACCTGGAATACGCTCGCATTTGCCGCCGGCCAGGCACTGCTGATGCTAAAGAGCGAATGGCATCGCTTCGGCTATGCCTGCGTCAATTTCGGCACGCCGGTATCGATGCGCGAATTCACGCGCGCGCGCGGCATAGATTTCAGCCGGCTGGGAAAGGAGGAGCGCTACGCGCGCATCGCCGAACTGGGAAACCATCTGATGCAGGGCGTAGGCCGCCTGATCCCGGTGCTGCCGGTGCCGCTGGTAGCACTGGTGTTCGAACGCAACCCCGGCCGCTCGCTGTCCGAACTGGAAATCAAATCCGAGGTGGAAGCGCTGATAGAAGAGCTCGAAGCGGCGGGCGCCCATATCTACATTCCCCGGAGCGACCGGGACTACGCGATAACGGCCGGATTGCGCATGATGCTGCTGCGCCACATGGTCGAGGAACGCGACGGCTTGTACGCGGCCGATCCGGCGCACGCCGCGCTGCTGCGCTATTACGCCAATTCCATCGCGCACCTGCTGCCGGGGTGATCTTCCTGCGGGGGGTGATGAATCCGCCTGAATCGAATCCGGTTGACTCAGGTCAAGAGCATCGCGCCGGAGGCGCGCAGAATTTTCGGTGCGATTCGGCAAGCGGCGAACCCGACGGACCAGCCGCAGCCGCGCTTCTCTTACAGCCAACGACGGGGCGAGATTTCATGACGCATTTTTCCTGGACCGACGACCTTTGCACCGGCAGTCTGTTGATCGACGGCGACCACCGCAAGCTGGTCGATCTGCTCAACGCGCTTTTCCAATCCATGCAGGGCGGCCAGGACAGCGGCGGTGAGGGCAAGGCGATGAACGATCTCATCGCCTGGACCGGGGAACATTTTCGGCACGAAGAACAGGAAATGGAGCGCACGCGTTACTTCGCCGAATTCGCGCACCGGGCCGAACACGCCAAGCTGCTAAATCAGCTGGCCGATCTCAAGCGCATACTCGATGCGGGCGGGCGCATCAACAACCCGGCCGTCGCCGATTTTCTCAGTCATTGGCTGCGCGATCACATTTTGACTGCGGACATGAAACTCGCCGCCGGACTCAAGCAGTTTCAATCCGCCGCGCCGGCGGCGAAAGCGCCTTAGCCGCCCGCCTTGCCTGGGGGCTTGTCAGCGCTCATCTGCGTCCTGGTTGGCGGCCGTCTCCGCGCCCCTGCTGCGCCGGCGGGTAGATATCCTTGCCCGCGTCCTGAATGTCACGGCGCAGCTGGCGCCGCTCGTCGGAGTTCATCCGGCCGCGATCGGCTTCACCGGCGGCGCGCCTGTCGCGCTGCGGCTCCGGCCTTGCGCCTTCGCGCTGCGGCTCCGGTCGCGGACTCTGCGCCTGCGCCAGCAACGGAAAGCGCATTTCCTGCTGGAACGGACCCGCCGCCGCTGCGTTCGCCGCAAACAGTGCGGTCAGGCTCCAGCAAACTGCGAGAAATGACTTCATGCCTGGTTTTCCGGAAATGGATCGGTTGAGATGGATGCATACTAGCGCCATGTGCCCGGAAATGCATGAGTCCGGCTCAGGAATTTGTAATAATTTGTAAGAATATAGTGACTTGAAACGGTTTCTTACCTTTCGCCCCGCCTGCGCCGGCAGTTTTGAGTACGATACGCCCATGACCATCGCTAAAGACAAAATTCTCGTAGTCGACGACGATCTGCGCCTGCGCGACCTGCTCAATCGCTACCTTTCCGAGCAGGGTTTCAGCGTACACGTTGCGCAAGACGCGGCCGCCATGGACAAATTGCTGGCGCGCGAACGCTTCGACCTGATCGTGCTCGACCTGATGATGCCGGGCGAAGACGGCCTGTCGGTGTGCCGCCGCCTGCGGGGCGCGAAGGATGCGGTTGCCATCATCATGCTCACCGCCAAGGGCGACGACGTGGACCGCATCGTCGGCCTCGAGATGGGCGCGGACGACTACCTGGCCAAACCGTTCAATCCGCGCGAGCTCGTGGCGCGCATCCACGCCGTGCTGCGCCGGCGTGCCGCGACTACGCCGCCCGGCGCGCCGGCTGTCGAGCAAGGCCAGGTCAGCTTCGGCCGGGTCACGGTCGACCTCGCGACGCGAACGCTGACCCGCGAGGGCAAGAGCATTTCCCTCACCACGGGCGAATTCGCCCTGCTGAAAGTGCTCCTCGCTCACCCGCGCGCGCCGCTGTCGCGCGACAAATTGATGGAACTCGCGCGCGGGCGGGAATACGAAGTATTCGATCGCGCTATCGACGTGCAGATCTCGCGCCTGCGCAAACTGGTCGAACCCGACCCGGCGCACCCGATCCACATACAGACGGTGTGGGGGTTCGGCTACGTGTTCGTGCCGGACGGCAAGGCATGAGCCCCATCCCCATGGGCCGCCCCGAGGGTCGCCCGGAGGGTCGCCCCGGGGGCCGCATATTCCATGTGGCCTTGGCGCGCAGCGACAAGGCAATGCAATGAGCTTGGTGCCGCGCACGCTGTTGTGGCGCTCGTTTCTGCTGATCAGTTTGCTGATGGTCATCTCGGCCACCGCCTGGTTCCAGATTCTGCGCAACTACGAACGCGAACCCCGCGCAAAGCAACTGGCGCAGATGGTGGTGAGCGTGGTCAATCTCACGCGCGCGGCGCTGATCTCGGCGAACGCGGACAAGCGGCGCGAGTTGCTGACCGAGTTGTCCGACCGCGAAGGCATACGCATCTACCCGGCCGAAGCCACTGACAATCTGGTGGCGCCGCGGGATACGGCTTTCGTGCGCCTGCTGAATGCGGACATCCGGCGCGAGCTCGGCGAAACCACGCGCATCGCCTCCGGGCTGGGTGAACTGCGCGGGGTGTTCGTCAGCTTTCAGATCGACGGTGACGAGTACTGGGTGATGCTGCCGCGCGAACGGCTGGAGCGGCCGTTTCCCTGGCAATGGCTGGGATGGACCGTGCTCGCCCTGCTGCTGTCGCTCATCGGCGCCTGGCTGATCGTATCCCGCATCAACCGGCCGCTCAAGGCGCTGGCCACCGCAGCGGCCGACATCGGTCAGGGCAAGACGCCTGCGCCTCTGCCCGAGTCAGGACCGGTCGAAATCGAAACCCTGGCGCGCTCGTTCAACCAGATGTCGCGGGACTTGGCGCGGCTGGATGCCGATCGCGCGCTGATCCTCGCCGGCGTTTCGCACGACCTGCGCACGCCGCTTGCGCGCCTGCGCCTGTCTACCGAAATGAGCGGCGGCGACGATGAGTTGAAGCAGGGGATGATAGGCGACATCGGCGATATGGACTCCATCATCGGCCAGTTCATGGACTTCGCGCGTACCCAGAACGAGGAGCCGCTTCAATCCACGGATCTGGCGGCCTTGGTGCGCGAGACTGCGGAGCAAAAGCTGCGCCTGGGTCAGGCGGTACAGACCGAGATCGAGCCAGTGCCGGTGCTGGCGCTGCGGCGCATGGGCATCAAGCGCCTCATTGCGAATCTGGTGGACAACGCCCTCGCCTACGGTGAAAAAGATGTGTGCGTGGCCACGCGCAGCGAAGGCGGCAAGCTGATCCTCGAAGTTCTGGACCGCGGGCCGGGCATACCCCCCGGGGAAGCCGAGCGGCTGAAGCAGCCGTTCACGCGCCTGGAGAAAGCGCGCAGCGGAAAAGGCGGATCGGGGCTGGGCCTCGCCATCGTCGATCGCATCGCGCGCCATCACGGGGGGAGCTTCGAACTGCTCGCGCGCGAGGGCGGCGGTTTGATTGCGCGCGTCAGCCTGCCCGCGCAGGAAAGCGCTGCACTACCCGATAGGTGACGCGGCCTTCGACGCGCGTCGATCCTACCAGCGCGAAGTCGTTGGCATCCCAGATGAGCGGATGCCACGCTGGAACCGCAGGCAGTCCGCTCGCATCGCGCACCAGCGTCACGTGCGACACGAACGGTTTGCGGTCGTAGCCTATGCCGCCCGCGTCAAGACCCGTACGCAAATCCTCTACCAGGGCAGCCAGCGCCTGCGGTTCCTGTTCGGGTCCGCACCAGATGATGCGGTTGTGCTTCCAGTAAGCAGCATGATCGAGCGCGAGGCGAATCGGTGCAAAGCGCACGCCCGCGGCAAGCGCAGTCAACTCAGGGATAAGAGCCGCGTCGGTGGCGCCAAGAAACGCCAGCGTGAGATGAATGTTCTCGCGCCGCATCCCCCTGCCCCTGCCTGCCGCCTGTTCGGCCCAGGCTGCAAGCTTCCCCTGCAGGTCGTTGTCAGGCCACAGCGCGAAGAACAGCCGCACCGTTTCGGCGGCCGCTTGCATCGGCTCAGTCCGTCAGGCGACGGAATACCAGAGAGGCGTTGGTGCCGCCGAAGCCGAAGCTGTTCGACATCACCGTGTTGAGGCCGGCATGGTCAACGCGCTCGCGCACGATGGGCATGCCTTCAGCCGACGGGTCCAGAGTCTCGATATTGGCCGAAGCACAGGCGAAGTCATGTCCCAGCATGAGCAAGCTATAGATCACTTCAGTCACGCCGGCCGCGCCCTGCGCATGCCCGGTGAGCGATTTGGTCGAGCTGATCAGCGGCAGCTTGTCCGCGAACACCGCGCGCACCGCTTCGAGTTCCTTCGGGTCACCGACCGGCGTGCTGGTGCCGTGGGTATTGAGGTAATCGATCGGCGTATCCACGCCGGCAAGCGCCATGCGCATGCAGCGCACTGCGCCCTCGCCCGAGGGCTGCACCATGTCGAAGCCGTCGGAGGTCGCGCCATAGCCGACGAG
>CAYNVY010000097.1:0-15955 GCA_964400745.1 uncultured Enterobacteriaceae bacterium | reverse complement strand
CCCTGCTGCGCCTTGGTGGTGGACTTGATGTGCCACTCGAAAATGGGCAGCTTGAGCGCTTTCGCGACCTCCTCCGCCAGCATGGTCTTGCCCGTTCCCGGTTCGCCCTTGATCAGGAGCGGCCGCTGCAGCGTGACCGCGGCGTTCACGGCGAGGGTGAGATCGTCGGTCGAGATATAGTTGTCGGAACCGTGGAAACGCATGGCAATACCCTGAAATGAAAGGCGCATTATACGATGCCCGGGTTGAACCGGCCGGGTGGCTTTGCGCCGCTTGGGAGATAATCGGACATCTGCCATTCCTCGCTTCGAGGCGGGGAAGGCCCGGGCAACCAACAGGGCGGAAACGATGGAACCGGTTCACCTGCGCTACTTTCGCGAAGTCGCCGCGCACGGATCGGTGCGCCACGCGGCCGAGCGCCTGTTCGTGGCGCAGAGCGCCGTAAGCCGGCAGATCGCGCTGCTCGAGAGCGAACTCGGCGTGCCCTTGTTCGACCGCCACGCGCGCGGCATGAGTCTGACCGAGGCCGGACGCCTGCTGCTTGCCTACAGCAGCGACGTGCGCAGCCGCTTCGAAGAGTTTCGCGGAATGATCCAGGAATACGGAAGCCTGCGGCGCGGGCACGTCGACCTCGTTTGTGTCGAAGGCGTGCTCGCAGGCTTCATGCCCGAAGCATTGCGCATCTTTGCCGACGAGTACCCGGGCATTTCGCTGCGCGTGGTCGCGATGGGTTCGCAGGCGGTGGCAGAGTCGATAGCCGAGTATCGCAGCGACCTCGGCGTCGTATTCGGGGGTTCCCCCCGCACCGATCTGCTCGAGATGGCGCAAATGAGCCAGCCTTTGTGCGCGGTGCTGGCGCCGGGCCACCCGCTCGCCGGGCGGTCCAGCTGTGCGCTGGCCGATGTGGCCGCCTACCAATTGGTCCTGCCCGACCGTTCGTTCGGGATCCGGCAAATGGTCGATCGCATCGGCGCAAACGCCAGGCTGGAACTCAAAATGGCGGTGGAAACCAATACGCTCGCCTTCGCCTACAGGCTGGTGATGCAGGGACAGAGCCGCGTCACGTTCCTGCCGCGGGACGTGGTGCGCTCGGAGATCGAGGCCGGGCTTCTGGTGGCCGTTCCGCTGACCGATGCGAGCCTGCGCAAAACGCGCGTAACGCTGGTCGCGAGCACCACGCGCAAGCTTTCCCAGGCGGCGCAGCATCTGGCGCGGCATTTGAGCGAGCGCATGAAATCGAACGACTCGGCGATGCGCGGCCGGTCCCGGTCCGGCGTCCAGGCAAGCGCACGCCCGCGCGCCCGTGTCCGCGCCTGAGCCGAGGGTGACTGTTCCAATTATTAGAACGGTAAAGTCGAAAATCGGACGTTCTCAAGCCGCCCGTCCCTGCTAGGATTGTCGGCGTGGTGTCCTGGCATTCCGGTGTCTGTCGCGGTCATTTTTCAAGGGGATCTCTTATGCTCGGCTCAACTCTTCTTTGTCGCAGCGCCGGCACGTTGTCCGTGCTTGCGTGCGCAGTGGTAACCGGTTTCACCGCCTCGAACGTTCAGGCGCAGGAAGTAATACGGTTTGGCGCGCCCCTGCCGCTTACCGGTGCGCTCGCTCCGGAAGCATTGAAGCAACAGCAGGGATACGACCTTTGGGCCGAGTTGGTCAACAAATCCGGCGGGATCAAGGTCGGTGGCAAGAAGATGAAGGTCGAGATCGTCTACACGGACTATCAGTCGAACACGCCGCGCGCAGTGCAAACCGCGGAAAAGCTGATCACGCAGGAGAAGGTGCATTTCCTGTTTTCGCCGTTCGGATCGGGGGCGGCGAAGGCCGCGAGCACCGTGTCCGAAAAATACGGCGTGCCGACCATCGCGTCGACCGCGTCTTCGGCGCAGGTCTACGATCAGGGCTACAAATTCCTGTTCGGCACGTTTACGCCCAACGATACGCTGACCACGCCCCTGGTGGATATCGTCAAGCAGAAGGCGCCGGGGGTGAAGCGCGTGGCGATCCTTGCGCGCAACGACCTGTTCCCGCTTGCGATCGCGCAGGAGATGGAAAAAGCGGCGAAGCAGCAGGGCCTGGAAGTGGTGTTTTTCGAGAAATACGCGATCAACACCCTGGATCATTCTTCGGCGCTGTCGCAGATGAAGGCGCAGGCGCCGCACTGGATTTTCGCCACCGGCTACATCAACGACCTGGTGCTGATCAAGAAGCAGATGGGCGACCAGAAAATGGAGGCGCCGGTGGTGACGATGATCGCCGGCCCCGCTTACCAGGAGTTCATCACCGCGACCGGAAAGAGTTCGGAGAACATCAGCAGCGCCTCGTGGTGGCACATGGCTGCGCGCTACAAGGGCCAGGACATCTTCGGCACGACCGAGAACTACTCCAAGCTGTTCCGCGAGAAGTACAAGGTCGATCCCGACTACGCGCAGGCGTCCGCCTCGGTATCGGGAGCGCTGTTCCAGATGGCGATCGAGAAGGCCGGTTCGCTCGACCGCAACAAGGTACGCGACGAACTCGCGCGCATGAACGTGCAGACCTTCTGGGGGCCGGTGAAGTTCGGCCCGAACGGGCAGATCACCTCCCTCGTGCCGCCGGTGTTCCAGATCCAGAACGGCAAGACGGTGGTCGTGCACCCCGCCGCAATCAAACAGGGGGATTTCAAGCTCGGCGTGAACTGAGTTGAACGCCATGCTGATCCTGCAGGTACTGCTCAACGCGATCGTGTTGGGCAGTCTCTACGCCTGCATAGCGGCGGGTTTTTCCCTGGTGTGGGGCGTACTCAACGTGATCAACCTGATGCATGGCTCGTTCATCGTCCTCGGCTCGTATCTCGCATGGGGCGCCTATAACGCGCTCGGCATCGCCCCCTGGACTTCGCTCCTGCTCGCCGCCCCCGTATTCTTCTGTCTGGGCTACGCCATACAGCGGGGCGTCCTGAACCGCGTCATCGCCGCGCCGGTGCTGGTCACGCTTACGCTGACCTTCGGCCTGGACCTGATGCTGAACAACGCGATGCTGGTCGGGTTCAAGGCCGACTATCGCCAGTTGGTTCTGGAGCCTTCGCTGGGCGCATGGTCCCTGGGCTCGCTGGTGGTTCCGGTCGACCGCATCGTCGCGACCGTCTTTTCCCTGCTGTTGACGCTGGCGCTGTTCCTCGTGCTGCGCCGCTCGCGCGTCGGGCGCGCCATCGTCGCCGTCAGAATGGACCGGGACGCGGCGCGCCTAATGGGGGTGGATGTGCCCTCGATCTATGCCACCGCTTTCGGGCTCGGCGCAGCAATGGCCGGGTGCGCGGGTGTCCTGCTGGCGATGATTTTTCCGATTTCTCCCATCGCCTCCGGGTCCTATCTGGGCAAGGCCTTTGTCGTGTGCGTACTCGGCGGCCTCGGGAGCGTGCCGGGCGCCGTGGTCGGAGGGCTGTTTCTCGGAATCGTGGAGAGCTTCGGCTCGCTCGCGCTGGGTCCGGAGCATGCGGTGACGCTGTCGTTCGGGCTGCTGATCGTGTTCCTGATCTTTCGCCCCCAGGGCTTGCTCGGCAAGCAGGGATTCGAATGAAGCAGCGCATCTATTACGCGGCGCTCGTGTTGCTGCTCGTGTTCGGAGGCCTGCCGCTGTTCGACAGTTCGTATGCGCTGCGCATAGGCACCTTCGCCTGCATGTATGCGATCATGTCAGTGTCCTGGACGGTGATCGGCGGTTTCACCGGCTACCCCTCGTTTGCAACCGCCGCCTTTTTCGGTTTCGGCGCCTATTGCGGCGGCGTGCTGATCAACAAGGGCTGGCCCTTGTTTGCCGCCGCCGGCGTGGCGGGCGCGGTCGCTTTCGCCAGCGCGCTGGCGCTGGGGATCGTGCTGCTGCGCCTGCGCGGCCACTATTTCGCGATCGCGAGCCTGGCCGTGGCCGAAGTGCTGCGCGAACTCACCAATTCGGCGACCGAACTGACCGGCGGCGGCATGGGATTGAATATCCCGGTGACCGTCACCGGTTCGAGCAGCGTCATGGGCGAAGCTTCGTTTTTCTTCTGGGCCATGTGGGCGCTGCTGCTGTCGACCTTTGTCTCGGTTCGCCTGATTCAGGAGTCCAAACTCGGCTTCGGTCTGGTCTGCATCAAGCAGAACGAATCGGCCGCGGACATGATCGGCGTCAACGCCACGATGTACAAGAGTCTCGCCTTCGCCCTTTCCGGTGTATTCGTGGCGATGGCCGGAACCCTCTATGCCGCCTGGGTGCATTACATCGAACCGCCCGACGTGTTCGATATCCTGTTTGCTGTCAAGCCGATCGTGATGGCGCTGCTGGGCGGACTGGGCTCGCCCGCCGGAGCCGTGCTGGGCGCCTTCGCGTTTCTCGGCATCGAAGAAATGGTGTGGCGCAATTACCTGCAGATCCACTCCGGCGTACTCGGGCTGCTGGTGGTCGTGCTGCTGCTGTTCCTGCCCAACGGCATGATGTCGATCACCAAGCGCCTCGGCCTGTTCGGAGCGCGCCGTGGCTGAGGTGCTGGCGCTGGAAAAGGTGTCGCGCCGCTTCGGCGGCGTGCAGGCCTTGCAGGACGTCAGCCTGTCTGTCGGCAGCGGTGAAATTCTCGGTCTGATCGGGCCGAACGGGGCCGGCAAGACTACCTTGGTCAATGTCGTGACCGGGGTGCGCAGCGCAACCGCCGGGCGCGTGATGTTCGAGGGCCGCGATATCACCGCTTTGCAGCCTTACCAGACAGCGCGGGCCGGCATTGCGCGCACCTTCCAGATCGTGCAGCCTTTCCCCGACCTGACCGCGCTGGACAATGTCGCAGCTGCCGCTTTGTTCTCGCAGAAGGACATGCGGCCGTCACAGGCGCGCGAACTTGCAGCAAGCCAGCTCGAATTTGTCGGTCTTGGCCAGCATGCGCAGAAGCCGGCGCACACGCTCACCCTCGCGATGCGAAAGCGGCTGGAACTGGCGAAGGCGGTCGCAATGAAACCGAAACTGCTGTTTCTGGACGAGGTCAACGCTGGTCTGAACTCGACCGAGGTGGATCATGCGATGCTGCTGATACACGAGATCGCGCGGCAGGGAATCACCATCGTGCTGATCGAACACCTGATGAAAGTCGTGCTGACGGTGTGCAGCCGCGTGCTGGTGCTGCAAAACGGCGCGCTGATCGCGGACGGCACGCCGCAGGCGATCGTCAATGATCCGCGCGTGGTCGAGGCCTACCTCGGCAAGAAATACGCGCAAATGAGTGCCGCTGCCCAAGCTGTCCAAGCCAATCAAGAATAAGCTGATGACGAATCCACCCGCCGCCATGCTCCAACTGTCCGGAATCGAGGCCGGCTATGGTGAAATCCAAGTGCTCTGGGGTGTCGAACTGACGCTGGCACAGGGCGGCATCAGTGCCCTGGTCGGATCGAACGGCGCGGGCAAGTCGACCTTGATGCGCACTTTGTCCGGGTTGATCGTGCCGACCGCGGGGCGCATCGACTGGGAAGGCATAGACCTTCGCGGGCTGTCACCGGCGCAGATCCTCGAGCACGGCATCGCCCACGTGCCCGAAGGCAGGCGCCTGTTCAGCGCGATGAGCGTAGAGGAGAACCTCCTGATGGGGGCATATGCGCGCGAGGGTTCGCGTGCGGTGATCCAGCGCGATCTGGATCGCGTCTATTCGACGTTCCGGCGCTTGCACGAGCGGCGCTCCCAGGCCGCCGGCACCCTGTCCGGCGGAGAGCAGCAGATGTGCGCCATCGGCCGCGGGATGATGAGCGCGCCGCGCCTGTTGATCATCGACGAGTTGTCCCTCGGCCTCTCGCCGCTGCTGGTCGAGCAGCTGGTCGAGGCCTTGCAGGTGCTCAATCGCGAAGGACTCTCCATCCTGGTGGTCGAGCAGGACGTAATTACCGCGCTCGAATTGTCGAGCGTCGCCTATGTGATGGACATGGGGCGCATCGTCCGCAGCGGGGCCAGCGCGGACCTGATGCGCGATCCCGCGATCCGCAGCGCCTATCTCGGGGCGCTGGCCGCATAGGTCGACGCCTATTTCACCGGAACCATCGGTCTTCTTTCCAATCCTGCCTTTTCGGAAATTTTGATATGTACACCACAAAATTGCATGCTCCCGGCAACTATCGTTTCGTCCCGGGTGTTTTTCAGTATTCGGCAGGCGTTGCGGCCGAACCGGGCTATCGCATCGAGCGTGTGCGCCTGCTGACGCCCATCCAGCTGGCCGAAGGTTTCGAGCTGATCAAGCAGACGCTGCAGGACGCGGGCCGGCCGCTCGATGCGCTGTGCGCCTGCGAATTGCGTTCGCCGGCGCCGTTCGACGAGGCCGGTTTCGAAGCCTTCAACCGGGAATACGTCGGCACGCTTGCGCACTGGGGTGTCTTCGACGGCAGCGTCAACCCGGTCGCGCGCAGCAACGTCTGCCCGGAGATCGATCCGCCCAAGGTGCCGAGCTTCTATGCGTTCTGCTACACGGTGGCCGCAGTGTCGGCAAGGCCTTCGTTCGTCGTCGCCGGCAGCGGCGAAGCGCCGGAAGGCAAAGGCAACTACAAGGATCACGTCATCAGCCGCGGTGACGTTTCGGCGGAAGGTTTGCGCAACAAGGCACGCTTCGTACTCGCCGAAATGGAAAGGCGCATGGGCGGCCTGGGTTTCGGCTGGGCCGACACCACCGCGGCGCAGCTATACACGGTTCACGACATCCATCCGTTCCTGGCGGACGAACTGGCCCGGCGCGGCGCGATGCGCGGCGGTCTCACCTGGCATTTCAATCGACCGCCTATCGTCGAACTCGAGTACGAAATGGATTGCCGCGGGGTCCACTTCGAAAGAGCGATCGCGGTTTGAAGCGCTAACAGGCTGTTGAAAATCACTTCCCGCGTGCGACACTAAGCTCGAACGTGACGCCGTCTCCGAGGGAGCGATTTTCGGCAGCCTCCGAAATGGGGGATATAAAAGGGGGTGTACCCCCTTTTTCAACACCCTTCTAATCCGGTTTCGATCCAGATGCAGGGAGACATTCATGGCGACTGACAAAATCCGTTCACCGTTCGACGGCAGGGTGGTGGGCGAGATGCATATTTCCACGGCGGACGATGTCGAGAAGGCCACATTGCGCGCCGAGCAGGCGTTTCAAGTCATGCGCAAGCTGCCGCGCTTCGTGCGCGCTGACATCCTCGAGCGAAGCGCCGCGGGCGTTCGAAGCCGGCGCGACGAGTTTGTCGCCATCATCGCCGCCGAAGCGGGGAAGCCGCTTTACGATGCGCGCGGCGAGGTGTCGCGCGCCATCTTCAACCTGACCAATGCCGCCGCCGAGGCGCGCCGCTTCGGCGGCGAGGAAATTCCGCTCGACATGGACGCAGGGGTCTTCGAATACCAGACCACGGACAGCCAGGGCCGTTCGATTCAGCTGGCCGACCTGGACGCCGAGGCGTTGAACCGCATGCGGCGCAGGATAGGCATTGCACGGCGTTTTCCGATCGGCCCGATTCTGGCGATTGCGCCGTTCAATTTTCCGCTGAATCTGGTGATGCACAAGGTGGCGCCCGCGATCGCGGTCGGCAATAGCGTGGTCCTCAAGCCGGCGCCGCAGACACCGCTGACTTCGCTGTTGTTGCAGCAAGTCATGGCCGAAGCCGGACTGCCGGACGGGGCGCTGGAAATCTGCCATTGCCCGGTTCCTCTGGCCGAGACGATGGTGCGCGACGAGCGATTCGCCATGGTCAGCTTCACCGGCAGCGCGCGCGTCGGCTGGCATATCAAGGAGATCGCCGGGCGCAAGAAGGTGGCGCTGGAACTCGGGGGCAATGGCGCGGTTATCGTCGCCGAGGACGCGGATCTGGATCTTGCGGCGGCGCGTTGCGTGCGCGGCGGCGTGGTCTATGGCGGACAGTACTGTATCGGCGTTCAGCGCATACTCGTGCACGAGTCGGTCGCGCAGGCGTTCACGCAAAAACTGGTCGAGCGCGTGCGCGCCTGCCGTGTCGGCGATCCGATGCAGGAGGGTATCGACGTGGGTCCGGTGATAGACGAAGGCTCGGCCGTGCGCATTCAGAGCTGGGTCGACGAGGCGATCGCCGCCGGCGCCAAGCTGCTCTGCGGCGGTTCCCGCTCCGGTGCCGTGGTGCAGCCCACCGTGCTGACCGATACGGTGAAGGGCATGAAGATCGAGGACGAGGAGGTGTTCGGTCCGGTGCTCACCGTCAACGGCTATCGGACATTCGAAGATGCGATCAGGCGTGCCGGAGATTCCCGCTACGGCCTGCAGGGCGGGATGTTCACCAACGATCTGCGGCGCGCGTTTCAGGCGCTGGAGGATTGGGACGTGGGCGGGCTGATGGTCAACGACGTGCCGATCTATCGAGTCGACAGCATGCCCTTCGGCGGCTGGAAGGAATCCGGCTTCGGACGCGAAGGCACGCGCTACGCCATGGAAGAGATGTCGGACATCAAGCACCTCGTGATCAATTACGCCTGAGGCGCGCCCGGGGCCTGCGCGCTGAGGCAAACCGGCGCGCAGCAGGGCAGATCAGCGCCGCCTGATCTGCTCCAGGTAGGCGTGCGCGTCCGGTGGCGTGCCGTCGCGCTGCGAGCGCCACATCATTTCGGCCAGACATTCCAGGATCGCGTGGCAGGCGGCGTGCCGGTCGCCCAGCTTTGCAGCGAGCCGCGTGAATTCGGCTTTGATGCCGGGCGGCTGATCGACCGACAACTGCTCCTCTATCGCCAGGTGCATGGAGAGATGCAGGAAGGGATTCGTTTCGCCCGCTTCGGGCCGATACTCCCGGTCCTGGTAGCGTTCGGGGGCGTCCAGCACGGGATGGTATTCCGGATGCATCAGGATGACTCCGGCGGCGATGCTATCCAGCGCCGCCAGTACTTCGTGCTGGCGGTGTTTTCGCCAGGTATCGAAGAAGAACTGCCTGACCTGGTCGCGCGTAGGGTTGAACATCGGTTTGCCTGCTGTGCGTGGGGAGGTCAGCTGCGCTTGCCTGCGCGGGGCTTCGGCTTCGCGTGATCGCCCGCGCCATGCCTGCCGGTCTTGCCGCGGTACTCGCACAAATCCGCGATCAGGCATGCATGGCAATCGGGCTTCAGCGCCTTGCACACATAGCGCCCGTGCAGGATCAGCCAGTGGTGCGCGTGCTGCAGGAACTCCTGTGGCACGAATTTCAGCAGTCTGTGTTCCACCTCCAGTGGATTCCTGCCGGGGGCGATGCCGGTGCGGTTGCCGATGCGAAATACGTGCGTGTCCACTGCGATGGTCGGATGGCCGAAGGCGATGTTCAGCACCACGTTCGCGGTCTTGCGCCCCACGCCTGGCAATTGCTCCAGCGCTTCGCGTTCCTGCGGCACTTCGCCGCCGTGACGTTGCAGCAGCAGTTCGCAGGTGGCGAGCACGTTTTTCGCCTTGGACCGGTACAGGCCGATACGCTTGATGCGCGCTATCAGGCCCTCCATGCCCAGGGCCAGGATCGCCGCAGGTGTGCTGGCAACCCGATACAGGCCACGCGTCGCAAGATTGACGCTCTTGTCGGTCGCCTGCGCCGACAGGATCACCGCGATCAGCAGCTCGAACGGCGTGCGGTATTCGAGTTCGCCCCGCGGCTCCGGGTTGGCCGCGTGGAAGCGCTCGAAAATGGCCTGGCGTTTGGCCGGATTCATGACTTTTTCGCCGCGGCGCGGCGCGCGTCGATGGCAGCGATCTGCGAGCGCACCTGCGGCGAAAGGCGGTCCGTGTTCCGCGGTGCACTGGCGGCCTTCCGCGCCTTGGCGCGCTCTACGGCGGCGAGGATCGCGGCCCGCTTCGCCTCCGGCATGGCTTGCTCCGGCTTCCGCTGCGCTTTGCGCGCGAGGCGCTCGGCGCGTTCGGCCGCGTCGCGCTCGAGGCGGCGCTGGCGAAAGCGGTGACGCTCGCGCGCGGCATCCGCCATGGCTTGGGTCCAGGCTGCCTCCTCCTGCGCGAGCGGAAGCATGGCGATACAGTCGACCGGACAGGGCGCAAGGCACAGATCGCAGCCGGTGCACAGCTCGGCGACGACGGTATGCATGCACTTCGCCGCGCCGACGATGGCGTCCACCGGACAGGCCTGGATGCACAGCGTGCAGCCGATGCAGCGGGCCTCGTCGATGAGCGCGACGGCGCGCCGCCGTTCGATGCCGTGGGCCGGATTGAGCGGTTTTTCCTCGCGCCCGAGGAGCAGGGCGATTCTGCGCACGCCGGCGGCACCGCCGGGCGGGCACTGGTCGATATCGGCTTCTCCCGCCGCTATGGCGCGGGCATAGGGCATGCATCCGTCGAAGCCGCACTTGGTGCACTGTGTCTGCGGCAGCAGGGCGTCGATTTCCCCGGCCGGCGCGCGAGCGCTCATGCTCGGGCCGCGGCGAACTCGCGCAGGATTTCTCCTATCAGCTCCGGTCCGCGATAAATGAAGCCGGTGTAGATCTGCACCAGGCTCGCGCCGGCTGCGAGTTTGGCGCGCGCGTCCTCCGCGCTCATCACGCCGCCTACGCCGATGATGGGCAGCCTGCCATCGAGCAATCGCGCGAGCTTGCGGATGACTTCCGTCGACGCGTCGCGCAGCGGCGCGCCGGACAGTCCGCCGCCTTCGTCCGCGTGCGGCAGGCCCTGGACCGCGGCGCGCGATACGGTCGTATTGGTGGCGATGACGCCGTCGAGTTTGTGCTTGAGCAGGCAGTTCGCAATCGCCTCCAGTTGCGCGTCGTCCAGGTCAGGGGCGATCTTCAGCGCGAGCGGCACATAGCGCCCGTGCTCGTCGGCCAGGCGCATTTGCTCGGTCTTCAGCTTTCCGGCGAGCGCACCCAGTTCGTCCGCGCCCTGCAACTGGCGCAGGTTCTTGGTGTTGGGCGAGGAGATGTTGACCGTCACATAGCTCGCGCGCGCGTACACCTTCGCCAGGCAGTACTCGTAATCGTCGGCGGCGCGCTCTATCGGCGTGTCGAAATTCTTGCCGATGTTGATCCCGAGCACGCCGCGGTAGCGCGAGCGCGCGACATTGGCGAGCAGGTGCTCGACGCCCTGGTTGTTGAATCCGAGCCGGTTGATCAGCGCCTTGGCTGCAGGCAGGCGAAACATGCGCGGCTTGGGATTGCCCGGTTGCGCCCGCGGCGTGACCGTGCCGATCTCGATGAAGCCGAAACCCATGGCCGCGAGGGCGTCTATGTAGTCGCCGTTCTTGTCCAGGCCGGCCGCCAGGCCGAGCGCGTTGGGAAAATCCAGGCCCATGACCTTGACTGCGCGCGCCGGCCCGGCGCCGGTCAGGACCGAAGCCAGTCCGGTGCGCTCGATCAACTTGAGCGAAGCGAGGGCGAACTCATGCGCGGCTTCGGGATTCATCCCGAAGAGCAAGGGGCGGATCAGGGAATACAGCATGGCGCGATTTTACATCCGGAGGGAATCGAATTTGGGCAAAGTGCGCGCGATCGTCTAGTCCGGGAAAAGATCGCCGTCGCCCAGGCGCCGCCATTCGCCGTCGATCAGTCCCTCGATCGGCTGGAAGTTGGCTTTGTAGGCCATCTTCCGGCTGTTGCGGATCCAGTAGCCGAGATAAAGATAGGGCAGTCCCAGGCTGCGGCACTGTTCGATCTGCCACAGAATATTGTAGGTGCCGAAACTGGCGGCGGTGTCGGGTTCGAAGAAGGTATACACCGAGGACACGCCGTCTTCGAGCACGTCGACGATGGACACCATCACGAGCCTGCCTGCGTCGCGAAACTCGATCAGGCGCGTGTTCACGCGGCTTTGCAGCAGAAAGTGCGAATACTGGTCGCGGCTGTCCTGATCCATGCCGCCGCCGGAATGACGGCTGGCTTGGTAGCGCAAATACAGCGAGTAGTGCTCGTTGCGAAAGCGCAGGCTTTGCATGACGGTCGCCAGCGCTTCATGGCGCTTCCCGGCGCGGCGCTGCGCGCGCGTCGGCCTGTACTCCGGCACCGGGATGCGCACCGGCACGCAGGCGCGGCAGGCATCGCAATAAGGACGGTAGGTGAAAATGCCGCTGCGACGAAAGCCGGACTTTACGAGTTCGCCGTAGACCTCGCTCGAGATCAGGTGGCTGGGCGTGGCCACCTGGGAACGCGCGAGCCTGGACGGCAGATAGCTGCAGGCATAGGGAGCGGTGACGTAGAACTGCAGTACCGCCAGCGGAAGATCGTTAAGCAGCGACATCGGTGTCCGTCTCCGGCGCGTTCCATTTCGTGGGCGTCATCGCGCAGTCTACCAATTCCCGCAGCCTTAGCGAGAAGCTCTCGCGCGGGATGGCACGCGCGCCCAGGCTGGCGAGATGCTGCGTGTGCATCTGGCAGTCGATCATGCCGTAACCCCGGCGCTCGAGCCGGCGCACCAGATGCACCATGGCGATCTTGGACGCGTCGCGTTCCCGGGTAAACATGGATTCGCCGTAGAACATGCGACCCAGCGCCACGCCGTACAAGCCGCCCGCCAGCTTGCCGTCGATCCAGGTTTCGGCGCAATGGGCATAACCCAGCTCGTGCAGGCGCTGATAGGCCGCGCACATTTCGGCCGTGATCCAGGTGGCGGCGCCGGGCGAGGCTGCAGCACAGGCACCGCGGGTGGCGCAGCCTTGCATCACGGCGGCGAAGGCGCTGTCGAAGCGAACCTCGTACTCGCGATTGCGCAGCGTCTTGGCGAGCGAGCGCGAGATTTTCAGCTCGGACGGAAATAGCGTCATGCGCGGGTCGGGGCTCCACCACAGTAGCGGTTCTCCCGGCGCGTACCACGGAAAGATGCCCAAGCGATAGGCGGCGAGCAGCCGCCCGGGCGTCAGATCCGCGCCCGCCGCCAGCAATCCGTTCGGCTGCTTCAGCGCGCTTTCGAGCGGCGGAAACGGATCGTCGTGCTCAAGCCAGGGGATCATGGCTGCGCGAAGAAGAAGGGCCGTGCGGTGGGCAGGGAGCTGCTTTGCATAAAACCGCGGTGCATTTCGGGGTCGCTGATTTCCTTGAATGGCGCACGCTAGCACAAGCGCGTTCGCAGCGTCCATACACTTGCCGCGGTGCGAGTGCAAATGCCGCAAAAGGCATTCATAATGCGCGAAACAATCAATGTCTCGCAGGCCTGACCTGCGATCAACGCCAACGCAGCGGGGGGAGGAAATCTTGGAAAACGTGAAATCCGGGGGAGACGTGCTGTTCATCCTGCTTGGCGGGATCATGGTGCTTGCGATGCATTCGGGCTTCGCTTTTCTCGAGCTGGGCACGGTGCGCTGGAAGAATCAGGTGAATGCGCTGGTGAAAATCCTCGCCGATTTTGCCATGTCCACCATCGCCTATTTTTTCGTCGGTTACAGCATCGCCTACGGCATAGGTTTCATGAGCGGAGCCGAGCAACTGGCGCAAAAGAACGGCTACGAGCTGGTGAAATTTTTCTTCCTCCTGACTTTCGCCGGCGCGGTGCCTGCAATCGTTTCGGGCGGCATCGCCGAGCGCGCGCGTTTCTACCCCCAGCTTGCGGCGACCTTCCTGCTGGTCGGGTTCGTCTATCCGTTCTTCGAAGGCATCGCCTGGAACCAGCACTACGGCATACAGGCCTGGCTCAAGGCGTCCTTCGGCGAGGAATTCCACGATTTCGCCGGTTCCATCGTCGTGCACGCCGTGGGCGGCTGGATCGGACTGGTCGCGGTGCTGCTGCTGGGCGCGCGCAGCGGCCGCTACAGCAAGGACGGCAAGGGCATGACCGCGCATCCGCCCTCGAGCATTCCCTTTCTCGCGCTGGGCGCGTGGATATTGTCGGTGGGTTGGTTCGGCTTCAACGTCATGTCGGCGCAGACCCTGGACAAGGTCAGCGGCCTGGTGGCGCTCAACTCGCTCATGGCGATGGCCGGGGGCACGCTGGCGGCGCTAGTCGCCGGACGCAACGATCCGGGCTTCGTGCACAACGGCCCGCTCGCGGGGCTGGTCGCGGTCTGCGCCGGGTCGGATGTGATGCACCCGGCGGGTTCGCTCGCGGTCGGCGCGGTGGCCGGTTTCATTTTCGTGAAGATGTTCACCCTGACCCAGAATCGATGGAAGATCGACGACGTGCTGGGCGTATGGCCGCTGCACGGACTGTGCGGCGCCTGGGGCGGGATCGCGGCCGGCATCTTCGGCACGAAGGCGCTGGGCGGGATGGGCGGGGTGAGCTTCATGTCGCAACTGGCGGGGACGGCGCTGGGGATCGCGGTCGCGCTCGCCGGCGGCGCCCTGGTCTACGGCGCGCTCAAGGCGACGGTCGGACTGCGCCTTGACGCGGAGGAGGAGTTCAACGGCGCGGATCTTTCGATTCACAAGATCAACGCTACGCCGGAGAACTGAGGTAGGGGGCTACTTCAGCGGCAGGATGGCGCCGCCATGGCAGCCGTATCGTCCGAGCCTGCGGTCCTCGTAGTAGTACTTGAGCGTGGTGGAGATGGTGCGAAAGGCGATCTCCTTCCACGGGATTTCCGCCTCCTCGAACAAGGCGACCTCCTGGCTTTCGATGCCGGGCGCGAAGTCCAGATCGAGCAGTCGCGCGCGGTAGAACAGGTGCACTTGATTCACGTGCGGCACCGACAGCATGCTGAACAGGTCGCCGATTTCGACGCGCGCGTTGGCTTCTTCCAGGGTCTCGCGCAGCGCCGCTTCGCTGGTGGTCTCGCCGTTTTCCATGAAGCCCGCCGGCGGCGTCCAACAGCCCAGGCGCGGTTCGATGCCGCGTTTGCACAGCAGGATCTTGTTCCCCCACTCGGGGATGCAGCCGATCACCAGCTTCGGATTGGAGTAGTGGATGGTGTCGCAGGCGGCGCACACATGACGCGGCAAAGTGTCGCCGGGGGGGACCCGGAGGCTGACCGGGGCGCCGCAGTTCGGGCAGAAGTTCATCGAAGCGCATGCCAAGAGGCTGAAGTATGCGCGCTATGATACCAGCCGCGGCTCAGCGGCGGCGCAAGCCCGGCGATCAAGCTATACTTCAAACGCATGCGCTGGATTCATAACACTTTGGTGTAAGAGGCGACGGGTACCCACATGGCAAGGCCGGTAAAGGTCCGCATCGGAGAGATTCTGGTTCGGCAGAACCTCGTGACTGAAGAGCAGGTCGGGCTGGCGCTGGAGCAGCAAAAGAAGACCGGCCGCAAGCTCGGCCGGATTTTCATCGACAGCGGATTCGTCACCGAGGAAGCTATGTCCAAGGCGCTGGCCCGGCAGTTGGACATTCCCTTCATCAACCTGCGCGCGTTCGATCTGAAACCCGAGGTGGTGCAGCGCCTGCCCGAGGCACAGGCGCGCCGTTTCCGCGCGATTGTGCTGGAAGACCGCGGCACGGCCTTCCTGGTCGGGATGGCCGACCCCAGCGACTTGCTGGTGTACGACGAGATCGGGCGCATCCTGAAACGGGAAATCGAACCCGCGGCGGTGATCGGGACCGAGCTGCTCGCCGCGATAGACCGCATCTACCGCCGCACCGGCGAGATCACCGGCTTCGCCAGGGAGCTGACCGCCGAACTGGGCGAGGTGCCGCTGGAGTTTGCCGAACTGTTCGGGGTCACGCCGGGGCAGGAGGACGCGCCGGTCGTCAAGCTGCTGCAGACGGTTTTCGACGAGGCGATCAAGCTGCGCGCATCGGACATCCACATCGAGCCGCAGGAAAAGCAGTTGCGCATCCGCTTTCGCATCGACGGCGTGCTGAACGTGCAGACCGACGCCGACATCAAGGTGGCCTCCGCCGTGGCGCTGCGGCTGAAACTCATGTCCGGACTCGACATCTCGGAGAAGCGCCTGCCGCAGGACGGGCGCTTCAACTTCAAGGTCCGGAACGCGATGGTGGACGTGCGGATCTCGACCATGCCGACGCAGCACGGCGAATCGATCGTGATGCGTCTGCTCAATCAGGCCAGCGGCCTGCTCGGTCTGGACATGCTCGGCATGCCGGTGGATGTTCTGCGCCGGCTGCGGCGCGCGATTCATCATCCCACCGGCATGGTGC
>CAYNVY010000096.1:0-16071 GCA_964400745.1 uncultured Enterobacteriaceae bacterium | reverse complement strand
GCACGTCGCCCTTGCCGCTGCCCACCACGAGCAGGTTGCGGTCGGCGCCGACGCCGCCGGTAAGCCTTTCGCCGGCGTTGATGCGCCATACTTGCTTGCCGTTGCCCGCATCCAGGCGGGTGATCGTGCCATCGGCTGCCGCTGCAAAAATACCGTCGGCGGTCACCGCCGGGCTGAAGATCGACTCTTGTGCGTTGCCGATACTGGCCTGCCACAAAGTTTTGACTGCGATCGGATTCGTCAGCTCGGGCAGAGGCGCCATTTGCGGCGCAGCGCTGCCGCCCCAGTTCATCGGGTTGATGCTGTCCATCGCGCTGCTGACAGCGCCGCCGCCGGCGCAGCCGGCGAGCGCGAGGGCGGCCGCGAACACGGGCACGAGGGCTAGCGGCCGCGCCTGCTTCATTTGGCGGTACCTGAGGTGGTACCTAAGGCATCCAGGCGCAACTGAACGTACGCGCGCTGCCCTGCGTCCTTGGCGTCGATCTTCTCCAGAGCGGACTTGTACGCGCCGGCCGCTTCCTGCTTCTTGCCTTGCGCGACCAGGACGTCGCCGCGAGTGGCGAAAAACTGCGCGTCGAACGGCGCGCCGTGCTTGGCATCCAGGGTTTTCAGCGCTTCGTCGTAGGCCTTCTCGTCCAGCATCACGCCGGCCAGCCTCAGGCGCGCGATATCCTGCAGCGCTTCGTCCTTGGCATTTTCGGCAACCCAGCTGAGTTGGGCGCGCGCGGTCTTCAAATCGCCGCCCTGAAAATGCGCCTTGGCCGACACCAGCGCGGCCATGGCGGCGTAGGTCGTGCGCGGAAACTGCTCGAGCACGGCGCCGGCGCTCTCTCTCACCAGTTTGAGATCGTTCGCTGCGGCCGCCTTCTGCACCGCTTCGTACAGGCCGGATGCCTGCGCCGCCTGGGTGCGCTGATAGTAGTTCCAGCCCTGCCAGGCGGCGAACACGAAGAGCACCGCGCTCACCGCGGACATGACCATGTTGCCGTTGTCATTCCACCAGGCCTTGAGCGCCGCCAGTTGTTCCTGTTCTTCCAGATCGTATGTAGCCATGTCTAGTCTTCATCCAAGAATAGTAAATTGTTCACTGTTTCGGCCAGTGTTTCGCGCGCCACTCGCTGCTGCTCCCGCTCCTGCCGCAGATGCTTCACGCTGACCTCGTTCGCCGCCGCCTCGTCCTCGCCGATGATCGCTGCGAGCACGGCGCCGCTCGCGTCGGCTTTCTTCATCTGCGCCTTGAAACTGCCGCCGCCGCAATGCTGCACCACCGACAGGCCGTGGTTGCGCAGGTCCTCCGCCACGCCGAAGGCGATGCGACCGGCGGCGCTGCCCTGGTGCACTACATAGACCTCGCATTGCGCCGCAGGTTCCGGCGCGCGCGCGTCGTGCATCAGCGCCAGCAGGCGCTCCAGTCCCATGGCGAAGCCGATGGCCGGGGTCGGCTTGCCGCCGATCTGCTCGAACAGTCCGTCGTAGCGGCCGCCGCCGCAGACCGTGCCCTGCGCACCCAGGCGGTCGGTCACCCACTCGAACACGGTGAGGTTGTAGTAGTCGAGTCCGCGCACCAGGCGCGGGTTGATGCTGTAGGGAATGCCGGCGTCCTTCAACACCTGCTGCACCCCTTCGAAATGCGCCATCGAGTCCGTGCCCAGATGATCGAGCAGGCGCGGCGCGGCTTCAATCAGCGGCTGCAGCAGCGGATTCTTGCTGTCGAGCACGCGCAAGGGGTTGGTATGCATGCGCCGCCTTGCGTCCTCGTCCAGATCGCCTTCGTGCTTCTGCAGATACGCGACGAGATCGCCGCGGTGGCGCGCCCTCTCTTCTGAACTGCCGATGCAGTTGAGTTGCAGTTTGATGCCGCTCAGCCCGAGGTCGTCCCACAGGCGCGCGCACATCAGCAGCAACTCCGCATCCACGTCCGGCCCGGCATAACCCAGCGCCTCCGCGCCCACCTGGTGGAACTGGCGATAGCGCCCCTTCTGCGGCCGCTCGTGCCGGTACATGGGTCCCATGTAGTACAGGCGCTGCGGATTGCCGTAGAGCAGATTGTGCTGGATCGCTGCGCGCACCGTGGAAGCCGTGGCCTCCGGCCGCAGCGTCAGCGCCTCGCCGTTCAGCTCGTCGACGAAGCTGTACATCTCCTTCTCGACGATGTCGGTGGCTTCGCCGATCGCGCGCCGGAACAGCGCGGTGGGCTCGAGCAGCGGCGTGCGCATGTTGCGATAGCCGTAGCTGCGCAGCCAGGAGCGCAGCGTCTCCTCCAACTCTTCCCAATGCACCGCTTCGTCCGGCAGGATGTCGTTCATCCCCCGCACTGCCTGTATGGTCTGGCTCATCTTCGCGCTCTGTAACCGCCGGTCCTAGACCGCCGCCTTTATTGGAATTGATTTCGATTTTTTCCCCGCGCGCCCGCCTGTCGCGGCTTCGCCTGCGACATGTCCCGCGCCATAGTGGCTGCGCACGTATTCGTCGACGATTTTCTTGAAGTCGTCGGCGATTGTCTCACCCTTGAGCGTCACGGTCTTCTCGCCGTCGACGAATACCGGGGCCACCGGCCGCTCGCCCGAACCCGGCAGGCTGATGCCGATGTTGGCCTGCTTGGACTCGCCCGGGCCGTTGACCACGCAGCCCATCACCGCCACATGCATGTCTTCCACGCCCGGGAACTGCTCGCGCCACGAAGGCATTTGGCCGCGCAGGTAGGCCTGTATGCCCGCCGCGAGCTCCTGGAAGTAAGTGCTGGTGGTGCGCCCGCAACCGGGGCAGCTGATCACCAGCGGCGCGAACGAGCGCAGGCCCATGGTCTGTAAGATCTCCTGCGCCACCACGACTTCGCGCGTGCGGTCGCCGCCCGGCTCCGGCGTGAGCGACACGCGTATGGTGTCGCCTATGCCTTCCTGCAGCAGCACCGACATCGCCGCGGTCGAGGCGACGATGCCCTTGGAGCCCATGCCCGCCTCGGTGAGCCCGAGATGCAGGGCATAATCACAGCGCGCGGCGAGGTCGCGGTAGACCGAAATCAGATCCTGCACGCCGCTTACCTTGCACGACAGCACGATGCGCTCGGCCGCAAGCCCCCATTTTTCCGCCTGCGCCGCCGACTCCAGCGCCGACACGACCAGCGCATCGCGCATCACCGCTTCGGCCGCGAGCGGCTGCGCGCGCCTGCCATTCTCGTCCATCAGGCGCGCGAGCAAGGCCTGGTCCAGGCTGCCCCAATTGACGCCGATGCGCACCGGCTTGTCGTACCTGCAGGCCATCTCGATCATGGTCGCAAACTGGTCGTCGCGTTTGGCCCCTTTGCCGACGTTGCCCGGATTGATGCGGTATTTCGCCAGCGCCTCGGCGCACTCCGGATACTGGCTGAGCAGGCGATGCCCGTTAAAGTGAAAATCGCCCACCAGCGGCACCGCGCAATCGCGCTTCGCCAGCGCGTCGCGTATGCGCGCGACCTGCGCCGCGGCTTCGGCCGTGTTGACGGTGATGCGCACGAGTTCGGACCCGGCGCGCGCGAGATCGAACACCTGCTGCGCCGTGGCGGCGGCGTCGGCGGTATCGGTGTTGGTCATGGATTGGACCACGACGGGCGCGCCGCCGCCGATGGCGACAGCGCCGATGCGCACCATGCGCGTGGTCTTGCGTGCAGCGCTCGGCATCGGCTTACTCGAGCGCGAGGCGCGCCACATCGACCTTGAAATAGGGCTTCAGGTCGACCGGCTTGTCGTTGTATTTCAGACGCACCTTGGCGGCATTGCCTATCACCAGGTCGAACGGGGGCACGCCTTCGATCAACTGCCTGCTCCCTGCCGGATTGAGCTGCGACAGCAGGATCTTCCCGTTCGCCTGCTTGATCTCGACCCATGAGATCTGGTCGAACTCGAGCAGGATGCGATTGGTTCCGCTCACCTTGCCCATGATCGCGGGCGGAGGAGGCAGCACCTCCGGCGCCTGGCTGCGCAGCTCTGAGGTCTGCGCCTCCTGCGTGTCCTTCGCCTCTGGCGCCGGCACCTGCACCGCCACCGCCACCGCCGGCGCCGGCGCGGTCTCCGTCCTCGCCGCCTTGGGCGTGATCGTGACCACTTCGCCGGTCGAGGGCGGGCTGGCGTACCACTCGTACACCACCGCCGCCACCGCCAGCAGTGCCGCGACGGAAAGATAAGCGTAGAGGCGGTTCGATTTCTTGCCGCCCTCGAAAAACGGCTCCTGCTCGTCCGTGTGCAGATCGACCGAAACCGGCACCGGGACATCGCGTTGCCCCAGTTCGGCAAGCAAGGGGGCCGGATCGAGTTGCACCAGTTTGGCGTAGCTGCGGATCATGCCGCGCACGATAGTCGTGCCGGGCAGCTTGGAATAATCGTCGGCTTCGATCGCAGCGATCTGCTTGACGCCGTACTTGATGTTCTGCGACACATCCGCGACGCTGAGGTTGAGCGCGGCGCGAGCGGCCGCGAGCGCACGGCCCGGGCTGCCCAGGCCGCCCGTGTTCGCTTGCGCCGCGACTGGTTCGGCTTCACTCATTCAAACTTGCCCTTGAGCAGATTGTCGTATTCCGGGGATCCCGCAAAGCGCCGCCGCAACTGTGCGGCGAAGGCATTTTCGGCCGGGCGGTCGCCGAGCTGGCGCTCCACGCGCAGCGCCAGCCACAATGATTCCGCCGTCGGTTCTATCAAGCGGTTGAAGCGTCCGATCAGGCCGCGCGCAAGCTCCAGCTGCCCGCGCTTGTACTGTAGCTTGGCCAGATTCAGCAGTGCCTGAAGGTTGTCGGGGGAATTGCGCAAGGCGCGCTCGAAGTACTCGAGGGCGTCGCGCTCGTTGTTGTTCTGCACCGAACACAATCCGGCATTGACGTAGGAGCGCGCCGGCGTGCTGTACAGCGGGTTCTTCAGCGCCGCGAGAAAATAGGCGATGGATTGCGCTTCGCGCCCTGTCTGGCAAAGAAACCAGCCGTAGTTGTTGTTGAGATCCGGATCGTTCGGCGCGAGCTGCAGGCCGCGTTCGAAGTGCTGCTGGGCCACGCCGTTCTCGCGCAGGTCCATATGCACCAGCCCGAGCACATTGTATGCGGGCGCATAGCTCGGATCCGCTGAGATCGAAATGCGCAATTCCTCCAGAGCCACGCCCATATTGCCGCGTTCGAAATAGGCCGATGCCAGCTCGGTGTGGATGCGCGCCCGGTTGCGCGGATCGCCGACTTCCCCGGTGTGCGTGCCGGTCTCGACCGTATTCGCCTGGCTCGCCGACGATGCCGGGTTTTGCGCGCACCCGGCAAACACGCCGCAGGCCATAGCCAGCACCGCGGCCAGCGCCGCGCAGACAATCGATCTCAGCATGGCTGTATCTCCACGACACGGTGGTTGCGCCGGGTTTTGTCTTCCACCTTGCCCGCGAGCTGGCCGCAGGCCGCGTCGATGTCGTCGCCCCGCGTCTTGCGCGTGGTCACGACCAGTCCGGACGCGAGCAGGATTTCGGCAAAGCGCCGGATGGTTTCAGACGACGAACGCCTGAAACCGGAATTGGGGAAGGGGTTGAACGGAATCAGATTGAACTTGCACGGAACGTCGCGCACCAGCGCGATCAGTTCTCTCGCGTGTTCGGCGCGGTCATTGACTCCGTCCAGCATCACGTACTCGAAGGTAATGAAATCGCGCGGCGCCCGATCCAGATAGCGCCGGCAGGCGCCCAGCAATTCGGCCAGGGGATATTTCCGGTTGATCGGCACCAGCATATTGCGCAGCGCGTCGTTGGGCGCGTGCAGCGATACCGCCAGCGCCACCGGACAGGTATCGCGCAAACGGTCGATCGCCGGGACGATGCCCGAGGTGGACAATGTTACGCGCCGGCGCGACAGCCCGTAGGCATTGTCGTCCAGCATCAACTGCATCGCCGTCACCACGTTGTCGAAATTCGCCAGCGGTTCGCCCATGCCCATCATGACGACATTGCTGATGACGCGATCGCCCCTGGGCACCGCGCCCAGGGCTTTGTTGGCAATCCAGAGCTGGCCGATGATCTCGGCCACGCCGAGGTTGCGGTTGAAACCCTGCTTGCCGGTGGAGCAGAATTTGCAGTCGAGCGCGCATCCCGCCTGAGAAGAGACGCACAGCGTGCCGCGGTTCGCCTCGGGGATGAACACGCTCTCCACCGCGTTGCCCTTGCCTACGTCCACCAGCCACTTGCGCGTCCCGTCTTCGGCGATGCTGTCCGATACGATCGCGGGAACCTCGATCACCGCGCTGGCGGCGAGCCTTTCCCGCAGCGGTTTGGCCAGGTCGCTCATCTGCGCAAAATCGGCCTCGCCGAACTGATGCATCCAGCGCAACAACTGCTTGGCGCGAAACGGCTTCTCGCCGATTTCGGCGAAGAAACCGGCGAGCTGCGCGGCATCGAAGTTGAGCAGGTTCGGACTCATGCGCGAATCGACTCAGCGCGAATAGATGTTCAACGCCGGAAAAAAATAGGCGATTTCGACCTTCGCCGTATCCACCGCGTCGGATCCATGCACGGCATTCGCGTCGATGCTCTCGGCGAAATCGGCGCGTATCGTGCCCTTGTCCGCCTTCTTCGGGTCGGTCGCGCCCATCAGTTCCCGGTTCTTGGCAATCGCGCCCTCGCCCTCGAGCACCTGCACCATCACCGGCCCTGAGACCATGAATTTGACCAGGTCCGCGAAAAACGGACGGCCCTTGTGCACGGCGTAAAATCCCTCGGCCTCAGCCTGCGACAGCTGCAGCATGCGCGCGGCAATAACCTTCAAGCCGTTGGTTTCAAAGCGGGAATAAATCTTGCCGATCACGTTCTTCGCCACCGCGTCCGGCTTGATGATAGATAGGGTACGTTCCAAAGCCATGTAAATCTCCGATATTTTAGTAAAGATTAAAGCTTAACGCTCTATTTTATCAGGGATTTTGCTTTGTGTCGCCTGTACACTGGCGCGCGTGGCTGGATGAGCGAGGAAGCCCGCGGCCATCCCACGTCAAGCACCGTGGCGCGCATTCCGCCATCGGCCCCCGGCGCTTGCCGGGCGGCGGTCGCGCCTCCTACAACTGCGTCAGACCATGGCTCGCCAGCAATTCGACCAGCATGCGACCACTTCTTTCGCGATGCTCATAGTGAATCCTGCGTGCTCGGGCGGCGTCGTGCGCCTCCACCGCGTCCACCACCGCCTCGTGATCGCGGTTGGAATTGGTTGGCTTCGGTCGTAAGCGCAGCGTCAGCATGCGCACTCGCTGCGACTGGCCGACAAAGGTTTGCACCAGTTCCGTCAGGCGCGAGTTTCCGGCCGCCGCCACCAGCAGTTTGTGAAACCGCTCGTCGGCCTCCGCCCAGGCCCTGAGATCGTCGCGCTCGAGCGCCGCATCCATGTCGCTGATCGCGGTGCGCAAGTGTCTGATCGAGTCGCCCTGATCAGCGCGCGATGCGGCCAGCGCCGCGGCCGTGGATTCCAGCGCGGTGAGCACTTCGTAGATCTCCCGCATGTCGGCCATGGATACCGGCTTCACCCGCATGCCGTGACGCGGCCGAACTTCGACCAAACCTTCCCCGACCAGGCGCAGCATGGCTTCGCGGGTCGGCGTCCGGCTCATTCGCAGCATTGCCGCCAGTTCTTCTTCGGTGAACTGCTCGCCGGAAAGCATTCGGTTGTCCAGAATGCGCGCCCGGAGTTCCCTATAGGCGATATCGGCGAACGGTTCCCGCACAGTCGCCTGCCTCGTCCGCCTCGCCGGAGGAAGTTTCTTCGCGCCCCCCGATTTTGCCGCCGGCTTGGCCCTGGCTTTGGCGGACTTGGGCTGAGGGCCGACTGCGCGAGAAACGGCTGGCTTCATTGCTTTGTGCGGTTTGACGGATGGACGCAATTGTATTCCGTCACACGGCCTGGCCGTTCACCAATTCATACGCATGAACCGCCTTGCCCGCCAGCATCGCCCGTGTCATGGCGTCAAATGCCTTGAAATGCGCGCTTGCCAGATGCGCGTCGAACGCGGACCGGTCTTCGTATAGCTCATACAAAAAGACATGCTCTGGTCGCGCGGGATCCCGACAAACGTCGAAGCGCAGACAGCCGGGCTCGGCTTCGCGCGAGATACGCGCGTTCTCCAGCATCAGCGGCATGAACTCCGGCAATTGCTGCGCATGAAGCGTGAAATCGACCGCGATGACGTACATGATATCGGCCTCAGGAAGGATGAAACTGGCGAAATCTCGATTGCCGGGCAGGTGCGCTATAACATCAGCTTGTATATGACCGATGTCATCGCAGGAATGAAGGTGATCAGGCCCAGCACCACCAAAGACGCGGCAAACAGCGGAATCAGCTCTTTCGTGATATCGCCGATGCTCGCATCGGCAAGTTTCGCGGCGACGAAAAGCGTGCCCCCGACCGGCGGCGTATACAACGCCAGCGCGAGATTTGCCGTCACCAAGACGCCCAGATGGATCAAGTCCACATGCAGCGCCTGCGCCATCGGCAGCAACAGCGGCACCGTCAGCAGCATGGCGGGCAGCGGTTCGATGAAGATCCCCAGCAGCAGCAGCGCGATATTGACCATTGCGAGGAACATCCATTGCTCGGTCGCCACCACCCTCACCCATTCGGCGAGTTGCGCCGCGACCTGCTCGACCGTCAGCAGCCAGGCAAGGCAACCGGTCGCACCGATGACCAGCATCACCGTAGCGCTAGTTGAAAAAGCCTTGAGTATGAGACGCGGCAAATCGTGCCAACCGATGTCACGGTAGAGAAACAGGGAGATTCCGAGGCCGTAGACCACGGCAATGGCGGCCGCTTCGGTCGGCGTAAACAGGCCCGACCAGATCCCGCCGACGATGATGATCGGCATCAGCAACGCAGGGCCGGCGGCCCGGGTGGCGGCCCATATCTGCGGCCAGCTGGAGGGCTTGTTGCCGTTGTCGCAGCCGGTCTTGCGGCCGTACCAGATGCACACGACGACCAAAGCCACCGCCATGATCATGGCCGGAACGATGCCTGCCATCGACAGCTGGCGCATGGAGACGCCGGAGATGAAAGCGTAGACGAGAAACGGGATCGACAGCGGCATCAGCAGCGCCAGGGTGCCGGCCACGGACAGCAGTGCGGCGGCGAAACCGCGGGAGTATCCCTGCTTGACCATCGCCGGAATCACGAGCGAACCGATCGCCGCGGTATCGGCTATGGCGGAGCCTGACACACCGCCGAACATCAGGCAGGAGGCAACCGTAACCACGCCCAGACCGCCGGGAAGAAAACCGAGCAGGGCATGCGCGAAATCGACGATGCGCCGGCCTACGCCTCCCTCCGAGAGCAATTCGCCGGCGAAGATGAACAGCGGCACGGCGATCAGAATGAACGGCTCGACGCCGCCGATGTAGGACAGAAAAATCGTTTCCAGCGGATGGCCGAGATTGGCGGCCAGGATAAAACCGACGGTCGTCGCCAGTAGCGAAAACACCAGCGGCAGCCCGGCCAGCGCAACGGCAAAGAATACGGCGCACAGTGCAAGGGCGAACATCTCGATGGTTCCCCTCAGTCGCTGCCGAAACGCTGTTCGCGCGACAGGCCGCGCATGATCTGCAGACCGTCCCAGAGCACGAACAGCAGCGTAATGAAGGAAGCGACCGGCAGGGCCAGGTACTGAAACGACATCGGAATATCCAGCACCGTCAGCTGATTGCTCCATCCGGCCTTGGTAATGTTCCAGCCATACCATACCAATTGCCCGAGGACGACAGCCGATACCGCGGTGATCGCCAGATCGAGCGCCCTGCGCGGGCCCGGTTTCAGCTTGTCGATCAACTCGGTGATGGCCATGTGCGCGCCGCGCCGCGCCGCCGCCGCGCCGCCGAGAAAGGTCACCCACACCATCAGCAGTTCGCACAGCTCGGTGGTGGCCGCCATGTCCCGGCCGAACAGATGCAGTACGACGTTGACGAACACCAGCACGATCATCACCGCGCCGATGCCGATCACGAGCCAGTCGACCGCGTCGCCGATCAGCCGCAAGGGTGCGGGCGCGGGCGGCGCCGGGGGCAGGAGCCCGCGGCGCGCCGGCCGGGCCGGAATCAGATTCTCGGCCTGCGAGAGCTGGTTCTGGCCCGTGGCGATCACTTGACTGCCTTGCGTATGGCTTCGGCGTCCGCCATGATGCCATCGACATCGGCACCGTACTTTTCCTTGGCCTTGGCGTAGGCGGGCTGCACCGCGGTACGCCACGGTCCGATATCGGGACGGGCGACTTTGGCTCCCTTGCTGCTCATTTCCTTCAGCTGCCGCTCGTCGTTACCGCGAATTTCCTTGCGGCTCCAGTCGCCCGCCTCCTTCGCCGCCTTGGTAACGGCGGCCTGATCTGCCGGCGACAGCTTCTGCCAGGTCTTCTCCGAAATGGCGAGCGGTATCGGGCTGTATACGTGGTTGGTCAAGGTCACGTTGGGTGCGACTTCGTAAAACTTGTTGGAGAAAATCGTATCGACCGGATTTTCCTGACCGGCCACGGCACCCTGCTGAATCGCCAGATAGACCTCCGGCAGCGGCATGATCTGTACCGCAAAGCCCATTGATTCCAGCGTCCAGCGCATCATTTCATTCGGAAACGAGCGCAGCTTCTTGCCTTTGGCGTCGGCGGGGGTCGTCAGCGCGTCCTTGGTCGTCATGTTGCGAAAGCCCGCTTCCCAGGTGGAGAGGAAGCGGAAGCCCTTTTCCGGCGCCTTGGCAAATTGCGCCTGCAGCCATTTCGACTCGTCGTAGAACTTCCAGCCCTGGTCGTAGCTCTCGACCAGAAACGGCAGCATGGTCAGATTCAGCGTGGCCAGATGGGTCGCGTAGGACCCGGTGCTGGAGACGGTGAAATCGATGCCGCCGAGTTGCAGCTGTTCGATGGCTTTCGGGTCGTTGGCGAGCTGGCCTGCCGGAAACACTTTGACCTCGTAGCGGCCCTGGGTGTATTCACCGACTTTCTTGGCAAACAATTCCGCCGCCATGTGACGCGCACCTCCCGGCTGATCGGTGTGGCTGAACTTGAGCGATGTGGCGGCGCCGGCCGACAGCGGCAGTGCGAAAGCCGCCGCGATACTGGCGGCGATCAGGGTACGACAAAAAAACGTTCTGCGTTGCATGCTTGCTTCCTCCTAGTTTGAATCGGTCATTGGCCGCCAAAAGTTTGCAGCACGGGGCGTTCCTCCGGATCGAAGCCGGCCAGTTCGATCCTTCTTCCTTCACGATGGGAGCGATACACCGCTTCCTGAATCTTCAGATTGACGAGATACTCGCGCGCCGTGTTCTCCAGCGGCGCGCCGTGCAAGATATGTTCGACGACATGGCGCTGCATCCATTCGCAGGCGCCGCCGCCGAAGCTGTCGCTCTGGCCTTTGTCGTAGTGGTGCTCGGTCTCGTCGCCGTGATGCGGTTTCCACCACAGACGCCCCTCGCCATCGAGCCGCAATACTCCGCCTGAGCCCTCCAGCCACATCTCGCCCATGGTGCGGCGCGGATTTTCCGCGACGTGATCGTTGAGGCGGTTGCCGTCGAACAGACCCGTTGCGCCCGACTCGTACTCGAACAGGATGTAGCCTGCGTCCTCGCCGGCGATGACCGGGTTGAGTTTGCGTAGCCGCGCATACACCGCGCTCACTTCGCCCATGAGGAAGCGGAAGGTGTCGATCCAGTGGATCGCCGTTTCGTAGACCAGCAGGCGCGGCATCTGCTGGAAGTAGGGCTGGCGATCGAGATAGGCCTCGGCGCCCTGGCCGTCGCCAGGACGCAGACGGAAAGCAGCGCTGTGCAGCGTACCCAGTTTGCCGTCGGTGATGAAATGTTTGGCCTCGCGATACCAAGGCTGCCAGCGAAAATTCTCGTGCACGATCAGCGGCACGCCGGCCTCCTCCGCTATCGCGACCAGTTCCGTGGCTTCGCGATAGCTGCGGCCGAAGGGCTTCTGGCAGATCACCGCGATGCCGCGTGCCGCGGCAGCAGAGATGTAGTCGCGATAGGTGGCGGGCGTGGTGATGATGTCGAACAGATCCGGCTTCTCGGCGTCGAGCATTTCCTCGACCCGGCCGTACACTCTGGGCACGCCGTAGCGCGCCGCCATCGCCCGGCCTTTGGCGACGTCCCGGTTGGTCAGTGCGACCGTCTCGACCGTGTCCATATTGCGCCAGCCCTGATACTGAAACTGGCTGAAATAACCCGCGCCGACGGCGGCGACTTTGAGTTTCTTCGCCATCGCGGCTATGCCGGCACCGGCTCGCGCGCGAGCGCGGCGACGATGGCGTCGGTGATCGCCTGCGTGCCATCCTTCCCGCCCGACTCGAAGGAATGAAGTCTGCCGGAGGCGAAGGCCGCATCGACCGCCCGGCTCAGGCGCAAGCCCTCTGCACCGGCCTCGGGCAGCGTGTGCTTTTCGCCCAGCCACTCCAGCATCATGGCTGCGGAAAGTATCATCGCCGTCGGATTGGCCTTGCCCTGCCCGGCGATATCCGGCGCACTTCCGTGGCTGGGTTGAAACAGTCCGTATTTGTCGCCGACATCGCCCGAAGGCGACATGCCCAGGCCGCCGATCAATCCGGCGGCGAGATCCGAGAGAATGTCGCCGAACTGGTTTTCGGTCGGGAGCACGTCGTAGTCCCAGGGCCGCTTCACCAGGTTCAAGGCCATGGCGTCGACGTAGCAATGGTCGGCAGCGATATCCGGATAGAGCTTGGCGCGCTCCCAATAGATTTTGTGGAAGAACGCCAGGCTGGAGAGCACGTTGGCCTTGTCGACGCAGGTGACTCGCCCTTTGGCCGGATTGGCGGCACGCCGTTGCCGTGCCAGCCGAAAGGAAAAATCGAACACGCGCTCCGACCCCTTGCGCGTGATGCGTCCGAGGTCGAAGGCCTCGTTGTCGTCGCCTATGGGCTGCTTCTCCGGGTACAGGCGGCCGTAGAACAGACCTTCGGACTGTTCGCGCACCAGCACGAAATCGATCTGTGCGGCGCGCGGGTCGGCGAGTACCGAGGGCACGCCGGGGATGGCGCGGATGGGGCGCACGCCGGCATACAGATCGAATTGCTTGCGCAGGTCGAGCTGCGGGTTCACCTCGGTGCCGTTCGGGTAACGGATGTGGGGCAGTCCCATGGCGCCGAACAGGATCGCATCCGCCTCCTCGCACGCGCGCAGCGTGCTATCGGGCAGGGCGACGCCGCTGTCGGCGTAGTGCTGCGCCCCGCCCGGTCCCTGAATGTAACTGAGTCCGAAGCGCGGCTGACCGGCCAGCAGGTGGTCCAGCACTTTGATGCAGACCTCCATGATTTCGGTGCCGATGCCGTCACCCGGCAAAACTGCGATCTTGAAGTGTTGTTTGGTCATGACGTTACAGGTCCCCGTTGGAGTTGGCGCAAGGCTTCAGAAATTCCAGTGGTAAGGCGGGTGGCCGGCGACCGGCGCCTCGAAACAGGCAATCCGGTCATCGAGCAGGCAGCCAAGGTAGGCGGTGCGCAGGCCCGGGCCGCCGAACGCCAGGCTGGAAATGTTCTTCAGCACCTTGCCGCTGGACTGGTCCAGATGGGGACGGCCCATATTGCCGGACAGAAATGCCTGTTCCACCCAGTCAACATGCGCCGGATCGCAGTCTTCCAGCATCAATTCCTGGCTTCCGTCGTGCAGGACGCGGATCACGCGGTTGGAGACGATGGAGGTGATCCAGACGCCGCCCTCCGCATCGAAGGTGAGGCCGTCCGGATAGGTGCCGTGGCCGAAGGTCGCTACAGTTTCCCTGGCGGATAGCGCACCGCCGGCGCCGATGCGAAAACGCGTCAGGCGGCGGGCGAAGGTTTCATTGACATAGAGCCAGCGGCCGTCCGGACTCGGCACCACCTCGTTCGTATAGCACAAGCCTTCAGCCACAATGCGCGCACCGCGCCGGTCGACGACCGCGATGAAACCATCGGCGATATCGCCGCGATAGGCCAGCGCGCGGGGCTGATGGCGGGTGCTTACGCTAAGCCAGGTACGTTCGCCGTCCTCCACCACATAGTTCGAAGGCGGCAGGGGCACGCCGTCTACCGCTTCGAGAAATGGCAGGACACTGCCGTCGCGCTTCAGGTGGAAAATGCCGCCCTGTGCATCGCCCAGATCGGCCAGCAGGAAGCTGCCGTCGGGACGAAGGGCGATGCCGTTGGGCTTGAGCGGCCGGCTGTCAGGAAGGCTGGCAGCGAACAAATTTTGACTGCCATCGGGCAAGGTCTGCGCCACGCCACCACGCCAGTCGGCCGTGTACAAGGCACCGCTGGCGGTCGCCAGCACACATTCGGGACGATGCAGCCCACCGCCCGCGAAACGCAGCGCCGAAAGCGGAATCCGGGGTGCAATGCCTGCCGCCGCGATCACGGCAACTCCTCCTGTCTAATGTGTCAGTTAATGTATACATTAACTTTGGCGTTGTCAACGGGCAAAAAGACACGGGCAAAAAGCACGCAAAAAAGCAGAGGGGAAAACACCGAAGAACATTTGGCGCGGAATCGAAAGACTTTTCTTCGAGGAACGCTTCTATTCCAGCCGCTTCCAGGTGATGGTCCAGCCGGGATTTCCCGATCCGGCCTGCCAACCGCTCGCCACCCCCAGTCCGGGTACCGCTACCAGGGTATCGGCGCAATAGATCAGCGGCAGGCGCTCGCGCTCCCACGGCGGCATGCGCGCTTCCTGCAGCAGGTTCTTCAGGCTGCGCGTAGCACCACCGGTCTGCCTACGCAACTTCTCGCCGCCTTGGCGCAAGCCGATACTCAGCCCCCCATCCCTGACCCTGGCGCAGTCCAGACCCGCTCCGACGCGGCGCACAAAAAACAGAGTCCCGCCCAGCTCCGGCAGATGCCATCTGCGCTCGCCACTCCAGTCGCGCCGCAATGTCGCCGGCACCGCCGCAAGCGGCGCAAGCAAATAGGCGTATTCGTCATGGCGGCGCAGATCGTACGCACCCAGCGCAACGTGCACGCTTGCGTCGTCGCGCGCGTGCAACAACTGGCGCAATCCTTCGTCCAGGCGATCGGCCTCGGGCGCTGCGGCACCCTGCTGCGACAACAGCCAGCGCAGGAGATTTTTCGCGCGCACGGCGCCCATGCGTTTCAACTCTTCCAGGGCGAGTCTGTTTCCCGTTACGGCAAGCTCGGCGTCCATCTGCGCCAAGTCATCCTGGATATGACTCGCTTCGGCCAGATGCCTGGCCGCGCGCGCGAGCGTGGCGCGATAGGCCGGGAATGCCCGCTCTATCACCGGCAGCACCTCATGCCGCAGGAAATTGCGATCGAACCGTAGGTCCGCATTGCTCTCGTCTTCGACCCACTTCAAGCGGCGCGCGCTTGCGTAGTCCTCGATCTGTCGGCGTGAAAGCGCAAGCATCGGTCGCAGTATGGCCGGCGGTCGCGCGCCTTTGCCGGGCTTGCTTGCGACCTGCGGCCGCAATACCGGCATCGCCGCCCCGCCCTTCACCCCGGCGCCGCGCAGCAACTGCAGCAGCAGGGTCTCGGCCTGGTCGTCCAGATGCTGCGCGAGCACGACGAAATCCGCCTCCTGCCGTGCGAAAATTTCGTAACGCGCCCGGCGCGCGGCGGCCTCCAGGCCCTCTGCACGATACGGCGCGACGTCCACCAGCTGCGCCTCGAGCGCGACACCCAGCCGTGCGCACTTGCGCGCGCAAGCCGCCGCCCAGCGGCGAGCGTTGGGACTGATGCCGTGATTAACGTGGACGCAGGAGAGTTTGAAGCCCAGCGGACGCGCCAGCCGATGCAGGACTTCGAGCAGAACGACCGAGTCCAGCCCACCGGACAAGCCCAGCACCAGCCTGGCCTCGCGAAACAGCAAAGGTTTGAGCGCTGCGCCTACCGCGGCTTCGAAGCCGTCCAAGCTACTTGGCTTCGACTTCCTTGTACTTGCCATAGTCCATCAAGCGCTGGAAGCGCGCTGCTATCAGCTCGTCCGCGCCCTTGTTGCTGAAAGTGCGCAGCGCGTCCTGCAGGGCCTTTTTCAACAGTTGCGCCATCGCCGCATGGTCCCGATGCGCGCCGCCCAGGGGTTCGTTGATGGACTTTTCGATCAGGCCCAGGGTCTTCAGG
>CAYNVY010000095.1:0-16220 GCA_964400745.1 uncultured Enterobacteriaceae bacterium | reverse complement strand
CGCCAGGGTGGTGAAATTGGTATACACAGCGGGCTTAAAACCCGCCGCCGCTAATCCCGGCATGCCGGTTCGATTCCGGTCCCTGGCACCACCACAATCCGGAGCCGAAAATTACTCAAGTATCCAGATAATTGTCCTACAATAGGAACTTGAGGCTCAGAAATCATCGAAGTATGCAATCAGCGTGTAATCAAGCATCTAGCGGCGCGCCTTATATGGTCATTCGATCAGACGCCCGATCCCGGTGCGTTATCGCGGCAAAGCCCGCGAAAACCTCGTCACCCATCAAGAGACCAAGTTCAGGGAGTACGCATTTCATGGCGAATTCATTTTCAGTCAAGCGGATGGTGCTCGCGCTCGGCTTTTGCGTCTATCTATCAGCCAATGCCGCATTGGCCGCCGAGCCGGATATGGCCAAAGCGGAGGCACTTATGCGGGAAGGCAGAGCCGCCGAGGCCTACTCGCTGCTTGAGCCGTTCGAATACGAGCAGTCGGGCAACATCAAGTTTGACTACCTCCTGGGGATCGCCGCGTTGGACAGCGGCAAGGCGGACAAGGCCACGCTTGCGTTCGAGCGCGTCCTGGCTGTCGATCCCAATTTCGCAGGAGCGCGGATAGACATGGGTCGGGCCTATTTTCAGTTGGGCGACATGACTCGTGCCAAGACCGAGTTCGAGTCTGTGCTGACGCAGAATCCGCCGGAAGCCGCGCGCGCTACCATCGACAAATACCTCGCCGCGATCGCCAAGCAGGAATCCGCCAAACAGACCAAGGCGACTGGTTATATAGAAGGCAGCATCGGGCGCGACAGCAATGTGAATTTCGCCACCAGTCAAAGCCAGATAGCGGTACCAGCCTTAGGCAATCTGATCTTCACCCTGAATCCGACCAACGTCAAAGCCGCCGACAGCTATCTGGGCCTTGGTCTGGGCGGCGAAATCAGCCACCAATTCAACTCCAAGTTCGCGCTTTTCGCGGGTGCCGACCTACGTATGCGCGACAACAATACGCAGACCACATTCAATTCCAACAGCATCGATGGGCGCCTCGGCGTTGCCGTGGGTGAAGGGGCGAACGTGGTTCGCCTGGGCCTTCTGGCCGGAAAATTCGAACTCGACGGAAAGAACAATCGCGACACGACCGGCTTCAGCGGCGAGTGGCGGCACCTGATCAACACCGCGAACCAGCTGAGCGCCTTTCTGCAGTATGCGCGCTACCGCTTCGAACCGACGATCAGCGCCAACGATTTCGACCAGTCGACGCTGGGCGCGAATTGGCTGCATATTTTCAACGAAGGAAAGGGCCTGCTGTCGACAACGCTGCTGACCGGTGACGACAGCGTTCCCTCGCGCGAAGACGGCACGCCGGCGCGCGCCGACGGCGGCAAGCGCTTCAACGGCGCACGGCTGGGCATGCAATTCCAGCTCGGCGAAAAGCTAGACCTGTTCATGGGGCTGGGCGCGCAGTTCAGCCGCTACGGCACGCCCAATGCGACCTTCAGTTCGCCCACCGAATCGCTGACCCGTGACGACAGGCAATATGACGCCAGTCTCGGACTCAACTGGCGTCTGGACAAGCTCTGGACGCTGAGACCACAGGTTTCGTACTTGCGCAACAATTCCAACATCGTGATTTACCAGCACGACCGCACCGACGTTTCGATCACGCTTCGGCGTGATTTCAAATAATTATTGCCGAGGATGAACGCCATGCAATTTTCCTGGAAAAATCCGCTGACCGCCCTTCCCGTCCTGCTGCTGCTCGCGACTCACGCGGGCGCCGCCTGGGCGCTGGCCGGCAACGTGCAGTTCGTAATCGGCGACGTAAAGCTCATCAACCGCGCCGGTCAGACGACGAGCTTGAAAAAGGGGGCGGAAATTAACGAGGGCGACCGCATCGTCACCGCAGAAGGCGCCTCGGCGCAGATCAAGATGGTGGACGGCGGGTTCATCGCGGTGCGTCCGAATACGAATATGGCTTTCGATACCTACCGCTATAACGGCAAGGAGGACGGCTCCGAGAACGCGGTCGTGTCCCTGTTGCAAGGCGGCTTTCGCACCATCACCGGCGTCATCGGCCGCACCAACAAGCAGAATTACATGGTGAAAACCGACACCTCTACCATAGGCATTCGCGGCACGGACCACGAACCCATGGTGATCCTTGCGCCGCGACCCGGCCAGGTAGCTATCGCGCCGCCCGGCACCTACGACAAAGTGAACGTCGGGGTTGCGTTCATCCGCAACGAAGCCGGCACGGTCGATATCCAGCGCAACCAGGTCGGGTACGTGCCTGACGCCAAGGCACCGCCCAGGATACTGCCCAGCATTCCCCCTTTCTACAAACCGACACCCTCGCCGGGACCGCAGAAAGCCAAGGAAGAGGCCAAGGACGAAGGCAAGAAGGAAGGCGGGCAGCCAGCAGGCTCGGCGGCCGCGCCGGCCAAGTCGGGTGAAGAGCAGAAAGCGGCCGAGGCGCCGGCGCAGATCAGGAACACGGCGGTGGTCGATCCCGCAAGCACCGTAACCGCCGCGCCGGCTGCGGTCAACACGCCCGCCGCAATCAACTCCGTCGCGATCGCTCCGGTCGTCGCAGTAACCGCGACGGGCGCCAGCGGCACATCCTTGAACACTACGACGCAAACCGCTACGACCACGAGCGGCGTGACCACTCCAGTAAGCCAGGCGCCTCATGTGGTTCCCTCGGTGCCCACGGTGCCCGCCGGCCCGACACCGGCGGTTCCCGTTACGGGCGGATCGGGCACCTATCGGCACCTCGCGTTCGGCGCGCAGACGATAGGAGCAACCACCTATTATTCCGGTTACAGCCTGGCTTCGGGCACAGTGAAAGACAAACTGAACTATCTGTTCGACGCCTCGGGCAACCTGGTCAGCATAGTCAGCACGCCCTATGGCCTGAGCGAGCGCGGCACCTCCGGACCGCCCTCCTACACCGCCAATACAGCAGCCGCCAATACGGGCACGGTGGGCGGCCTGCCCTCGTCTCCCCTGACCAGCGCCACCGTCGCCTTTGCCGGCGGCACGACTCCCGACGCAAACTACAATGACAGCGTCAACGGCATCCGCATGGGACGCTATCTGGGCGGGACGATCACCACTACCGACACCTCCGTCGTGGCGAGCCCGGTGGTGTATACGACGCCGCTAGGCACTAACAGTTTCAACTGGGCTGTGCGCGAACTGCCACTGAGTATTCCGATCACAGGCAGCTTCGAATATATGCCGGCTTTCGTCACCAAACCCACGGACAGCCTGGGCAACACGGGCGCATTGAACTACGCGTCGCTGACTGCGAATTTCAGCACCCAGACGGTCAATCCTGCAGTGGGCATCACGATCAACAACCAGACGCTGTCTGCCGCGGCGACCAACGTGCCGATCAACAGCCAGTTCGGGTTCGACGTTTCGTCGGCCGCCGGGCAAAACGCCGCCGGAGGCAATCTCCAGGTCACCTGCTCCGGAACCAATTGCGCGCCGCCTCCCTGCACCACCGCTGGATGCTCGGCACCGACGCTGCCGGGGGCCGTCGGCGGATACGGCGGCAGGATAACCGGCGGTTTCGCCGGCGCGACCGCCGCGGCGGCCGCCATGTTTCGCTATAACTTCAATACACGCTACGACCCCGGTCTGGCGGCCGGCGACGTCGGTGCCATTCCGCTGGGGGTGACGCGCTCCACAAACGACTACATTCAGGGCTTGGTCGCGTTCAATAAAGGCACCGATGTGGCTGCGCTTGCGCTGTCGACCGGCACCAGCGGCGGCCAGCTGTTCAATACCTCCTTTTTTCAGCCGCCTAGCGGGGCTGCATCGTTTAGCCAGCCTCAAACCCGGGATTATTCGACATCGCCCACCGGTTATACCAGCGCGTTTGGCACGGGCAGCCCGAACATGGTGACGGACTACGATCCGAGCAGTACCACACCCCATTCCGAGACCCTGACTGGAGCGACGGTGGCGCAGGCGCCGACCAATGCAAATAGCGCGGCCGCAACCGGCGTCTCCTTCGGCCGCTATACCGGCGGCACCTTGTCTGGAAACGACTGGAACGGCACCGCATTTTCCTATCCCGGCATCGGCAACTATGCCTGGGTCAAGGGCCCGGATACAGGATTGTTCTTGAACGCGATGCGCGGAACCGCGAAATACGCTTACGATGGGGGCACGCTGCCTGCCAGTATCAACGGCGGCGTCACCGGCAGCGTCAACAGCGCAGTTCTGGCGGTGAATTTCAACTCTGCATCCGTCGGCATCGACCTGTCCGTATCGGTCCCCGCATCCGGCGCGGCGCCTGCGCAGGCCTGGACTGCGACAACCAACGCGAGCGGTGCCTTGTCCACCGGAACGGCAACTCCGGCAACGACCTTGAGGCTGGACGAAGGAAAGTTCCGCGGCAGCAACTTTCAGGTTGGGAACGGTTACCTGCACGAGAGTTTGTATGTGAAACTCAACGGCGGCACCACGAACGCGTCGGGAATCAACGGCATGGTCTCCGGTCAGCTCACCGGGGCCAATCTCAGCGGTGCAGGCATGAGCTACGCGTTCCAGGATTTCACTTCTGCACCGGGAACCGGAGTGAACGGCGCGCTGGCCTTGGCGCTGAGTTCCTATACCGATGCCAGCGGAGCGGTCACCAGCGGTCTTTCCGCGATCGATCCGAACAATATTCCGTACGCGATTGGTTTCGGGGCTACGGGGCTCAACAACGACCCGAGCGCCGGACCGCAATCACCCGCCGCGGTCGAGCCCGGCAGATACCTGACGCAGGTTGACGGCCGCAGCCTGGCCACGGCCAGGACGATCCTGGGCGCCAGCGGCATGCCGACCGTATGGGACGGGGCTCTGCCGATGACCACGGTGCCGACTTGCGTGGCGCCGGCAACCTGCTCGCCCTACGTCAACGAGATTCCTGCGCGCTTTTCCATCGACCCGGGCAGTTTCGTTGCCACTGGGGGCACGCCGACGGCAGGCACGGTCGTATTGCCAGCCGGCGCGAGTCCGGCTGCGGTGCTTGAATCCGGCTTTGACGCGAAGACCGGCATCCGCTGGGGTCGCTACGGCGGAGGCGTGGTCGCGATATTCGATCGCGTCGGCGGCACCGGCGCTTTTTCCTCCAGAACCGTCGATCTGAGCTCGCAGAACTGGCATTTCATACTCAGTCCGGCGCAGGCGGGACCGGTCGCTCTCCCCGTTACCGGTACCTACACCTATACCAACGCCGGCGGCACCAGCCCGACGAACAACATCGGCAGCGCCGCTGGAACCCTGAACGCGGCGACGCTGGTGGCAGATTTCGGCGCCCAGACCGTGAACGCCGGAGTAAATCTCACCGTGAACGGACAAACCTGGGCGGCAGGCGCCAGCGGCATCCCGATTCAGCAGCGGGTGTATTTCGAAGCCGCTCGCGGCCCGTCTGGCACTGGCAATCTGAATATCTGCACCGGTGCGGCCTGCGGCGCGACCACGCTGCCGACGGCGGCAGCCAACACGGCAAATACTTCGGGCAGGATCGTCGGTGCCTTCACCGGCAGCAGCGGCCAGGGCGCAGGCGTGGCGTATTCCTTGAATCAGGGCGGAATCGCTGGAACCACGGTGACCGGCGTGACCGCATTCAGGCGATAGATGGATCGAGGATGAAGCTATCAGGCGTTCGTGTAGTCGATCTTTCGCTGTTTCTTCCCGGCCCGCATCTGACCGGCATCATGGCCGACCATGGTGCCGAGGTGATCAAAGTCGAGCCCTATCCGCTGGGTGAACCGGCGCGGAACGCGCCGTACCAGCAGGCTGGCCACAGCGTATGGTTTCGCAATATCGCGCGCGGCAAGAAGAGCCTGCGCCTCAATCTGAAGGATCCGCGCGGCAAGGAGATCCTGCTCAAACTGTGCGAAAAGGCGGACGTGTTCGTCGAATCGTTTCGTCCCGGCGTGATGGACCGGCTCGGCATCGGCTACGGTTCCATCGAAGCGCGCGCGCCGCAGATTATCTACTGCTCCATCTCGGCCTTCGGTCAAACCGGAAAGTACAGCACGAAGCCGGCGCACGATCCTGCGATCCAGGCGATGGCCGGGGTGATGAGCGTGAGCCTGGGGCGCGACGGTTTCCCGGCGATGCCGGGGATTGCCGCCGCCGACATGACAGGATCGCTGACGGCGCTAGCCGGCGTGTTGATGGCGCTGGTGTCACAGCGTGCGACGGGAAAAGGCGACTTTCTCGATGTCGCCATGATGGATTCGCTGATGGCTTGCGTGCCGCACATGCTGGGGCCCGTGTTCCTCGAGAATCGCGCGCCCGTCCCGACGCACGAACGCTCATGGGGCGGTGGCGCGTTCAACAATCCCTACGAGACGAAGGACGGCCGCTACCTGATGCTGGGCGGCATGGAGGTGCATTTCGCCAAGAACGTGCTGACCAAGGCCGGGCGCCCCGATCTAGTGCCGCTGTGCGAGCAGCCGGCCGGGCCGGTGCAAGAGCCGGTCAAGGCGTTTCTTCGGGAATTCTTCAAGACCGGGACACTGGCCGAGTGGGAGACGTGGTTCGACGGAGTGGACGCAGGCTGGGCGCCCATTCGGGATCTGCATCAGGCTTTCTTTGATCCCGCGAGCGCAGAGCGCGGAATGCTCCTGCGCGACGATGACGGCATTCCGCATGTGGGGATGCCGATCAAGTTCGTGCATCAACCGGGGCAACCGAATTTCCACGTGCCCGCGCTGGGCGAGCACGCGCGGGAGATCCTTGCAGGGCTGGGCTATGCGCAGGCCGAGATCGATGTTCTGTCGCAGGAGAACGTGCTGTAGCGCTTCGTGCCGCGGCGATCTCGCGCCGCAAAAGCGTTTGGAGGCGGGGGTCGGAATCGAACCGGCGTACACGGCTTTGCAGGCCGCTGCATAACCACTCTGCCACCCCGCCGCTCAGCGCGCGCCGGTCGGGCGCGCGGCAATCCGAAATTGAAAAAGGGAACGCGCTGCCTTCCGTCCTGCGCCGCGTGCTGTGGCGCAGCCTTCCCATTCTGGCGCGCATTCCCTTTGAATTTTGGAGCGGGAGAAGAGTCTCGAACTCTCGACCTCAACCTTGGCAAGGTTGCGCTCTACCAACTGAGCTACTCCCGCATGAGGATGCGAATTATACCGGGGTTTGGCTCTTTAGTTCAACCAAGTTTTTGCACGGTCGGCAGGGCCATCTTGAGGTAGTAGAACATGGACCAGAGCGTAAGCGCCGCGGCAAGCAGGATCAGCGGGGTTCCCCACTTCTGCGGTTCGAAGCTGCCTAGCGGATCGTGATAGAGCAGCATGGGAATCGCGACCATTTGCGACACGGTCTTGATCTTGCCCAGCATCGAAACCGCAACGCTCTTCCCTGCGCCCAGATGGGACATCCATTCGCGCAGCGCGGAGATGGTGATTTCCCGGCCGATGATGATCATCGCGATTACGGCATCGAGGCGGTTGAGGTCGACCAGGACGATCAGCGCTGCGGCCACTATCAGTTTGTCGGCTACCGGATCGAGAAAAGCGCCGAAAGCGGATGTCTGGTTCAGCTTGCGTGCGAGATAACCGTCGAGCAGGTCGGTGATGGCGGCCACGGAGAAGATGACGGTGGCGACCAGGTTCTGCTGCGGCAGCGCGAGCCAGGTCAAGGGAAAATAATATACACCCACGAACAGCGGGATCATCACGATGCGCATCCAGGTCAGCGCATTGGGAAGGTTGAAACGCATAGGGCGACGGTCGCAGGGTCCGGGCTCGGGGCAGCAATCGCCAAGATACCCCAATCAAGCGATGCTTAGTGCAACTCCTGGTAAATTTTTTCCGCCAGCTTGCGGCTGATGCCGTGGACCTGTGCCAGATCGTCTATGCTCGCGCCGATCACGCCCTTCAGGCCGCCGAACCGGGCCAGCAATTCCTTGCGCCGTTTGGCGCCGACGCCGCCGATTCCCTCGAGCGAGGATGCCAGGCGGGCTTTGCCGCGCCGCGCACGGTGGCCGGTGATGGCGAAGCGGTGGGCTTCGTCGCGGATGGCCTGGATCAGATGCAGCCCGGGATTGTCTCGCGCCAGTTGTATGCTGGTCCTGGCGTCGGCGCAGATCAATTGCTCCAGTCCGGGTCTGCGCTCCTCGCCTTTGGCGACACCGAAGAGGAAAATGTCGTTCATTCCGAGCTCGGCCATGACTTCGCGTGCCACTCCGACCTGGCCTTTGCCACCGTCGATCAGGATCAGGTCGGGTACGACGCCCTCCCCGCGCGAGATCTTCTCGTAGCGGCGCTGCAGCACCGAGCGCATGGCGGCGTAGTCGTCCCCCGCCTGGATGCCCGCGATGTTGTAGCGTCGGTACTCCGAGTTGCGCATGTCGAAGCGATCGTAGACGACGCAGGACGCCACCGTGGCCTCGCCCTGGGTATGACTGATGTCGAAGCATTCGATGCGCTGCACCGAGTCGGGCAGGCCCAGGGCTTCGCGCAGGGCGGCCAGCCGCACCTCCTGGTTGCTCGCGTGCGACAGGCGCTGCGCCAGCGCCAGCTGGGCGTTTTTCAGCGCCATCTCCAGCCACGCACGGCGCTGCCCCTGAGGTCGGGTGACGAGTTGCACCGGGTGTCCGGCCTGCTCAGCGAGCAAGGCCTCGGCCTCGTGCGCGTCGAACTCGGCACCCACCACGATGACCGCCGGAACCTGCCGGTTGAGGTAGTGCTGCGTCAGAAACGCCTGCAGCACCTCGGCTGCGGTGCCGCCCTCCGCGTTGTGCGGGAAAAAGCTCTTGTCGCCCAACTGGCGCCCTTTTCGCACCATCACCAGATTGACGCAGGCCGTGGCGTTGATTTCGGCGCAGGCGATCACGTCGGCGTCGCCGCCGGTGCTGCTCTCGGCGTATTGCTTCTGCTGCGTGGTCGAGAGCGCCTGTATTTGATCGCGGTAGAACGCGGCCTGTTCGTAGTATTGGAGTTCGGCCGCCTGCTGCATTTTTTGTCCCAGGGCCTGCAGCACGTCGTCTTCGCGCCCCTGCAGGAACAGTTCCGCATTCCTGACGTCCGCGCCGTAGCTCTCGCTGCCGACCAGTCCAACGCAGGGACCGGAACAGCGCCGGATCTGGTGCAGCAGGCAGGGCCGCGAGCGGTTCTGAAACACCGAGTCCTCGCAGGTGCGAAGGCGAAATATCTTCTGCAGCAGCTGGATGCTCTCGCGCACCGCGCCGGTGTGCGGAAACGGGCCGAAATAGCGATGCTTGCCGTCGAGCGCGCCGCGGTGAAACCCCAGGCGCGCAAACGCGTGCCCGCTCAGCATCAGATAGGGGTAGGACTTGTCGTCGCGAAACAGGATGTTGTAGCGCGGTGACAGCGACTTGATGAGGTTGTTTTCCAGGATCAGCGCTTCGGCCTCGGAGCGCGTCGCCGTGGTTTCTAGCGCAGCGACCTGAGTCAGCATCAGTGCGATGCGCGGGCTTTGCGCGGTCTTCTGGAAATAGGAGCTGACGCGCTTCTTCAGGTCGCGCGCCTTGCCGACGTAGAGCACGTCGCTCTTCGCATTCAGCATGCGATAGACGCCGGGCAGATGCGGCAGGCTGCTGATCAGCGCCTGCGCGTCGAAGGCAGGCGCGGGTTCGGCCTGCGTCTTCATCGCGGCTGCAACTCGGCAACGATATCGCGGAACACCGCGTGGAACATGATCTCGGTGAGCCGCCTGGTCTGCGTGTTGTAGCGGCTGCAATGATAGCTGTCGTACAAGCGAATGCCCTTGGTTGCCGGCTGCATGGGCGGCAGGTCGTGTACCGCATGATGGCTGAACTTGAAGCCCGCGCGCTTCAGCCCGCAGGCCATGAGCACCGCCTGGTGGGCAACGCTGCCCAGCGCGAGGATCACGCGTGGCGGTCTCCGGCTCAACTCTGCGGCGAGGTAGCGATTGCAGCAGCGGATCTCCTCCGGCAGAGGCTTGTTTTGCGGGGGCAGGCATTTGACCGCATTGCTGATACGGCAATTCTCTAGCACCAGAGCATCGTCGGCGCGCTCGGATGCGGGCAGACTGGCGAAGCCGAACGCGTGCAGCGTGCGGTAGAGCAGAATGCCGGCGTGATCCCCCGTAAACGGCCGTCCGGTGCGGTTCGCGCCGTGCATGCCCGGCGCGAGGCCGACGATCAGCAAGGCCGCTTTGGCGTCGCCGAACGCGGGAACGGGCCGCGCATGATAGCCTGGTCGGTCGCGCCGCACTTGATCCAGAAAGCCCGCGAGCCTCGGACAATCGCGGCACTCCAGGTTGAGGGTGTCAGTCATCTATTTGGGTGTTCGCTGCCGGTCAAAGGCGCTGTTGCGCGCCTAAGCGCGGTCAGCGGCGAAACGATCCACGGCAGCTTTCGCCTGCGCAAAGCGCGCATTTCGCTGCAAGGCACCCAGACCGGTCACTGTGCGCGCGCCACGCATGGCTTGCGCCCGGCCTTGATCCAGCGTGCCTGTCAGACCGGCCAGCAGGTCCGGGGCGGCGTCGGGCGCGTTGCACAACAGCACCATGTCGCAGCCAGCCGACAGGGCCGCCCGGCCCCGCTCCAGCGCGCCGCCGGCCACGCTCGCGCCTTCCATCGACAGGTCGTCGCTGAATATCATGCCGTCGAAAGCGAATTGGTCGCGCAGGATTTCCTGCAGCCATTTCGCTGAAAATCCGGCTGGGTTCGGGTCCACCTTCCGGTAGATCACATGCGCGGGCATCACGGCAGTCAGCCCATGCTTGATCAGTTGCCGGTAGGGCGCGATGTCGGTCGCCTCGATTTCGGCATAGCTGCGCTCATCCACCGGCACGGCAAGGTGTGAATCGGCCCGCACATGGCCGTGGCCGGGGAAATGCTTGCCCACGTTCGCCATGCCCGCTTCGCGCAGGCCCGCGATCAGGCTGGACGCGAGTTGCGCGATGGCCGCAGGATCGAAATGGAGCGCGCGGTTTCCGATCACGCCGCTGGCGCCGAAATCCACATCCAGCACCGGGGTGAAGCTGAAGTCCACGCCGCAGGCGAGCAGCTCGCTCGCGAGCACATGGCCGACGTCGCGCGCCGCGGCGCATGCCGCCTCCGGGCGGAGGTCCCAGGCCGCTCCCAGGCGCCGCATCGCCGGTATGCGCGTGAACCCCTCCTGGAAGCGCTGCACCCGGCCGCCTTCGTGATCGACCGCGATCAGCAATTCAGGTTCGCGCAGGGTTCGAATGGCGGCAGTCAGTTCGCACAGTTGCCGCGGCGAGCGGTAATTGCGGGAAAACAGAATGACGCCCCCGACCAAGGGGTGGCGCAACATTTCACCTTCGCCGGCCGTCAATTGCGCGCCGGCGATGTCCAGCATGACCGGACCCAGGTTTTCACGCACGGCGGTCGCCCGGCTCATCGCCTTCCAGGATCACGAATGCGCACGCCATCTCGATCTCGTCGGTCAGGCTGAGATGCGCGCGGCGGATGCCGCGCTGGGCCATCAATGCGGCAAGCGGCTCCGAGAACTCAAGGAACGGCTTGCCTGAACGCTCGTTGGCGACGCTGACGTTATGCCAATTGACCGGGAAATGTATGCCCGTGCCCATGGCCTTGGAGAAGGCTTCCTTGGCGGCAAAACGTTTGGCGACGTAGTGGGCGGGCTTCGCGTGCGTGCAGTAGCGCTGGTATTCGTCTTCGACCAGCACGCGCCGCGCGAAGCGATGGCCGAAGCGCGCCAGCGCGCGCTCGATGCGGCGCACGTCGATCAGGTCGGTGCCGGTGCCTAGGATCACGCGCGCGCTGTGTTGCCGATCAGCTGCTTCATCTCGCGCACCGCCGCCTCCCAGCCGACGAAGACGGCATGCGCCACGATCGCGTGGCCGATGTTGAGTTCTGCTACGCCCGGAACAGCGGCAATCGTCCCCGCGTTGTCGTAATTCAAGCCGTGTCCGGCGTTGACCTTCAGGCCGATGCGGTTGCCATACTCGACCGCGGCGCAGATGCGCTCGAACTCCGCCAGCTGTTCTGCGCCCGCCGTATCGGCGTAGTGGCCGGTGTGCAATTCGATCACCGGCGCCCCCGCCGCCTTGGCGGCGTCGATCTGGGCGGTATCGGCGTTGATGAACAGCGACACGCGTATGCCCGATCCGCCCAGCAGCTGACAGGCATCGCGCACGCGCTCGAACTGGCTCGCGACATCCAGGCCACCCTCGGTCGTGAGTTCCATGCGCCGCTCCGGCACCAGGCAGACATCGTGCGGACGGATGCGTAGCGCGATCTGCAGCATTTCGCGCGTGATCGCCGATTCGAGGTTCATGCGCGTGGTCAGTTTCGAGCGCAGGATTTCCACGTCGCGGTCCTGGATGTGCCGCCTGTCTTCGCGCAGATGCAGGGTGATGGCGTCGGCGCCGGCGGACTCGGCCAGCAAGGCGGCACGCACCGGGTCCGGGTAAGCGGTGCCGCGCACCTGGCGCAGCGTGGCCACATGGTCGATATTAACGCCGAGTTCGATCACAGTTGTCGCAGCTCCTCGAAAATGCGCCGGCTGTTGAGGGGTTTTTGCTCCAGGCGATGGCCGATGAGCAGGCGCATCAGCGCCTTCGCCTGCTGCAGCGTGTACGGGTCGCTGTAGTCGTCCTGCACGATGTCCAGCAGCGTGCGTCCGGAGAGTACCAGTCCTGTATGGGCGATACCGTTGAGCGGCACCGGACCGCGCTCCGGATCGTAGGCGTAGGACATGCCGGGGTCAATCTGCATGCCGCTTGCGCCGTCGCGTTCCAGCGGCAGGGCGTAGCCCAGCTCGCGCAGCAGCGCCTTTTCGAACCTGCGCAGCACCGCCCCGGCCTCGGGTTCGGCAGCCAGGCGCGACAGAGCCTCCTGGTAGTCGAGGAAAAGCATTTCGTGCGCATCCTCGCGCGGCAGCAGTTTCAGCAGCAGCTCGTTGAGGTAGAAGCCGCAGAGCAGCGCCCTGCCCTGCAACCGCTGCTGTCCGCCCTGCCATTCCGCGCGCAGGAGCAGCCGCAATTCGCCGCGCCCCGACCAGGACAGGCCCAGCGGCTGGAATGCCATGATGTTGCCGCGCAGCGCCGAGTGCGGACGCTTGGCGCCGCGCGCGATCATGGCGACGCGGCCATGCGAGCGGGTGAAAGCTTCCACCACGAGACTGGTCTCGCGGTAGGGGTAAGTATGCAGAACGTATCCGGGCTGATTGTCCTGGCGTGCGCGCGCGCTCATCGGAATAGCTTGTCGCCGTGCGTCAAAGCCGGATCGAGCGGGCGGCCCGGGGGAGGAGCATAGGGCTCATGGCTCGAATCCGAGGTTTTTCAGGGTGCGCTCGTCGTCGGCCCAGCCGTGTTTGACCTTGACCCAGATCTGCAGGAACACCTTGCCGCCGAACAGCTTCTCCATGTCGCGCCGCGCGTCGGTTCCGATGAGTTTGAGCTTTTCGCCGCCCTTGCCGATGACCATCGACTTGTGGCTGTCTTTGTCGACGATGATGGCCACGTGGATACGGCGCAGCTTGCCCTCGGTTTCGAATTTTTCGATGACGGTGCTTGCGCCGTAGGGAAGTTCGTCCCCGAGCTGCCGGAACAGCTTTTCGCGCACGAGCTCCGCGGCCAGAAAGCGCTCGCTGCGATCTGTCACCTCGCCTGCGGCGTAGATCGCAGCCTGCTGCGGCAGGTGTGCCCGCAGCGCCTGCAGCAGCTCTTCGGTCTGCTCCCCGCTCTTACCGCTGACCGGCACGATGTCCGAGAAAGCGTGCTCGGCCTGCGCCTCAGCAAGCAGGGGCAGCAGCAGCTTCTTGTCAGAGAGCCGGTCTATCTTGTTTATCGCCAGCACCACGGCCCGGCCGGCCGGCAGCAAGGAAAATACCTGCCGGTCCTCGCGGCTGATGCGTCCGGCCTCGATCAGCACCAGGATCGCATCCACGTCCTGCAAGGCCTGCGTGATGCTGCGGTTCATCAGCCGGTTGAGCACGCTCGCGTTCTTGGTCTGGAAGCCGGGCGTATCGACAAACACGTATTGCGTGTCCGGTTTGGTCAGAATGCCGGTGATGCGATGGCGCGTGGTCTGCGCCTTGCGCGAGGTGATGCTGACCTTTTCCCCCACCAGCAGGTTCAGCAGCGTGGACTTGCCGACGTTCGGGCGGCCGATGATGGCAATGGTGCCGCAGCGAAAGGCGGCGGATTTCATTGTTGCGCCTGCGCGAAAGCGATCTGGGCCGCTTCCTGCTCTGCGATACGCCGGCTGGCGCCGAGGCCCGTGGTCCGGATCGCGAGCTGCGGAATCTGGCACTCCACCTGGAACAGTTGATTGTGCGCGGCGCCCTGGGTCGCGACTACCGCGTATTGCGGGAGCGGAATTTTCCGGGCCTGCAGCATTTCCTGCAACAAGGTCTTGGGATCTTTTCCCAGGGTTTGGGGATCCAGGTGTTCGAGCAGAGGCGCGTACAAGCCGCGCACCACTTCCTGCGCCGCGGCGAAGCCGCCGTCCAGGAAAATTGCGCCCAGCAGCGCTTCCAGGCCATCCGCGAGAATGGACGGTCGGCGAAATCCGCCGCTTTTGAGTTCACCCTCGCCCAAGTGCAGATAGGTGCCCAGTTCGAGCTTCTGCGACAGTTCAGCCAGCGTCTCCTGGCGTACGAGATTGGCGCGCAAGCGTGACAGCTCGCCTTCCTTCAACGAGCCGAAACGCAGGTACAACTCGTGCGCAACGCAGCAATTGAGCACGCTGTCGCCGAGAAATTCGATGCGCTCGTTGTTTGCCGCGCTATGGCTGCGGTGGGTCAGCGCCTGCTGCAGCAGCGATGCTTGCGCGAAGCTGTAGCCCAGTTTTCGCAGTAGCGGCCCGTAGTCCATCTCGCCCGAGACAGGTCTTACAGCTTGTCTGCGCCGCCGCCGGGTGCAGTGCTGGCGGCAAAATCGATGACCACCGATACGTTGGCGAACAGCGGGATCTTCTTCGAGTAGGCGAACGAGATCACAAGCTCGCCGCCGTCCTTGGTGACTTCCAGGTCTGCGCCGGTCACCGCCGAAATGTTGTCGATATTGGCACGCCGGTCGAAGGCGCTGCGTATTGCGGAAACGCTTCCGGTTCTGCCTTCGCTCCCGGCGACCCCGTTGATGGCATTCTTGGTGGTCTGGAATTCAGAGTAAGCAGGCAGGATTTTCATGGCCCCGACCGCAGCCAGGGCGATCACCACGAAGATGAGGAAAACGACCAGAAAACTGACGCCGCGTTGTTTGTTGCGCATGATTGCCGAGCTCCCTATTTGAACTGTCCGAAGCGCCTCAGTTCACTGAAATTGAACCAGATGAAAAAAGCCTTGCCGACGATGTTGGCTTCGGGCACGAAGCCCCAGACGCGGCTGTCGCTGCTGTTGTCGCGATTGTCACCCATCATGAAAAAATGGCCGGGCGGGACCGTGCACGTCACGCCGTTATTATTGTAAATGCAATTTTCCCGCAGCGGAAACTGTTTCACATAGGGCAAGGAAGCCGGCTCGCCCGCATCCACCAGGATCGCGTGCTCGGTCTTTCCCAGGGTTTCCATGTACTGCTTGAGGAACTGGATCTTGTCCTTGAGCAGGTAGTCAGCGACCTCCCTGACCGGAACTTCCCGGCCGTTGATCGTGAGGCGCTTGTTCTGGTAGGCGACCTTGTCTCCGGGCAGGCCGACGACGCGCTTGATGTAATCGACCGACGGATCTTCCGGATAGCGGAAAACCATCACATCGCCCCGCTCGGGCAGATTCATCTCGATTATCTTCTTGTTGATCACCGGCAGGCGTATGCCGTAGGTGAACTTGTTGACCAGGATGAAATCGCCGACCAGCAAGGTAGGAATCATGGAGCCCGACGGGATCTTGAACGGCTCCACCAGAAACGAGCGCAGCGTGAACACGATCAGGATGACCGGAAAGAAACTTTTCGGATACTCGATCCACCAGGGTTCCTTCGCCCCGGCGGCACGGCGCTTGGCGAAATAGACCGCATCCAGCGCCGACACTATGCCGGTGACGACCAGCAGGCTGAACAGTAGGAGGGCGAAGTTCATCTAGTCCACCTGCAAAATGGCAAGGAAGGCTTCCTGCGGGATTTCCACATTGCCCACCTGTTTCATGCGCCGTTTTCCGGCCTTCTGCTTCTCCAGCAGCTTCTTCTTGCGCGTGATGTCGCCGCCGTAGCATTTGGCGAGCACGTTCTTGCGCAAGGCTTTGACGTTCTCGCGGGCGATGATGTTGGCGCCGATCGCAGCCTGCACCGCGACAT
>CAYNVY010000094.1:0-16241 GCA_964400745.1 uncultured Enterobacteriaceae bacterium | reverse complement strand
GTGCAGATGTTCTGCGACAGCGTGGGCAACTCGCAGGCCCTGGTGAAGGACGGAAAGATGCGCGGCCTTGCCATCACCGCTCCCTCGCGCCTGGCGGCCGCCGCCGAGATTCCGACCATGACGGAGGTGGGCCTCCCCGGCGTTGAAGTCACCATCTGGCTCGGGCTGCTCGGACCGAAGGGCATGCCCGCGGCGATCGCGGCGAAGCTCAACGCGGAGGTGGTGCGCATCATGCAATCGCCCGAGATCCGGCAGCGCACTTTGCGCGAGGGCACCGAGACGACGAGCGCGACGCCCGAGCAGTTTGCGGCGTTCATGCAGGAGGAACAGGAGCGCTACGGCAGGATCATTCGCGAAAAGCAGATCAGGGCGGAATAGGCAGGGCCGCTCGCCTGAAGATCCATGCTCCACACGCCAACCGTTCACAGGAGAAACCGATGACGATCCCCCAAGTATGCAGCCGCGCGGCGCTCGCGCTGCTGAGCGTTCTGGCGATGACGACCGCCATGGCGGAATACCCCGAGAAACCGATCAGGATCGTCTCCGGTTTCGCGCCGGGCGGGTCTCTGGACGGTCTCGCGCGCATCACTGCGGAAAAGCTGCAGGAAGCGTGGGGGCAGACCGTGCTGGTGGAAAACAAGACCGGTGCGGGCGGCCAGATCAGCGCGCAGACCGTCGCGCGCGCGAGCCCGGACGGCTACACGCTGCTCATGATCACGCCGGGATTCATGGCGGCCGCGCCCAACCTCTACCCGAACCTTCCCTATGATCCGGTCAAGGATTTTGCGCCGATCTCGCGGCTGGTGATCGGCGCCTATCTGCTCGCCGTGCGCGCAGCGCTGCCCGTCGACAGCCTGGCCGGATTCATCGAGCTCGCCAAGTCGCAGCCGGGACGGATTTCCATGGCGAACGCGGGCACCGGCAGCGCGACTCACCTGGATTCGGAATATTTCGCCACCGCCGCCGGCATCAAGGTGCTGCACGTTCCCTACAAGGGCAGCGCGCCGGCCACCACCGATCTGCTCGGCGGTCAGGTCGATGCCCAGCTCACCGACATGTCGACGCTCGTCGCCCACGTGCGCTCGGGCAAACTGAAGGGCCTGGCGGTGATGGGAGCAGAGCGCTCCGCGCTGCTGCCCGAGGTGCCGACCGGGACGGAATCCGCGATGCCCGGCATCCGCGTGGAAACCTGGTTCGGCATCGTCGCGCCCGCGGGCACGCCGAAGCCGATCGTCGACAAGTTGAACCGCGAGATGGTGCGCATCATGGCGTTGCCCGACGTGAAAGCGCGCCTCGCGCAAATGGGCTTCTCCACCGCGGCCACCACGCCGGAGGAGACGGCGGCGCTGATCCGAGCCGACATCCGCAGAATGGGCGATGTGGTCAAGCGCGCCGGCGTCAAGGTCGACTAGCCGCGCGGCGAACACAGCGTCTTCGAAACGAATCACGAACCAGCGAAACTGTCAAAGGAGTGCCGACATGCGTCTGAAAGGCAAGGTTGCAATCGTCACGGGTGCCGCCCGCGGGCTGGGCTTGGGCTGCGCGAAGCGCTTCGTCGAGGAAGGCGCGGCGGTCGCGCTGGTCGACATCGAACAGGATGCCGGCAAGGCGTCGGCCGAGCGGCTGCGCGCCGAGGGCGGCAAGACCATCTTCGTGCACTGCGACGTCGGCATCAAGGAGCAGGTCGATGCCGCGATCGCGGCCACCATCGCGGCTTTCGGCCAGGTCGACGTGCTCGTGAGCAACGCCGGCATCAACCGGCCGGCGGATTTCCTCGAACTCAGCGAAAGCGATTTCGACCTGGTGATCCGTACCAACCTGAAGTCCGTGTTCCTGTTCGGCCAGGGGGTGGCCCGGCACATGGTAGAGCGCGGCATCAAGGGCTCGATCATCAACATGTGTTCTACCAGCGCGGTTCTGACCATGCCCACGCTCGCGGCCTACGCTTCTTCAAAAGGCGGTATCGCGTCGCTCACCAACGCGATGGCGCTGAGCCTCGCGTCGCGCAACATCCGCGTCAACGCCATCGGGCCCGGCACCATCATCACGGAAATGACCAAGGCGCGGCTGTGGGACAACAAGGCGATGCGCGACAGCATACTTGCGCGTACGCCGATGGGCCGCTTCGGCGAACCGTCTGAGGTCGCCGGGGTGGCGTTGTTCCTGGCAAGCGACGACTCCTCCTACGTGAGCGGCCAGGTCATCTACGTCGAAGGCGGACGCATCGGGCTGAACTACACGGTTCCTGTCGCAGCGACCTGAGTCGCACCTCGCACCTGTGGACTGGAGAACCGACGCCCTCGCAGACCGGGACCTGTCCCGCTTGCTGCTGAACACCGTCATGCCGCGGCCGATCGCTCTGGTGACCACCCTGGACCCGGAGGGCACCGTCAATGCGGCGCCGTTCAGCTATTTCAACGTCATGAGCGCGCATCCGCCCGTGGTCGCCATCGGCATCGACGCCAATCCGAATGCGCCCGACGGGATGAAAGACACGACGCGCAACATCGTCAACGGCAGCGATTTCGTCATCAATCTGGTGGACGAAGCGCTGGTGCCGAAGATGAACCTGTGCGCCGCCGATTTCCCGCCCGGCGTCGACGAAACGATCGCCGCGGGCCTCGCGCTTCTAGCCAGCGTACAGGTCGCGCCGCCCAGAGTGGCCGGCTCGCCGGTCCAGTTCGAATGCCGCCTGCACACGCTGGTTCCGATCGCGCCGGTGCGCTACGTGATCCTGGGCCGGATCGTACACATCCACGCGCGCGACGACATCGTCGGCGAGCGCATGCAGTTCCATCCGGACAAGCTCAATCTCGTGGGGCGCATGCACGGCGACGGCTGGTACACCCGCACCGCAGAGCGGTTTCAGAACCCGCGCATTTCCTACGCCGGCTGGCAGCTTACGCGCAAACCTTAAGCAGCGTCAGTCGATCCTGACCTTCGCGTCGATGACGACCTGGCCCCACTTCTTCGATTCCGTGGCCATCAGGGTCGACAGCACCTCGGGCTTGCCGCCGGCGACGTCGAACCCCATCTCGGTGAGTCTTTTGTTCATCGCCTTGTCCTGCAGCGCGGCGTCGAACGCGGCGTTCAGCTTGGCGACGATCTCCGGCGGCGTTTCCGCGCGCACCACGAAGCCGTACCAGGAAATCAACTCGAACCCGGGCACGCCGGATTCGTGCATGGTCGGCAGGTTCGGATACTGCGGCGAGCGCTCCAGCGTGGTGATCGCGAGCGCGCGCAGCCGGCCGGCGTTCACCAGCGCCATCGACTCCGGCAGGATGGCCATCGACATGGTGGTCTGGCCGCCGGCGAGCGCAGCCAGGGCGGGCGCGCCGCCCTTGTAGGGAATGTGGGCCATGTCGATACCCATCATCGTCTTGTACATCTCGGTACCCAGGTGTCCGGGCGCACCGTTGCCCGCGGTGGCGTAGTTCTCCTTGCCCGGCCGGCTCTTCAGGTACGCGGTCAGCTCCTGCATGGTCTTCACCGGAACGCCGGGGTGGACGAGCACCTGGCTCGCCTGCTTGGTCGCGAGGATCACCGGCGCGAGGTCCTTCTGCGGGTCGTAGGGCGACTTTTCCTTGTACAGGTGCGGATTCACAGCGAGCGCGGCCGAGGTGCCGAGAAACACCGTGTGGCCGTCTGCCGGCTGGCGCAGCACCTGGCTCACCGCGATGTTGCCGCTCGCCCCCGGAAGATTCTCCACCACGACCGGCTGGCCGAACGTCTTGCTCACCGCTTCGCCGAGCACGCGCGCGAGCAGGTCGGTCGATCCGCCCGGCGCATAGGGCACGATGATGCGGATGAGCTTGCTCGGGAAATTCGCCGCGGCATCCGCGGCATGGGCGCCGCCGGCATGCAGCGCCGACAGCATGAGAACCCAAGCCAGTACGATTGTCTTTTTCATGATCGCATCTCCGAAATGTTGGGGGTCGAAACCTGCGCATGCCTGGTGCGCAGGGGCGAGGTCTGCGTCACCTCTCCACGGCCGCAGCAGCAGTATAGCCGTGAAGGCGGTCGTAGGACTGCAACGCCTCGCCGCGCTCCCCGGCGGGGCCGTAGCCGCCGCCGCCGGGCGTGCGCAGGATCACCTCGTCGCCCGGCGCAAGCACCTGCGGGCGGCGGCTGTCCACGGCCGCGCCGTTGATCAGTACTTCGCCGCAAGCCCCGGCCCCGCCCCCGCCCAGGCCGGGCGCAGGCACGTATATGCGTTCGGTCAGGAACACGATGGACAGCGGCCCCGCGTGCTTGCTGACGAAACAGATCTCCTCGCCCAGGCCGCCGCGCGAACGTCCACTGCCGCCCGATCCGGGCCGCAGGCGCTTGTAGCGGAAGTGCAGCGGCGTGTCGCGCTCGGCGACCTCCACCGGCGTCGGCGAGATGTTGCTCGGCCAGGACATCGCCGACGAACCGTCCCCGGCTGCCGTGGCGCCCATGCCGCCGTTATAGAAGAGCACGTTGGCGAACGGCCTGCCGTCGGGCCGCGTGCCGCTCATGCTCGCGATCCAGAGCGGCGAACCGGCGCCGGCCATCACCCGGTCCGGCAGCACCGCGTGCAGCGCGCCGAAGATCACGATCGGAACATAGTGACCGGTGCAGGAGCGCCCGCCGACCGGCGCCGGCGATCTCGGATTGACGATGGTGCCCTCCGGGGCGACCGCGCGTATCGGCCGGAACAGGCCGTCGTTGTTCGGCAGGTCCGGCAGCAGCAGGCACTTGATCGCATACGCGGTCATCGCGTAGGTGTAGGCCATGACGCAATTGATCGCGCGCGGCTGCTGCGGCGAAGTTCCGGCGAAATCGCATTCGATTTCGCTGCCGCGGATGTTCACCGCGACGGCGAAGCGGAAGCGCTCGTCGAAGCCGTCGGTCTGCATCTCGTAACGGTAGACCCCGTCGGGCAGCTTCGAGATCGCGAGGCGCATCGCCGCCTCGCCGCGCTCGAACAGGGCAGCCGCGAGGTCGTCGATGCCCTCGAGCGCATACTCGGCCAGCACTTCGTCGATGCGGCGCGCGATCAGTTCCACCGCGCCGACCTGCGACCAGATGTCGCCCACCGTCTGCTCGGGCGTGCGCACATTGGTGCGGATCAGCGTAAGCAGCGTTTCGTCCGGCTGGCCTTCGCGCAACAGGTGCATCAGCGGCATGTGGAAGCCTTCTTCGAACAGCTCGCGCGCGTCGACCGAGCGGATCTTGCCGCCGATGTCGGGGACGTGGCCCGCAGTCGCGGCGAAGCCCGCCAGCTTCCCCTTGTGGAAAATCGGCTTTACCAGGCAGACGTCGTTGAGATGTCCGGTGCCGATCCACGGATTGTTGGTGATGTAGATGTCGCCGGGGCGCATGCCGCCGGCGCCGATCTGCGACAGCGCCGCCCTCACCGTGCGCGGCAGCGTGCTGATGAACGACGGGATGCTGCCGCTGTTTTCGGCGAGCGAGCGTCCGGCGGAATCGGTGACGACGACGGCGAAATCGTTGGCTTCGGTCGAAAGCGTGGAGAACGAGGTGCGCACGATCAGCTTCGCGGCTTCGTCCGCGATGGAGCGCACGCGCGTCCAGAAGACTTCGAGAAAGATCGGATCGGCGGCGCGCCCCGCGTTGCCGCCATGGCCTGTCGCGCTCATGTTTCCCCGTCCTCGATAGTGATGACCAGATTGCCGCTGGCGAGTTGCTCGACATGCCCTTTCGGCCCGATCACCAGCGACGAGCTGGCGTCTTCGATCACCAGGGGCCCTGGCGCGGCGAAGCCCGTGCGCAGCGTCGAGCGCTCGTACACCGGCGTGTGCACGTAACCGCGCGCTTCCTTGAAGTACACCTGGCGGTGCGCCTTTGCGGCGGGCGGCGCACCCTGGGGCAGGTCTTCGGGAACGAACTCGGTACGCGGCGCCGCGGCGGCGGCGACGCGCAGATTCACCAGCTCGACCGGCACGTCGGGCGGGGTGCGGCCGAATTTTTCGCGGTAACCGGACTCGAACGCGGCAATCAGCTGCGCGCGCACGGTTTCGGCCGAATGCTCCTCGCCCACGTACGGGCCTGCGGGCAATCCGACCGTCAGATTGAACCCCTGCCCGACGAAGCGGCCGTCGGCCTGCCGCGTCAGCCTGATCGGCCCGAACGACTGCGACAGGCGCTCGAGAGAAACGCGGGCATCGGCCTCCAGCTCGGCAAAGGTCTGCTCCAGCGCCTCCAGCGAGTCGGTGGACGGCCGAAAACTCATGGTTCGCGCCCGGTCCGCCCGCGCCGGCGCGATCAGCAGGCCGTACGCCGATGCGACCCCTGCCGCCGGCGGACAGACGATGGTCTTCACTCCGATCTTCTGCGCGACATAGTAGCAATGGACCGGGCCGCCGCCGCCGGTGCACAGCAGAACGAAAGCGCGCGGGTCGCGGCCGCGCTCGGCGACGTGGACGCGCGCCGCGCCTGCCATGTTCTCGGCGACGATGTCATGTATGCCCCAGGCGACGTCGACCGCTTCGCGCTGCAGCGCCGCGCCGATTGCGCCCACGGCCGCCTCGGCCTTGCCGCGATCGATGGCCATGGTGCCGCCGGCGAAATACTCCGGATTCAAATAGCCGAGTATCAGGTTGGCGTCAGTCACCGTGGGCTCGCTGCCGCCGAGGCCGTAGCAGGCCGGCCCCGGTTCGGACCCCGCGCTCTCGGGCCCGACCTTGAGCAGGCCGAGCTGATCCTGGTGGGCGATGCTGCCGCCGCCGGCGCCGATCTCGATCAGGTCGACGGTGGTGATGCGTATCGGCAGGCCGCTGCCTTCGGCGAAGCGCTTGCGCCGGGCCGCCTCAAAACCGAACGCAATCGCCGGCTGCCCATGCTCGATCAGACTGAGCTTGGCGGTGGTGCCACCCATATCGAAGGCAAGCAGCTGAGACTGCCCGTCGCGCAGTCCGTAGTGGGCGGCCGAAATGGCGCCGGCGGCCGGGCCGGATTCAAGCAGTTCGATCGGATTGCGCCTGGCTTCCGAGATGTGGCACAACCCGCCGTTGGACAGCATCATCAGCACGCCGCTGCGCAGGCCCAGAGCCGACACGCGCGCTTCCAGCGCGGCGAGGTACCGGCTTGCGAGCGGCTTGATATAGGCATTCGCAACCGTCGTCGATATGCGCTCGAACTCGCGGATCACCGGCGCCACGTCCGAGGACAGCGTGATTTCCATCCGCGGAAAGTCGCGCTTGATCCATTCCCCCACCGTGCGTTCATGCTTTGCCGACGCGTAGGAATGCAGCAGACATACCGCGATCGACTCGACTCCCAGTTTCGCCAGCTTCTCGGTCGCGGCAGCGACATCGTCGGCGGCTAGCGGTTCCAGTTCCTTGCCTTTGGCATCGAGCCGCCCGCCGATCTCGGCGCGCAGGTTGCGCGGCACCAGCGCCGGGGCGCGCTCGATGCTCAGGTCGTATAGATCGTATTTGCGCTCGTGACCGATCTCGATCACGTCCATGAACCCGCGGTTGATCAGCAAACCGGTGCGAACCCCGCTACGCTCTATCAGAGAATTGGCAAACAGCGTGGTCGCGTGGACGATGCGCTTTACGCCAGAAGGGTCGATGCGGCATGAATCGATGAGCCGGCTCAGGCCATCCGCCACACCTTCGGCGGGATCGCCGTGGGTGGTCAATACCTTCAGGCTGTGCATCCTGCCGGCGGAATAGTCGAGTGCGACCACATCGGTAAAGGTGCCGCCGATATCTATGCCTATTGACCACTCCGTCACAACCTGTCTCCTTGTTGCTCAAACGCGCAAACTTGCTAAACCGCGCAAAATTGCTCAAATGCGCGAAGGCGCCTCGCTTCGGCATCCCGGCCGGCTCTGCCCTCAGACCAGCTCTTCGCACGCCAGCCGGATGCGGCGGCACCCTTCCGCGAGGACGACCTCCGACTCGGCGTATGAAATGCGGAAGCAGGGCGACATCCCGTATGCATCACCCTGGATGACGGCAACGTTCTGCGATTCGAGCAGATGCAGCACGAAGTCGGCGTCGTTTTGAATGACGATTCCGCCGGGCGTCTTTCTGCCGATCGCGCCGGCGCAGGAGGCGAACACATAAAACGCCCCTTCCGGCAGGTGACAGCGCACACCGGGCGCTTCATTCAGCCATCCCACGACTTTGTCGCGGCGGCTCTGAAACATTTCGCGGCTGGCTGCGACGAAGTCCTGCGGGCCCGACAATGCCTCCGCCGCGGCGGCCTGGCCGATGGCCGAAGGATTCGAGGTGCTCTGTGACTGCAGCTTCGTCATGTTCTTGATCAACGCCGCCGGCCCGCCGGCATAGCCGATGCGCCAGCCGGTCATGGCGTAGGCCTTCGACACGCCGTTGATGGTCAGCGCGCGCTCCCTGAGCGCCGGCTCGATCTGCACCGGCGTGGCGAATTCGCGGCCATCGTAACGAAGATGCTCATAGATGTCGTCGACCATCACGCCGACATGCGCATGCCGCAGCAGGACATCGGTGAGCGCTTTCATCTGGGCTCGGGTGTAGACGGCGCCGCTCGGGTTGTTCGGCGAATTCAGGATCAGCCATCGTGTGCGCGGCGTTATCGCCCGTTCGAGCTGCTCGGGCTGCAATTTGAACCCGTCTTCGGGGGCGCACGGGATGAACACCGGATTGCCGCCGGCCAGGCGCACGATATCCGGATACGAGACCCAGTAGGGCGCCGGCACGATGACCTCGTCGCCGTGCTCGACCGTGCACATCAGCGCATTGAAAATTGTTTGTTTCGCCCCGGTGGAAACGATGATTTCTTCCAGTCCGTAGTCCAAGCCGTTTTCGCGTCTGAACTTGTTCTTGATCGCCGCTTTCAACTCCGGCGTGCCGCCGACGTCGGTGTACTTGGTCTTGCCCGCGCTCATCGCGCGCGTTGCGGCTTCCTTGATGTGATCCGGCGTGTCCAGATCGGGCTCCCCTGTGGTCAAACCGATCACATCGCGCCCTGCCGCGCGCAATGCGCGCACACGCTGCCCTGCCATCGAGCTGGGCGATGGCTTGATGCGGTTCAGCCTGTCAGAGATATGTATCATTTCAGTGCTCCACAATTTCGCAGCGATGCCCCAAGAACCGCGCCCCTATTGGCTGACGACGGTATTCTCGTCTAAATGCGGCGCTATTTCGGCAGATGCAGGGATTGTACCCTGCTTGACTCAGGACCGACTCAGGACTGTCTCAGCTTGCCGTTTTGCAGGTGAAAATGGCGCATGCCGGGCAGTTCGATCAGCTCGCGGTCGTGGCAGGCGATGAGCACGCTGTTGTTGTCCTGCACCAGTTGCCGGATCAGCCCGATCGCCTGGCCGCGCGCCGCGCCGTCCAGATTCGCCGTCGGCTCGTAGAGCAGGAACAGGTGCGGCTGCAACACCTTGGCGCGCGCCAGCGCCACGCGCTGCTTCTCGCCGCCGGAGAGTTTGGCCGGGGGCACGCCGAGCAGATGTCCCACGCCGGCCCAGGCGATCGCCTCCTCGACCAGGCGCTCGCGCTCGGCGCGCGCCACGCCGCGCGCGTGCAGCCCGTAGCCGACGTTGTGCGCCACCGTGGTATGAAACAGGTAGGGATGCTGGTGCACGTACACCAGTTCGTCGCGCAGCTTTTCGGACAGCGCGCCCTGGGTCAGCCGCACGCCGCGCAGCGCCAGGCCTTCGATTTCGCCCGGTTCCAGCCCCGCCAGGATGCGCAGCAGCGTGCTCTTGCCCGCCCCGTTGCCGCCGGTGACGACATAGGCGTGCCCCGCCTCGATCTCCAGCCGGTCCAGATCGAGCAGGCGGCGCTCGCCGTAGGATTTGCGCAGGCGGTCCAGACCGAGGAGCGGCGTCATTTCATCCCGCCTTCGCCCTGCAGCAAGGCCATCGCCAGGTTGACCCCGAGCGCGAGCACCACCAGCACCGCACCCAGGGCGATGCCCTGCGCGAACTCGCCCTTGCTCGTTTCCAGCGCGATGGCGGTGGTGATGTTGCGCGTCAGCCCGGCGATGTTGCCGCCTATCATCAGCGCGCAACCCACCTCGGAAATCGCGCGGCCGAAGCCGTTGATCACCCCGGCCAGCACGGCGAAGCGGGTCTCGTTGAGCGTGGTGAGCGCCGCGCGCAGCGGGCGCGCGCCCAGGCTCACCGCGGTTTCGTGCGCGCGCGGATCCGCCCCCTGAACCGCCGAGAGGGTGTAGGCCACCAGAATCGGAAACGCCAGAATCGCCTGTCCCAGGATCATCGCGTCCTGCGTGAAAAGCAGGGCGAGCGAACCGAACGGTCCCTGGCGCGACAGCAGCATGTACAGCACCAGGCCCACCACCACGGTCGGAAACGCGAGCAGGCTCTGCGTCAGCACGACCAGCGCGCGCCGACCGGGAAAGCGGTGCATCGCCAGCAGATAGCCCGCCACGATCCCCGGCGGGGCCGCGAGCGCGAGCCCGACCAGCGCCACCTTGAGCGAGATCAACACGATGCCCCAGAGCTCGGCATCGCCGCCGAACAGCAGCCGGAAGGCTTCGCCGGTGGCGTCAAGCAAAGTCATGCAGCAAAGCCTCCTGTATCATCGTCATGCCATGTCCACTTATGAAACCCTCGTTCTCGCCGCGCTGTTCTTTTGCGTGGCCATTCCGTATACCACAGTCGGCCATGCCGGCGCTTCCGGGTACATCGCCGCCATGGCGCTGGTGGGCATCGCCCCCGAAGTGATGCGACCGACGGCCCTGGCGCTCAACGTGCTGATCGCTGCCTACACCGCCTACCGCTTCCGTCAGGCCAGCTACTTTTCCTGGAGCGGCTTGTGGCCCTTCCTCGCCGGTTCGGTGCCTTTCGCCGCGCTGGGCGGGGCACAGAAGCTTTCCCAGGGCGGCTACTATGCCGCAGTCGGCGTGGTGCTGCTCTTCTCCTCGCTCTATCTCACCTGGCGCGCGCTCAACACGCTCGCGCTCTCGAACGATGAATCGGTCAATGTGCGCAAGCTCCCGGCAGTGTTCATCGGCGCCGCCATCGGCCTGCTCGCCGGGCTGACCGGTACCGGGGGCGGCATTTTCCTCAGTCCGACCATCCTGTTCCTCGGCTGGGCCGGGCCGAAGAGCACGGCGGGCATCTCCGCCCCCTTCATCCTGGTCAACTCCATCGTCGCGCTTGCCGTCGGATCGTTCACGGTGCAGGTGCTGCCGGCAGAGCTGCCGATTTTTGCGGCGAGCGCGCTGGCGGGAGGCGTCGTCGGCACCTGGCTCGGACTGCAGCGCCTGCGCCAGCGCCACTTGCTGCTGACGCTGGCGGTCGTCATGGCGCTCGCTGCGTTCAAGCTGCTGCTGACCGCCTAACCGGTGTCACTTCGCGGCTGAGGGAAAGAACAACTGCTCGCCGTTGACCTTGAAGTCGGCGATCGACTTCCGGCCTTCGGCAGACGTGATCCAGTTGGCGAAGTCCATGGCGCCGTCGTAATTGAGCGCGGGATATTTCTTCGGGTTGACGGCGATGATGCCGTAGGGGTTGAACATCTTCGGGTCGCCGGCGAGCACGATGTCCAGGCCGGTCTTGGCGCGATAGGCGCCGTAGGTCGCACGATCCGACAGCGTGTAGCCCTGCATCTCGGCCGCCATGGTCAGCACCTCGCCCATGCCCAGACCGGCGGAGACGAACCAGGCACCCTTGGGTTCGACGCCCGCCTGCTTCCAGTAGCTTTTCTCCATCTGGTCCGTGCCCGAATTGTCGCCGCGCGAAATGAAACGGCTCTTGCCTTGGCTCAATTGTTTGAACGCATCGACGATGCTTTTTTGCTTCTTCATGCCGGAGGGATCGGATTGCGGCCCCACCAGGATGAAGTCGTTGTACATCACGTCCTTGCGGTTGACGCCATGGCCCTCTGCAACGAACTTGTCCTCCGCCTCGCGCGCGTGCACCAGCAGCACGTCGACGTCGCCGTTCTTGCCCAGTTCCATCGCCTTGCCCGAGCCCACCGAAATGACCTGCACCTTGCAATTGCATTTCGCTTCGTACCTGGGCAGCAAGGCCCTGAGCAGTCCGGAATTCTCGGTGCTGGTGGTGGTCGCCATCTTGATGTCGCGCGCCGCTGCCGGGCCGAGCGCACCGAGCGTGAGTGCGGCGAATGCAACGAGTGCGAAGAACCTCAAAACTTGGCGCATGATCGAAATTTTCCCTACATTCTGATAAGTTACGGGGATATTATTCGATTGCGCGCGATATCCAAATATGAACTGGACTGCATAATGATCCGGGTAAAACTTCAATACGAGTGGCAGCTGCAGCCCGGCGGCGGCCAGAGCGTGGAACCGATTCTGTTCCGCGTGCTGTTCGCCATCCACTCGGCCGGCTCGCTCGCGGGTGCGGCGAGGACAGTGCGCATGTCCTACCGGCATGTCTGGGGCCTCATGGGCAAGTGGGAGCGTATGTTCGGCAAGCCCCTGGTCAAACTCAACCGCGGCCGCGGCGCCGAACTGACCGAGTTCGGGCAAAAGCTGCTGTGGGCGGAACAATTGGTACAGGCGCGGCTGGCGCCCGAACTGGAGAGCGTGGGCCAGGAAATCGCGCGCGTTCTGTCGCGTACGGAGACAGGCGCCGCACGGCTCGCACTGTGCGCCAGCCACGACCTGGCGCTGGCTCAATTGCGCGACCAGATGGCGCAGGAAGACGGCTTGAAACTCGATCTGCGCTTTCTCGGCAGCCTCGGCAGCCTGGCCGCGTTGTCAAAGGGCGAATGCAGCATCGCCGGCTTTCACATCGCGGAAGGCATGGAACCGGCGGCGACGGCGCTGTTTCGCCGCTACCTCAAGCCGCGCCGGCACACGCTGATCGGACTGGCGACGCGCACCCAGGGGCTGATGCTGGCCGCGGGCAATCCCAAAGGCATCCACGATCTGAGCGACCTCACGCGTCGCGACGTGCGCCTGATCAATCGCCAGCGCGAGTCCGGCAGCCGCGTCGAATTCGACGAACTGCTGACCGGCGCCGGCATTGATCCTGCCGCCATAGCCGGGTACCGGACCGAGGAGTTCACCCATCTTGCCATTGCCGCCACGGTGGCCGGCGGCATGGCCGACGCCGGCTACGGCATTCGCGCGGCGGCCGCGCACTACGCACTCGATTTCATCCCGCTGCTGACCGAGCGCTACTACCTCGCCTGCCCGAGCAAAGACCTGCAGGAACCGCTGCAGGCGCAATTCGTCGAGTTGCTGCGTAGCCGCGAGATGCGCAGGATTCTGTCCGCCATGCCCGGATACGGCACCGCCATCACCGGGAAGTTTTACGACGTAGGCGATGCACTTCCTTTGCGGCGCGCCGTGCCGGCGGAAGTGCGTTCAACCTGAGGAGGCACCGATGAAGATCAGCGCAAGGAACACCATCAAAGGCAAGATCACCCATGTCATCCAAGGGCCGGTCAGCGCCGAAGTCGTGCTGAAGATCGCGCCTGGGATTGAAGTCGTCGCAGTGATCAGCACCGCCTCGGCCAAGTCACTGAAGTTGAAAAAAGGAAAGACGGCCTACGCCGTGATCAAGGCGAGCAGCGTGATGGTCGCCGTCGACTGAATTGTTCCGCATCAGTTCAAGGGGAAAAGCATGGCAGCGTATCTAGTGGTAGACATCGGTATTACCAATCCGGCGCAATTCGAGGAATACAAGAAGCTCGCCCCGGCGGCGATCGCCAAGTACGGCGGACGCTACGTCATCCGCGGCGGCGCCTACGAGGTGCTCGAAGGCGACTGGAAGCCGGAGCGTGTTACCGTCGTCGAGTTCGATTCCATGGAAAAGGCGAAGGCGTTCTACGCTTCGCCCGAATACAAGGTGGCGATCGCCGCGCGCGCGGGCGCGGCGAATTTCAAGGCGCTGGTGGTGCAGGGAGTGTAATCGCTCTTGCGCAGCACACTGCGCAACTGACAAGGTCCGGAACAGCTGAACCATGACCGATCCACGGCAAGCGCCGACTGCAGGTAAATCGCCGACAAGACAGGCGCCGGCAAGGCAGGGGGTACGGCCCTGGAACAGCGTTCCGGTCAAACTCATCTCCGGCATCCTGCTCCTCACGGCGATCGCCGGCGCTTCGGTGTGGGGCATTGTCGCCCGGCAGCAGGAGCGATTGTTTTTCGAGCAGCGCTCGCGCGAGGCCGCGATCCAGATCGAGGTCGTGGCGAAGGACTTTACCGAACGCATGCTGGGCGGCGGCGGCAAGGCCGTCTGGGGCGTGCTGAGCGCAGACGCGCTCGAGCTCACGCGCAAGAACCTCGCCGAGCGCATCATCGTGTTTCGCGCCGACGGAAGCGTCATGTCGGCCTCGGATCAGAGCGAAATCGGCAGCAAAATCCAGGTGAAGGACGATCCCGGCTGCCCGAAGTGCGACAGCACCCGGGCCGGGGATTTCCCGGCGATCGCGGTGGTCTCGAACGCAGATGTGCGCGTGCTGCGTGTCGTGAGCCAGATCAAGGTCAGCGAAACCTGCTGGCTGTGCCACCAGACGCACGAGGACATACACGGATTCATCGCCGCCGATTTCGACCTCTCGCCGCTGGAGCGCGCGCGCAGCGAGCGCCAGCGCGCCATTCTGCTGATCGGACTGGTGTCCTCGGCCGTACTCATCGTTCTGGTGACGCTGCTGTTTCGACGCCTGGTGATGCGCCCGATCGACGCGCTCGGCGAATCGATGAACCGCATCGCCGAGGGCGACCTCGGCGCGCGCACGAGCGCGGCCGGCAAGGACGAGTTCGCGGCGCTAAGCCGTCATTTCAACCGCATGGCTGCACGCATCGAAGACCAGATGGCGAGCATCGCCGCCGCGCATACCGAAGCGGAACTGCTCTACAGTCTGGTGCTCGAGGCCTCGAAAAGCCTCGAGACGAACGAGGTTGCCGCCGGCGTGGCGCGCGTGGTGCTGGACAAGCTGGCGCCTGAGCGGATGGCTTTCTTCCTGGAGAACGCCGAGGGCGGATGGATCTGTGCGAGCGGCGGCCGGGAACGCGCCCCGAGTCTGGAGCAGGGCAACGGCGCGCTCGAGGCGGCGCTCCGGGCGAACACGGAACAGATAGCGGCGAAACTGCAGGAGTTGCCGCAGGCCCTGCTCGCCGATGCGCTCGGCACTCGGCGGCCGCGGATGGCGAAAGGCGCGGACGGGCTGAGCGTGGTGCTGCCGCTGGTATCCGAATCGCGCCTGCTCGGGCTGCTGGTCTGCGCCGGCGTGGATGAAAGCGCCCGCCTGAACGAAATCCAGCTGGAAAACCTCGGCGCGCACCTGATGCTGGCGGCGGTCAATTCGCGCAATTACACCGGCGCCATCACCGACGCGCTTACGCGGCTGAAAAACAAGCGCTACGGCATGGCGCGGCTGGATGAGGCGGTATCCTCGGCTCTGCGCCACGGCACGCAGCTAGGCCTGCTGATGTGCGACATCGATCACTTCAAGCGCGTCAACGACACCTACGGCCATCCCGTGGGCGACATAGTCCTGCGCGAGGTGAGCCAGCGCATGGTCGCCTGCGTGCGCAAGACCGACATCGCCGTGCGCTACGGCGGAGAGGAATTCATGCTGGTGCTGCCGCAGGCCGGCGCGGATGCGCTGGCGCGCGTGGGCGAGAAGATCCGGGCGGCGATCGCCGCCGAAGCGGTGAACGCAGGAACGGGCATGCCGCCGATACCGGTGACACTGAGCGTGGGCATCGCCGCCTATCGCGGCGCAAACGACAGCGGCGAGGCGCCGATTGCGCCCGCCCACGCCCCCCTCTACCGGGCCAAGCCCGGCGGGCGCAACCGCGTCGAAATCGACGCTTAGCCGGCGCACACAAGAAAGCCCTGGGTCCGGCCGCCTGGACACGATTGCCCCCGCAACGACCGCCCCGACAGCGCAGGGATTTCCCCGTTCAGGCTATAACTGGCGAAGCACTCGCTCTGCTATGATGTGCGCCCCGATTCAAGCTCGAAACGCCACATGACAGACAGGGTTATCGCACTGGTCGACGCGGGACGGCGCAAGCCCCTGCCGCCGGCAGTCGGTCCTGCCGCAGGCCTCGCGCTGGACGGGCTGGGCAGGCCTCTGCGTGATCTGCGCATCTCGGTCACCGATCGCTGCAATTTCCGCTGCACTTACTGCATGCCCAGGGAAGTGTTCGGGGAGGACTACCGTTTCCTCCCGCATGAGCAACTCCTGACCTTCGAGGAAATCGCGCGCCTGGCCAGGGTTTTCGCGGCTCAGGGCATGGAGAAGATCCGGCTCACCGGTGGCGAACCGCTGCTGCGCAGGAACATCGAGCGGCTGATCGAAATGCTC
>CAYNVY010000093.1:0-16528 GCA_964400745.1 uncultured Enterobacteriaceae bacterium | reverse complement strand
CGCGTGGGCTTCATGGTCGGCAACAAGGACCTGGTGCACGCGCTGGCGCGCATCAAGAGCTACCACGACTACGGCACCTTCGCGCCGATACAGGTCGCCTCCATCGTCGCGCTCGAGGGGCCGCAGGACTGCGTGGAGGAAATCCGCGCGAAGTACCAGAAGCGGCGCGACGTCATGGTGAAGGGGCTGCAGGAGATGGGCTGGATGGTCGACAACCCCAAGGCCTCGATGTACATCTGGGCAAAGATTCCGGAGCATTACCGCAGCATGGGTTCGCTCGAATTTTCCAAGCGGATACTCACCGAGGCCAAGGTGGCGGTGTCGCCGGGCATCGGTTTCGGCGACTACGGCGACGACCACGTGCGCATCGCGCTGATCGAAAACGAGGCGCGCTCCAGGCAGGCGCTGCGCGGCATCAAGGAAATGTTCAGGAAGGACGGGCTCGCCGTTCAGCCGGCGGCCGCATAGAACGCAAGACGGAACCGGGGAATCATGCTCAAACCGATCAGGAAGTCATCCAAGCTCGCCGATGTCTGCTACGACATCCGCGGTCCCGTGCTCGCGCGCGCGAAGCAGATGGAGGAGGAGGGACAGCGCATCCTCAAGCTGAACATCGGCAATCTCGCGCCGTTCGGCTTCGACGCGCCCGACGAGATGCGCCATGACGTAATCGTCAACCTGTCGAACGCCTCCGGCTACACGGACTCGCTGGGGCTGTTCGCGGCGCGCAAGGCCATCATGCATTACACGCAGGAGAAGAAGATCGCCGGCGTGCAGCTAGACGACATCATCATCGGCAACGGCGTGTCGGAGATGATCGTCATGTCCATGCAGGGGCTGCTCGAGGACGGCGACGAAGTGCTGGTGCCCGCGCCCGACTACCCCCTGTGGACGGCGGCGGTGCGCCTGGCGGGCGGCACGCCGCGCCACTACCGGTGCGACGAGGGCAGCGGCTGGCTGCCCGACCTGGCCGACATCCGCGCCAAGGTCACGGGGCGCACCCGCGCCATCGTGGTCATCAACCCGAACAATCCGACCGGCGCCCTCTATCCGGACGACCTGCTGCGCGAGCTGGTGGAAATCGCGCGGCGCAACGAACTCATCGTCTTTGCCGACGAAATCTACGACAGGACGCTCTACGACGGGGCGACGCACACTTCGATCGCTTCGCTGGCGGACGATCTTCTGTTCGTCACCTTCAACGGGCTGTCGAAGAACTACCGCGCCTGCGGCTATCGCACCGGGTGGCTGGTGGTGTCCGGTGAAAAGCGCCACGCGCAGGACTACATCGAGGGCCTGACCATCCTCGCCTCGATGCGCTTGTGCGCCAACGTGCCCGGGCAATACGCGGTGCAGACCGCGCTGGGCGGCTACCAGAGCATCAAGGATCTGGTGGCGCCCGCCGGGCGGCTTTGCCGGCAGCGCGACCTCGCGTGGAAACTGATCACCGAGATTCCCGGGGTCAGCTGCGTGAAGCCGAAAGCGGCGCTGTACCTGTTTCCACGTCTGGACCCGAAAATGTACCCGATCGAGAACGACCAGCAATTCGTGCTCGAACTGCTGGAAGAGGAGAAGGTGCTCGTGGTGCAGGGCAGCGGCTTCAACTGGCCGCAGCCGGACCACCTGCGCCTGGTGTTCCTGCCCAACAGCGACGACCTCACCGAGGCGATTGCGTGTATTGCGCGATTCCTCGCAGGCTACCGGAGAAGACATCAATGAACCCCATCAGCGTCGGACTGCTAGGCATAGGCACGGTAGGCGGCGGCACCTGGAACGTGCTGGCGCGCAACCAGGAGGAAATCAAGCGCCGCGCCGGGCGCGGCATACGCATCACCCGGGTCGCGGACAAGGATCTGGCGCGCGCCGAGCAACTGGTCGCGGGTCGCGCGTCGGTCACCGCCGACGCGTATGAAGTGGTGAACGATCCGTCTGTCGATATCGTGGTCGAGCTGATAGGCGGCTACGGCGACGCCCGCGACCTGGTGCTGCAGGCGATCGAGAACGGCAAGCACGTGGTCACGGCCAACAAGGCCCTGCTCGCCACCCACGGCAACGAGATCTTCGCCGCGGCGCAAAGAAAGCAGGTCATGGTGGCGTTCGAGGCCGCGGTGGCCGGCGGCATTCCCATCATCAAGGCGCTGCGCGAAGGCCTCACCGCCAACCGCATCGAATGGATCGCCGGCATCATCAACGGGACGTCGAACTTCATCCTGTCTGAGATGCGCGACAAGGGCCTGCCCTTCGACACCGTGCTGAAGGAAGCGCAGCGCCTGGGCTATGCCGAGGCCGACCCCACGTTCGACATCGAGGGGATAGACGCGGCGCACAAGCTCACCATCATGTCCGCGATCGCCTTCGGCATTCCGATGCAGTTCGAGAAAGCCTACACCGAGGGCATATCCACCCTGGCGCAGGAAGACATACGCTACGCCGAGCAGCTCGGCTACCGCATCAAGCTGCTCGGCATCACCCGGCGCACGCCCGAAGGCATAGAGCTGCGCGTGCACCCGACGCTGATTCCGGCGCGGCGCCTGATCGCCAACGTCGAGGGGGTGATGAACGCGATTCTGGTGAAAGGCGATGCGGTGGGTTCCACCTTGTACTACGGCGCCGGCGCCGGCGCGGAACCGACCGCGAGCTCGGTCGTCGCGGATCTGGTGGACGTGACGCGCATGCACACCGCCGACCCGGAACACCGCGTGCCGCACCTCGCGTTCCAGCCGGACCAGTTGTCCAATGTCGCCATCCTGCCGATGGAAGACGTCGTCACTTCATACTATATGCGCATGCATGTGGTGGACCGCCCGGGCGTGCTGGCCGATATCACCCGCATCCTGGCCGACCGCGGCGTCTCCATCGACGCCATGGTGCAGAAAGAGCCGTCCGAAGGCGAAGACCGGGTCGACATCATCATGCTCACGCACGAAACGCGCGAACGGCAGATCAACGCCGCCATCAGCGCGATCGAGAATCTGGCGGTGGTATCGGGCAAGGTGACCCGCATCCGGCTCGAGGAGCTGGGCCGGCATTAGAATCGAATCTGGACGGAATCCCGCAACATGCGCTACATCAGCACCCGCGGCGGCATGGCGCCGCAGACTTTCACCCAGATCCTGCTCGGCGGCCTGTGCCCGGACGGCGGCCTGGCGATGCCGGAGAGCTATCCTCAGGTCAGCGCGGCGGAACTTTCAGCCTGGCGCGGCTTGGCTTATGCGGATCTGGCCTACGAAGTGATGCGCAAGTTCTGCGACGACATTCCGGCCGCAGACCTGAAGGCGCTGTGCGCGAAGACCTACACCAGGGCCGCGTTCCGCACCGACGCGATCACGCCCCTGAAAACGCTGGAACCCGGCGTGCACCTGCTCGGACTGTCCGAAGGCCCGACGCTGGCGTTCAAGGACATGGCGATGCAACTGCTCGGCAACCTGTTCGAGTACGTGCTCGCGCAAAGCGGCGAGCGCATCAACATACTCGGCGCGACTTCGGGTGATACCGGCTCCTCGGCCGAATACGCCATGCGCGGAAAGCGCGGTGTAAACGTGTTCATGCTCTCACCCTACGGCAAGATGAGCCCGTTCCAGGTGGCGCAGATGTTTTCGCTGCAGGACGAGAACATATTCAACATCGCCGTGCGCGGCGTGTTCGACGACTGCCAGGACATCGTCAAGCAAGTGAGCAACGACGCTCTGTTCAAGCAGCGCCAGAGGATAGGCGCGGTGAATTCGATCAACTGGGCGCGCGTCGCGGCGCAGGTGGTGTATTACTTCCGCGGCTATTTCGCCGCGACATCCGGTCGAAAAAGCGCCAACGACGAACAGGTTGCGTTCGCCGTGCCCAGCGGCAATTTCGGCAATATCTGCGCCGGCCACATCGCGCGCATGATGGGCCTGCCGATCGCGCGGCTGATACTCGCCACCAACGAGAACAACGTGCTGGACGAGTTTTTCCGCAGCGGCATCTATCGCGTGCGCCCCACTTCCGAGGTGGTGCAGACCTCCAGCCCGTCGATGGACATCTCGAAAGCCTCCAACTTCGAGCGTTTCATCTTCGATCTCGTCGGGCGCGACAGGGCGGCGGTCGCGGCGCTGTGGCGCGCGTTGGACGGCGAGGGCTATTTCGATCTCGCGGGCACGCCCTATTTGGAGGAGATGAAGGCGTACGGCTTCGTCTCCGGCACAAGTACCCACGCGGATCGCCTCGCGACCATCCGCCGCGTCTACCAGGACTACGGCCTGATGATAGACACGCATACCGCGGACGGATTGAAAGTCGGGCTGGAACTCAGGCAGGCCGGCATTCCGCTGGTTTGTCTGGAGACGGCGCTGCCCGTGAAATTCGCGGAGACCATACGGGAGGCGCTGGGGCGCGATCCCGACTACCCGCCGGGTTGCGAGCACCTGGTGTCGCTGCCGCAGCGCTTCGAGGTGATGGACGCCGACGCGGGTGCGGTGAAGGCCTATATCGCGCGCCATACAGGGCTTTAGGCCGGGCATTCGGGGCTGTCCCGGCCCGCGTCGGGCTGGTCCGTGCGAACCGAAAATGGACCAGACCGCACGTCATAAAATGCCCTGAAAGCCGCGCCAGTGCTTGCGTTCAGGGCTTTTTGCCTGTGAAACTTTCAGCAATAACGGCTTATCGTGCAGTAAGGCGCTGTGCTAAGGAAGCACTCTAGCTGGGCGAAATCCGGTGTTTCCATACCGATCTGTCATTCCCATTGTGTGGCGATTGGCCGCCCGGCCATGATTATTGGAATTGCCCCACGAACCGCCTCGGAGTACGCGGTAATCGCATCTTCCGCTCGCCCACACGCTGCCATCTATCGGTGCTTCATTGTAGGATTCGTTCCAGCAGTCCTCTATCCATTCCCAAACGTGCGGTTAGATTCCGATGATTTCATTGAGACCCTCAACCACGCGTGCAAGGTCCTCCGGAGTGGAGCGACCGAGCTTCGTCCCAATGCGTTCAACGGAGAGGGTTCGAATCTGGCTGATCTTGACCCACGAACGCTTAGCAAGCTTTGGAGAGTTCAGCTCATGTGTGAGAGGAAATCCCGCGCGCTGTGGTTGGCTGGTCAAGGCAACCGCGATGACTGTACCGGAGCGCTCGTTGAACACGTCGTGGCTGAGGATCAGTACCGGACGCAAGCCGGCCTGTTCGCGACCACGTATGGGGTTAAGATCAGCCCAACGAATTTCGCCTCTTAGTATTCGGGCCATGACTCTAGCTCCTGGCCTAGTCCTTCCTCGGCGAGCGCTTTCTCAAACTTGGGATCGAGCTTGGCGCACTCGGACGCAAGGCGGCCACGTTCCATGCGCGCAAGCTTCTCGCTCACGGCTGCCTGAATCGCGCGACTGCGATTAGGGAAAATGCTCTTTGAGACCAACCCGTCGACGCGAATTAGCGTTTCCTGGTCGAGAGTAATCGCCACCTTTACGCTACTCATGCTAAATCTCCTTGGTATGACAATACATCATACCACGCCTGCGGGCGCTAGGAATCCAACGTCTGACACAATCGGCGCTGCGTGGATTTATCGCGCAGCGTCCGAGTTGATGGATGGGTTGGGCTCATCGGGCTCCTTAAACCGCAATTTGGTTATTCGATGCGAGTAGATCGTCGGGGGTCCCTTAACAGTTGGTAGGTCTTGCCACCAATAGAAAATGAAATAGCCATTCTCAACTGTGAGCGAATCGAGAACCATAGAACGATGCATCCTGTTCTCCGCCGTCTCGGGGTTCTGGAATCGAATGCTGTAGACAAAATCCCCAGAGACGGTGTATTTCGTGATCACCGTTTTGCCGCGATCTTCATGTCCCGCAACAAACCAGACAAACTCGCTATTGCAGTGCCGTTCAGTTCGCGTTTCGAGCATACGACCAGACGGGAACGGGATGGGTCCGGTGTATGGGAGCTTCTTGACACCGGTAGGGTCTTTTACGAATAGCTCGCCCAGCATAATGTTCTCCGGGTCTGCGACCTTAAATAACGGTGTGCACTGTCTGCGAGTGATTGTTCCAATAACCTCTGATCTAGATTGATCGGGAAAATCTTCCGGATACTTCAGAATGTAATCGCGACTTCCGACGACATCCAGTTCAATATCAAAAGGCTTGGGAAGAGGTATATCGGGGGGAGGCTTCGGAGGTAGGCGACAATCATCCCGCCTCCGCTCATTGCGATAGCTGTTCTTGTATTGATAGCGCCACTCGCTGTAGTCTCTTGGGATATCACGCTGGATGAACCTGCCGGATGAATTCTCTTTTTGAGTGATCGTCTCTTGAACTTCTTCGACAGACAAGTGATCTTTCAGCTTGTTCTCTTCAGTGAACGATAGATTGACTCTCTTCAGCGCGCGCGGTGCCCGGTTTTCGGTAACCAGTCGCCATTTGCCCTGGGTGCTTGTATCGTATTGAAGGTAGATGAAGGGAAGTTCGGTGCAACCATAAACGCGCTCTGTCTCTTTGGTGGGGCGAGCCGACAAGACGAGATATGGGACCTCAGCTATCAAGTCAAGGAGCACAGGAATGAAGGATGAATCTCCTTGCCAGTCAACGACTATTCCAGTATCCGGATTTTCGAATTTTAGGCGGTGGTTGCTAAGTTTGTTCTTGAAAACTCCAAAGCCGCTTCCAGCATCGCCTATCGAATGCTCGTACGTGTAACTTACCTCCCTCTCGACTTTGATACGACGCCCATCCTGGAGCGATACATCCTCACTCCAGCGTCTTGGGGGAGTGGCTTCCGTTTGCTGGATGTCCTGGGCGAAGAGGTGATTCTTGATCTTCTCCAGCGACGCTTGCCATGTGGATAGGTGTGCCTGCAGAGCCTCACTTGTTCGTATCGGTTTGGGTGAGGCGCGCTTCCATAGCACAAAAGGTCCGAGCGGATCGTTCTGTTGGCCAACTCGTATATGGTCGTCGCTAACAATGGTTACTGTAAACTCGCCTTTGGATGAATCTCTATCGCTCGCAACGTACTTTCTCTCTGTTTTGTTTTGCGAGACAAGCTTGAACTTCTTCTCTTTTGTGCTTGTATCGCCGTACGTGGCAAACGTGACAGAGTCATCTTCAATGATGAGCATAACGATAGCGTAGAAACCGCTCATCACAAGGAAATTGCGCGCTATCTCTTTTGCATCCCTTCGCGGGGCCATCTGCAATACAGAACGTTCCGTGGCCGCTATGTCAGCTACCCACGTTCCATTGAGGCTGTTTCCATTGTTTGCCAATGCCTCAATGCAAAGCAGCCCGCTCAACAACAGGACAAGTAATTTCATCTTCGCAATTATTAGATATGGGACTTCTAGATAGGTCCAACGTCTTGGTGTGCGGCGCGCCGTTACGCACTTCAATTGTCGCGCAATACTTCCGGTCCGTCCGCACCACCTAGAGTTGGACGACACCGTCACGTTCTGGAGTGCGGGAATGTGGGCAGGTCACTGCGTGATCAGCCGCTGTGCTTCGCCGGTGCTGACGATACGGCTGCCTTGGTGCGATTCGATATTGCGCAGATACCGGTCGCCGGAGATGATGAGATCGGCGCGCGCGGTGCTCCGGTCCAGAGCAGCCCGGAGACAACGGTGTTGGTATCGGCGACCGCACGCACGGCGTGCAGAGCGCACGGCATCGATTTCTGCCTGAATCTCCTCCCCGGTCATGGGCGTTCCTTCGACCGCAGCCATGCGATCCATCGCGTCGAAGAGTTCATTTGTCGCTCGGCGGCGGATTTCCTCACGCAACAGCTTCCCGATTTCCGCGTCGGAGAGCAGGCCCGCCTGCGCGGCTTCCTTGGCAAGATTATCGGGCAGGGAAAGTTTCAATTCGGTCATGGTTGGCCGCTCTATTGCCTCCGCCAAGCGGCGTTTTTCCGGGTTTTCCTTCTGCGGACTCTCTGAATGGGTTGCGCTCGATCAAGGCATCGAGCACCGGATGAGTTGTACAGCGATCGCAAACAAACCGTACCCCAGCCAAGGAGTTTCGGAGAAGAGTCCGCCGGCAGTTTGAAGCGCTAGAACGGCTGTCTGATGTTCGGCGTCCCCCCGGTCCTGATGGAAAACAGCTTCGGATGCTCGGGATCTATGGTCACTTTGATCCAGTCGACCAGGGGCGAGCCGAAACTTTCGATGCGCGTGAATTGATCGACACGTTTTAGGGTGGCCGGATCGAACAGCGGTTGATCGACGCGGAAATGGTGGGTGTCGCCGTGGACCAGCACCACCGGTTTGCCGAAGGCGAGGGTGTGCGCGAGCAGTTCCTGCTTGAACTCCGCATATCCGTCGGCCCGGTTGGCCCGCCGCAGATACGACAGATCGAAATCCGGATTGGCCTGGACGAACACGAACACCGCGGCGTATTCGTTCTTGCGCGCGCGTTCGAACCCCTGTCTCAGCCATTCGGCATTGGCCTCGCCGCGCTGCGCATGCTCCGCGTTCATCTGCGGCGTGCGCCCGAAATTGTTGTTGCTGCCGGGAACGTTCAGGCCGATGAACAGGACGCCGTCCATGCTCCAGCGCACGTTTTCGCGGTAGTCGCGAAAGCGGGCATCTGAACGGTCGCTCTGCCGCTCCAGCTTGAGCGCCGTTTGCCCTAGACTCTTTTCGTCCGGATAGAACACCTGGCGCAATTTCTTCAGGCGCTCCATGGGATCGTAGCCGCCGGTGCCCTTGCGGTGGCAATCGGTCCAGTCGTTGTCGCCGGGGATCAGCACGAAGGGATAGCGCGATGCATCGAACATCTTCCTCCGCCCCTGGTACAGCTCGTCGCTGCAGGGGCTGCCCCCGCTCTTGATATCGCCGATGTGCACCACGAACGCGACGTTTTCCTGGTTGATGTCCTCCAGCATCTGCGCGAACCGGGTTTCTTCCCAGGCGTTGTAGGGCGCATCGCCGACGATGGCGAAGCTGAACCGCCCGGGGGGCTGCGCCTGCGCCAGGCCGGCGGCAAGCGCGAGCAGCAGACAGGCCAGGATGCGCGTCACAGCTGCTTCAGCTTGTACAGGATCTCGAGCGCTTCTTTCGGGCTCAGCTCGTCCGGCTTGATCGAAGCCAGCAGATCCAGTGCCGGATGCGGCTCGGCCGCGGGCTCCGGTGCGACGGCCGCGAACAAATCGCTTTGCCCGCCGCGATTCAGGCTTTGCTGCTCCAGCTGCACCAGATATTTCTTCGCGGCGCGGGTCACGCTGCCCGGCACGCCGGCGAGGGCGGCGACCTGCAGGCCGTAGCTCTGCGAAGCCGGTCCTTCTTCTACTGCGTGCAGGAACACGATGGAGTCCTTGTGCTCCACCGCGTCCAGGTGGATGTTCGCCGCCTCGCGGTATTCCAGCGCGAGCCGCGTCAATTCGAAATAGTGCGTCGCGAACAGGGTGTAGCTGCGGTTCTTCTCGATCAGATGGCGGGCGATGGCCCAGGCCAGCGCCAGGCCGTCGAAGGTCGAGGTGCCGCGCCCGACTTCGTCCATGAGCACCAGACTGGTTGCCGTCGCGTTGTGCAGGATGTTGGCGCTCTCGGTCATTTCCACCATGAAGGTGGAGCGGCCGCCGGCGAGATCGTCGGCGGCGCCGATGCGGGTGAAGATCTGGTCGATCGGGCCCAGGCGGGCGCTGCGTGCCGGGACGAAGGCGCCGATGTGGGCGAGCAGCACAATCAGCGCCACCTGGCGCATGTAGGTGGACTTGCCGCCCATGTTGGGGCCGGTGATCAGCAGCAGCTGGCGCGCGGCATTCAGCCGGCAGTCGTTGGCGATGTACTGGTCCACCTGGGCTTCGACCACCGGGTGGCGCCCGCCCTCGATTTCGAGCAGCGCGTCGGCTGCGAACTGCGGCCGGCACCAGTTGAAGCGCAGGCTGTCGGCGGCGAACGAAGCCAGCAGATCGAGTTCGGCCAGACCTCTGGCGATGCGCTGCAGCACCGGAATATGCGGCTGCAGCGCCTCCAGCACCTGTTCGTACAGCGCTTTTTCCAGCGCCAGGGCGCGCTCCTGCGCGGACAGCGCCTTGTCCTCGAAGCTCTTGAGCTCAGGCGTGATGTAGCGTTCCGCGTTCTTCAAGGTCTGGCGCCGGCGATAGTCGGCGGGAATCTTTTCCACATGAGCGTGCGTGACTTCGATATAGAAGCCGTGCACGCGGTTGTACTCGACCTTGAGGCTGGGGATGCCGGTGCGCTCGCGCTCGCGCGCTTCGAGTGCAATCAGGAACTCGCTCGAGTTGTTCTGCAATGCGCGCAGTTCGTCCAGGCCGGCGTCGTAGCCGTCGTTGATGACGCCGCCTTCGCGCAGCAGCGTAGCCGGCTCGGGCAGGATCGCGCGCGCGAGCAGCGACGCGCACTCGGGCGGGACCGCCAGGCCTGAACGCAACTCGGCGAGGCGGGGTGCGGAGGCGTGAGCGAGCAGCGCGGCGAGCGCGGGCAGGGCCGCCAGGCTGTCGCGCAGGCCGGAGAGGTCGCGCGGCCGCGCGCTCTTGAGGGCGACGCGCGCGCTGATGCGCTCCACGTCGGCCATGCGGCGCAAGGCCTCGCGCGGGGCCGCGGAATCGGCCTGCGCCAATTCCTCCACCGCCTCGTGGCGGTTGGCCAGCACCACGCGGTCGCGCAGCGGATGGTGCAGCCAGTGGCGCAGCAGCCGGCTGCCCATGCCGGTGGCGCAGTTGTCGAGCAGGCTGCATAGCGTGGGTGCCTGCGTGCCGCGCAGGGTTTCGGTGAGCTCGAGATTGCGCCGCGTGGCCGCATCCATGCGCACATAGGCGTCCGCGCGCTCGGGGCGCAGCGCGTTGACGTGCGACAGCGCCTGGCCCTGGGTCTTGCGCGCATATTCGAGCAGCGCGCCGGCTGCGGCGATCGCAGGGCGCAGATCCTCGCAGCCGAAACCCGCCAGCGAGTGCACGTTGAAATGCCTGAGCAACTGCTCGCGCGCCGCCGCGTAATCGAAATGCCATTCGGGCAGGCGGGTGAGGGCGGCCACACCGTTCAGGCCGGGCAAAGTGGACAAGTCGGACAAGCCGGACGAGGGACCGCGATCGGCGACGAGGATTTCCGCCGGACGCAGGCGCGTGAGTTCGCCCGCGAGCAGCCGCTGCGGGATTTCCGCCACGCGCAGTTCGCCGTTCGCGAGGCTGAGCCAGGCGATGCCCGCGCTGTTGTTTTCGAGCGCGAGCGCCAGCAAGACGTTGTCGGATTTCTCGTCCAGCAGTGCGGAGTCGGTGAGGGTGCCGGGCGTGACGATGCGGGTCACGGCGCGCTCAACCGGCCCCTTGGAGGTGCTCGGATCGCCGATCTGCTCGCAGATCGCCACCGATTCGCCCAGTTTCAACAGCTTGGCCAGGTATTGCTCGACCGCGTGGTAGGGCACGCCCGCCATTTTGATCGGCACCCCGGCCGAGGCGCCGCGCGTGGTGAGCGTGATGTCGAGCAGTCGCGCCGCCTTCTCCGCGTCGGCGTGGAACAGCTCGTAGAAATCGCCCATGCGGTAGAACAGCAGGATGTCCGGATGCTGCGCTTTCAGGCGCAGGTACTGGACCATCATCGGGGTGTGGGCTGCGCCCGCGGGGGAGTCTGGCTTGCTCATCGGTGCAATTTTAACCCGGGACGCCCGAGGTCAAACCAGGAACGAGCCTGCGCCGACCACAAGCCCGCGCAGGCGCGCGAACCATAAGCCGGATGACAAAGGCGGGGGCGCGAACTAGACTGAGCATCATGGCGTTCGAATTGAAAAGGTGTGCCTTGGTGAGCGGGCTCGGGCTCGTCGCCGCGCTCGCCGGTGGCGGCGCGCAGGCGCAGGACGCCTACGCGAGCGAGCGCGCCGCGCTGCTGCAGGAAATCGCCGCCATGGCGCGGGATACCGGGGCCGAAACCGGCCGCCCGGTGTTCGGCGCGAAGGTGATGGCGGCGATGAGCAAAGTGCCGCGCCATCTGTTTGTGCCGGCACCCTACGGCGCGCTGGCCTACGCCAACCGGCCCCTGCCCATCGGGCACGGCCAGACCATCTCGCAACCCTACATCGTCGCTCTCATGACGGACCTGCTCGACGTGAAACCCGGAGACGCGGTGCTGGAAATCGGAACCGGCTCGGGCTATCAGGCGGCGGTGCTGGCCGAGCTGGTGGGGCGGGTCTATTCGATCGAAATCGTCGAGCCGGTGGGAAGAAATGCCGCCGCATTGCTGCAGCGACTGGGCTACAGGAATGTCGAAACCAGAATAGGCGACGGTTACGGCGGCTGGCCGGAACGCGCGCCCTTCGATGCCATCATCGTCACCGCCGCCGCGTTGCAGGTTCCGCCGGCGCTGACCGAACAATTGAAACCGGGCGGACGCATGGTCGTTCCGGTCGGCAGGGAAGGGGAGGTGCAATTCCTGCACCTGATATCGAAGCAGGCAGACGGCTCGATCGCGACCCGGCGCAGCCTGCCGGTGCGCTTCGTGCCCATCACCCGCGGCAGGTAGAAATCCTGCGCCGATTCAGGAAACGATATATGCCGCTGCGCCGCTTGCCAGCAGCGTGCCGTCCGCCCCGAGAAACTCCATGCGCGTAGTCGCCACCCGCGACCCCAGGCGCAGCACGGCCGCGCGCAGTTCGAAATGCTCGCCGGTCGCCGGCCGCAGGTAGTCGATCCGCAGGTCGATCGTCCCCAGCTTGCCGAACCGGTGCAGCCGCTGCAGCGGCGCTTCGTCCATGTGGCGCGCGCCGATCGCCGCCATCACGGCCACGCCGGCCATGGCGTCGAGTCCCGCGCTGATGACCCCGCCGTGCAGCCGGTTGGACACGAAGTGGCCGATCAGTTCGGGCCGCATGTCTATCCTGCCGCTCACGCCGCCGCTCGATTTCAGCGTGGTGATTTTCAGGCCCAATACCCGGTTGAAGGGGATCATCTCGTCGAAGATCCGGGTCAGGCCGGCGATGAACTCCGGCTCGAAATCAGGCACTGGCGTCGTTTCGGCGCTTTTTTTCATTCTGTAATTTCGGTTCGCATCAGGGCCTGCATTCTAGCCTGTATCGCCTGCGCGGGCCGGTTTGGCGCGGCTGGATGCGCGCTGCCATTGACAAGGAACAAACGTTCCACGTATATTGAGAAATGTAACGGTTGTAACATGTCGTCGGTGCATGCGGGCAGTCGGGACACGTTTGACCGGTCACCACGCCGGTTCGAGGTACGGTACTCGATCCAAGATGAGACTGTGCAAGATGAGACTGCGCGAACTGATTCTGACGTATTACGACGAACTGGTGCCGTCGGAGCGCAAACTCGCTGACGTGGTCATGCAGCATCAATCCAATCTTGCCAGCTACTCCGCGACCGAACTGGCGCAGCTGGCAGGGGTGTCCAAGGCGACCGCGGCGCGATTTTTCCGCCGCCTCGGCTATGCCAGCTTCAGCCAGTTTCGTTCAGACGTTCGGGCCCGTCCGTCCAGCGAATCGCCCTTGTTCAAGTTCGAAGATGTCGCCAAGCTCGCCGGAAACGGCTCGGGGCTCGCGCGCCATTTCTCGCTCGAGGCGCAGAACCTCGCGGCGACACTGCAGAATCTGGGCCACGACGAGATCAAGGCTGCCGTGGTCGCCTTGAAAGGCGCGCAGCGCGTATGGGTCGTCGGTTACCGCAACGGCTACGCGACGGCCTTCTATGCCCATGCCCTGTTTTCCCACGCCAAGCCGAACGTGTTCCTGCTCAACGACTCGGCGGCGAAGTTCGTCGATCTGATGGCGGACGTCGGCGCGAACGACGTGCTGTTCGTCGTCGATTTCCGGCGCCGCACCAAGCTGCTCGGCCAGGTCGTCGGCGTCGCCAGACAGGCGGGCGCGAAGATCGTGCTGCTCACCTGCGCGCCGGTTTCCGCACTGGCGCGGCCGGGCGACGTCATCCTCGGCTGCGTGACCGCCGGTTCCGCCGTGTTCGACTCCTATGTGGGGCCGATCAGCGTCGTCAACTATCTGGGGGCGTCCCTGGTAGCGAGCATGCGCCCCAACGCGCGCAAGCGCATGGAGCGCATCGAGCGCATCCACGAAGAACTGGCCGATCTTGAGGAGTAAGCCGTGCATGCCTTGAATCACGTTGGTCAAGCGGCATCGCGCCGTTTGCAGGCGGCTGTGGGTACGGGAAGGTCGCGATGAGCAAGCCGGACATCGACGGCGCGCGCCTGCTGGCCTCGCTGCAGGAACTGGGCCGGATCGGCGCCCTAGAAGGCGGCGGAGTCTGCCGGCTGGCGCTCACGGACGAGGACAAGGCCGGGCGCGACTGGGTCGTGGCGCAGATGAAAGCGCTGGGGATGCGGGTGAGCGTCGACGGCATCGGCAATGTCGTCGGGGTCTACGCCGGCGAGCGCGATGGGCCTCCGGTGATGACGGGCTCCCACATCGATACCGTGCGCACCGGCGGACTCTACGACGGCAATTACGGCGTGCTGGCCGGGCTCGAAGTGGTGCGCGCGCTGAAGGGTGCCGGCGTGCGCACGCGCAAGCCGCTCGCGGTGGCGTTTTTCACCAATGAAGAGGGTGCGCGCTTCGCCCCTGACATGATGGGCAGCCTCGTGTTTCAGGGCGATCTGCCGCTGGAGGCGGCGCTTGAAATCAAAGGCATAGACGGCTCCAGCGTGCGGGAAAACCTGGAGCGCATCGGCTATCGCGGAGCGACGGCCACCGGCGCGATGCAGGTGGACAGCTACGTCGAACTGCACATCGAGCAGGGTCCGGTGCTCGATATCGAAAACATCACGATAGGCGCGGTGGAAGGTGTGCAGGGCATTTCGTGGACCGAGTTCACGGTTGCGGGCGTCTCCAACCACGCCGGAACCACGCCGATGCGCCTGCGCCATGACGCCGGCTACGTCGCCGCGCGCGTCGCCTGCTTTGCGCGCGAACTCGCGCGGGACCTGGGTGGCGATCAGGTCGCGACCGTCGGGTCCATGACTGTGTTTCCCAATCTGGTCAACGTGATTGCGAACCGCGTCGTGTTCACCGTCGATTTGCGCAACACCGACGAGACGATCCTGCGGCTGGCGGAGCAGCGCCTCTGGGCCTGCGCCGAGGAAGCGGCTGCGGCCGAAGGCGCCACAATCTCGCGCCGCTCACTGGCTCGCTTCGAACCGGTCTCGTTTCACCCGGAGTTGGTGCAGCTGGTGGAAAAGACCGGGCGCGACCTGGGCTACACGGTCAGGCGCCTGCCTAGCGGCGCCGGACACGATGCGCAGATGCTGGCGCGCAAATGTCCCGCGGCGATGATCTTCGTTCCCAGCGCGGGCGGTCTGAGCCACAACGTGCGCGAGCACACCGAGCCTGCGGACCTGATCGCCGGGGCGCGCGTCCTGTTTCGCGTGCTCACGCATCTGGCCGAACAATAAAGCGATGGAAGTCCGCATGGGCGACTCAAAAAACGAAATGAAGGAGCTACAGTGGCAAGATTCGTAAACGTCGCGATCGGCCAGCTCGGTCCGATCGCCCGCAGCGAAGCGCGGCCGCAGGTGGTGGTGCGTCTGCAGGCGCTGATGCACCAGGCGAGTGCAATGGGCTGCGATCTGATCGTCTATCCCGAGCTGGCGCTGACCACGTTCTTCCCGCGCTGGTTCATGGCCGAACAGGCCGAAGTGGACGCCTATTTCGAGCGCGCAATGCCCGGCCCGGAAACGCAGCCGCTGTTCGATCTCGCGCGCGAACTCGGCATCGGCTTCTGCCTCGGCTACGCCGAATTATCGGTCGAGCAGGGGCGGGCGCATCGCTACAATACGTCCATCCTGGTGGACAAGTCCGGCGCCATCGTCGCCAGGTATCACAAAGTACATCTGCCCGGCCACGCCGAGCACGAGCCCTGGCGCCGCTTCCAGCATCTGGAGAAGCGCTACTTCGAGCCCGGCGAGGGTTTCGGCGTGGTAAAGGCGTTTGACGGCGTCCTCGGCATGGCCATCTGCAACGACCGGCGCTGGCCCGAAACCTATCGCGTCATGGGCTTGCAGGGCGCGGAAATGATCCTGATCGGCTACAACACGCCGGTGCACAACCCGCCTGCGCCCGAGCACGACGACCTGTCGCTGTTCCACAACCAGCTGGTGCTGCAGGCCGGCGCCTATCAGAACGGCACCTGGATCGTGGGTGTGGCCAAGGCGGGGGTGGAGGAAGGCGTGGACCAGATCGGGGGGAGTTGCATCGTCGCGCCCTCGGGCGAGGTGGTCGCGGCCTGCACCACCAAGGGCGACGAGATCGCGCTCGCGCGCTGCGACCTCGACCTGTGCAATTCGTACAAGCGCACCACCTTCAATTTCGACCTGCACCGGCAGCCGCACGCCTACGGGATGACCGTGGAGAGAAAAGGGGTGCGCCTGAAGGCGGATGGCACGCCGCTTGCTAAAGATTGACAGTTCTTGACCGTTTGATCACCAAAAAGCAGACAAGGAGCATGACCATGCGTAAGGGAATTTCCGGCTTTATCAGGATTGGATTACCGGTGGTAGCTGCGCTGGCGCTGGGCTTGGGACAGATGTCCGCCGCCCAGGCGCAGGCGGACGCGAAAACGATACGGATGATTCCGGGCGGGGATCTGAAGATCATCGATCCGA
>CAYNVY010000092.1:0-16566 GCA_964400745.1 uncultured Enterobacteriaceae bacterium | reverse complement strand
ATCGCCGACCTGCATGTGGCGTTCGAACCGACCAAGCTGATGGCGCACAATTTTCCCTATTTCGTTCCGTTCGGAACCCCCGACCCGGTGGTGGCGGCCAAAGCGGCGCGCAAGGTCTACGACACGGTCCCGGAGCTGAAGAAAATCCTCGAGACCAAGTACAACCAGATTTTCCTGGCGGTCGGCGCCGTGGGTAACTACAACATGCTGACTACCTTCGCCTGGGACAAAGTGGAGCAGCTCAAGGGCCGCAAGGTCGCCGCCGCCGGGCCGAACATTCCCTGGCTGCAGGCGGTTGGATCGATTCCGGTGCAGTCGAACCTGAACGAAGCCTATACCTCGTTTCAGACCGGCGTCTACGACGGCTGGATCATGTTTCCGGATGCGACCGTCGGCTTCAAGCTGCACGAGGTGGCAAAGAATTACACTTTCACCGATTTCGGCGCAATTGCCAATGTGGTGATCTGCATCAACAAGGACACTTGGAAGAAGCTGCCGAAGCAGGTGCAGGACATCATGCTGGAGGTGGGCAAGGAATACACCGAAGTCGAGTCCAAGGCGGCGCTGGAAAAAGGCCAAAGGAGCGTAGAGACGATGAAGGCGGCCGGCTCGAACGTGCGCTCGCTGAGCGATGTGGAGAAGGCGAAATGGGCCAACGCGCTGCCTGACATCCCGAATCTGCGCACCGCTGAAATCAACAAAGCCGGCCAGCCGGGCGCGGCCGTAGGCGCGTATATCAAGGCGCTGAAGGAAGCCGGGGTCAAGCTGCCGCGCGACTGGGCCATCAAGTAGCTCTCTTCGACAGATCGCCGTCCCCGCCCGTCATTGGGGTGGGGACGGCGTTCGATTTGCTGCGGAATCACTATGAGACCTCTGGTTAAGCTGCTGCATGGCCTGATGGCGTCGCTCAACGTCGTCGGCGCGATCTGGGTGCTGCTGATCATGCTGCTGATTACTGTGGACGTGACCGGGCGCGCCTTTTTTAATTCACCACTGTTCGGCGTGCCCGAGATCGTGAAGATCTCGGTGGTCGGCCTGGTGTGGTGCCAGATGGCGCATACGCTCAAGATAGGCGCGCATTTGCGCTCGACCATACTGGTCGATCGCATGCCCCCGGCGGTGCGGCGCGTGGTGGAAATCGTTTCCTGCCTCATGGGAGCGATCATGTTCGGACTGATCGTCTACTCCGGCTGGGACACCATGATCGAGTCCTGGCGCATCGGTGAATTCGAGGGCGAGGAGCCGGTCCGGGTTCCGACCGCGCCGGTGCGCAGCCTGGTGCTGATCGGCGCGACGCTGACTGCGATTCAATTTCTGATCATGTTGGTGGATTTGGTCCGCGGCAAGAGCCTGCATCAGGCCGAGGCGGAGTTCTGATGGAACCGACCACTATCGCGTTGATCACGGTCGGTTTCGTTTTTTTTCTGGTGCTGCTCGGCGTGCATATCGGCGTCGCGCTGGCGCTGCTCTCAGTGGTCGGCATCTGGGGCATCACCGGCAAACCGCAGGTCGCGATCAGTCTGCTCAATACCACCGCCTACAGCGCGGTGATGGACTACGTGTTCGCGGTGATCCCGCTGTTCGTGCTGATGGGAATACTGGCGACGCTCTCCGGCGCCACGCGCGACCTGTTCAATTCCGCGCAGGTCGTGTTCGGGCGCATCCGCGGTGGCATCGGTATCGCCACGGTGATCGCCAACGCAGTGTTCGCGGCGATCACCGGCGTGTCGGTGGCCTCGGCGGCGGTGTTCTCCAAGCTGGCGATCCCGGAGATGGAACGCCTGAATTACGACCGCAAGTTCAGCTACGGCATCGTCGCCGGCAGCGCCATCCTAGGCATGCTGATCCCACCCTCGATATTGATGATCGTCTACGGCGTGCTGACCGAGCAGTCGATCGGACGCCTGTTCGCCGCCGGCATCGGCCCCGGACTGCTGGTCACCGCGATTCTGTCCATGGGCATCTGGCTGATGGTGTTCTTCAAGCCGAGCATGGGCGGACAGATGGAGAAGATGGTGCGTCTGGACCTGCGCGCCGCACTGCGCGCCGCGGTCAAGCCCTGGGGCGTGATCCTGCTGATCGGCCTGGTGCTGGGCGGCATTTACGGCGGCTTTTTCACGCCGACCGAGGCGGGCGGAATCGGCGCCGCCGGCGCCATGCTGCTGGTGATCGTCAACCGCAAGTTCAGTTGGACGAACATGGTCGACCTGCTGGGTGAAATCGGGCGCACCACGGCGAGCATCTTTCTGCTCTTGATCGCCGCGCAAATGTACAGCCGCATGCTCACCATTTCCGGCCTCGCAGCGAAGATGAGCGAATGGGCCGCCGGCCTGCCGGTGCCGCCGATGGTGATCATCGCCATGTTCATCGTCGTGTTCATGCTCCTGGGGATGATCATCGATTCGGTTTCGATCCTCCTATTGACCATTCCGATCATGTATCCGGTGGCGATCAAACTCGGCTACGATCCGATCTGGTTCGGCATGGTCAGTATCGTCGCGATCGAGATCGGCCTGCTGACGCCGCCTTTCGGCATGGTGGTGTTCGCGATGAAATCCTCGCTCGGCGGAACGGTCAAGATCGAGGACATATTCGTCGGTTCAATACCCTTCATGTTCATGCTCGCACTCGCGCTGCTGATCATCATCGCCTATCCGCCCCTGAGCACCTGGTTGCCCTCGGTGATGATGTAGCGCCGGGTCTTTTGAATGGAGAAATCAGTGGATACGCGCGTCGGCATGCTGGGTCTGGGCATCATGGGTTCGGCCATGTCGGCCAACCTTATCCGGGCCGGATTCGAGGTGATCGGCTACGACGTCGCGTCGGAGCGCATGCAGGCGTTTGCCGAATACGGCGGCAAATCGGCACGCTCCGCGCGCGAAGTGGCGGAACAGGCCGATATCGTCATCAGCGTCCTGCCCAGTGTCGCCGCGCTGGACGCATGCGTGAGCGGCGCGCACGGGATGCTGGCCTCGGGTAGATCGGGCCTGGTCCTGGTCGAGGCCAGCACCTTTCCCATCGAGGACAAGTTGCGCATCCGCGACCTGTGCGTATCGAGCATTACCGTGCTCGACTGTCCATTGAGCGGCACCGGGGCGCAGGCCGTGACCAAGGATCTCTCGGTCTACGCCAGCGGCGACGCCGCCGCCTGCGCGCGCTGCGCGCCGGTGTTCGACGGCTTCGCGCGTTCGCAGCATTACCTGGGCGAATTCGGCAACGGGAGCAAGATGAAATTCGTGGCCAATCTGCTGGTTGCCATACACAACGTTTCGGCGGCAGAGGCGTTCGTGCTGGGCATGAAGTCCGGGCTGGATCCGCAGGCGATCTACAAGGTGATCGGCGACGGCGCCGGCAGTTCGCGCATGTTCCAGGTGCGCGGTCCGATGATGGTCAGCGGCGAATACGAACCGGCGACGATGAAAGTGGAGATCTGGCAGAAGGACATGAAGATCATCTCCGAGTTCGCCGCGGCTCTGGGCGCGCCGACCCCCTTGCTCGCGGCGTCTGCCGCCTATTACACCGCCGCCATGGCGCAGGGTCGCGGTGGCGAGGATACGGCGGCCGTGTGCGCGGTGATGGAAGAGATGGCCCGCCACGAGCGCAGCCGTGCCGATAGTTAGCCCGACGAATCCAAAGGAGTCAGCGTGAATTCAATCCTGCTCGAAGCGGCCAACCTGATTGCCGACAAAGCCCTGCAAAAAGCGCGCGAACTGAAATTCGCCCCGCTGACCGTGATCGTGCTCGATGCCGGCGGCCATACCAAGGTGCTCAAGCGCGAGGACGACGCCAGCCTGCTGCGCCCGGAGATCGCCATGGGCAAGGCCTGGGGCGTTCTGGGCATGGGTTTCGGCGGCCGCGAACTGGCGCGGCGCGCGGAGCAGATGCCGGCGTTTTTCACCGCGCTGAATGCGATGTCAGTCGGGCGCATGGTAGCCCTGGCCGGCGGAGTCCTGATCAAGAATGCCGAAGGCGCAGTCATCGGTTCGGTCGGCATCAGCGGCGACACCTCGGACAACGACGAAATCTGCGCCGTGTACGGGATCGAAGCCGCAGGTTTGATCGCCGATACCGGTCGCAAAGCCTGACGGATCTGCACCAGACGCCAGCCGCTGCAGCAGGCCGCCCGTCCTGGCGCGAACCTGCTGCAGGAAGCGGAGGCAACGCTACAAAGTGATTTGCGCGCCCGCCGTATTAAGCAGAAAAGCTCCCGGCATCGCCTGCTGTACCGCGGCGAGCGTTCTGAATCCACTGCAGTGCATGGGCGATACCACGGCCGGATTCAAGGTCTTGAGTTCATCCACGGTCATGGTGCATTTGTCGGCGGGGATGCCCGGGAAACCCAGGTGGAAACCGCCGAAGAGGGCATAGAGTTTTTCCTCCCCGGTGATCTTGCGCGCATGCTGAATGGTATTGATCACGCCGGCGTGGGCGCAGCCGGTGATGACCAGCAGGCCCTTGTCTTTGACATTGACCACCAGGGCCATGTCGTCAAGGGTCATATCCTCCTCGAACCGGCCGTCGCGCAGGCACCACAGGCTGGAAGCGGTTCCGGCCGGTGGACCCGGCGGCTCAAAGGTGACATCGAGCGGAATTTCGCCGGTAGTGGTCGCCGCCGGACAGACAGGCACCGGGTCCCGCGCCAGCACCAGCCGCGCTCCGGCGGCTTCGATTTCTTCCCGGCGCAACGACTGATTGTAGTAAGGGATCACCATGCCGCTGCCCGCTTTGACGTGGCGGATCAAAAAGGCATCCGGATGCACGGTGACCGTCAGCGGATAGTCGCGGGCTTTCAGCAGCCCGAGCAAGCCGCCGTAATGGTCCGGGTGGCCGTGGCTGATCACCACGTGGTCGATCTCGTTGGGTGCGATCCCCAGAGCCGCCATGTTGTGCAGTAGGACGGTATCGGTGAGGCCGGTATCCAGCAGAATGCGATGGCGCTTGCCGCCGAAATAGACATCCACCAGCATCGCGAGCCCGTTTTCCGCGAGTATCTTCTTGTTGCGCAGATCGAAATGATAGGCCAGCCCCGGCCGCTTCACGGTGTCGGTGTCGGGGATCAGCATATCGACGTAGTTTTCGACAAGGGTGGTAATGACCACTTTATCGGCCGCATGCATGGCAACGCTCCTTATGGATGGATTGGGATCAAAACGGATTCACGCCGGGTATCTGGAAATCCCGCCGATACGCGGGAAATTCAATCATGTCTCTTTTCGCACGCATTGCCGAAGGCATCGCTCTGGCGCGGATTTCGCGCCACCTGGTACCAGACCCAGATTATATTGCACCTGCGCCAGGCCGATTAAAATATCGCTTGGGTCTGTCGCTTGGGTCAAGATGGCACGAAACCGGAGAAGCGCAGGGCCGGCATTCGAGGTGGTGGTGGTCGACGGCCATGCGAATCATTCCGCCGCGAAAGAGTCCCCTTCGGTTCCGGAGAAACCCCTCACAGCTTTGCGTGGCGCACCAGCGGCGCAGGTCAAACGCCGTCCAGCGCCTCGGGCTTGCCCAGCACATAGCCCTGGTAGCCCGCTACGCCGATTTCGGTCAGCACCGTGACCAGCGATCGATCTTCCACGCCCTGCGCGATGACCGGAATTTCCAGCGGCTGGAATACGCGCAGCACAGATTCCAGGATGAAGCGCGCGTCGTCGCGCTCGCCGATCTCGCGCGTGAACACGGGCGCGAGTTTCACGTAGGCGGGCATCAATTCGTGCACAAGCGCGACCGCGTTGCGGTCCATCTCGAAGTTGTCCAGCGCGAGGCAGCTGCCCAGGCGTTTCAGGTTGCGCGCGAATTGCTTGGTGGCCTCCGGTGACTTGCTCGCCGAGGCGCCCGTCATCTCGAACACCATGCGGCTCGCCTCGCGCGGCCGGCCCTTGAGCAGCGCCTGCAGTTTGGCCTGGAAGCCCTCGTCCAGCACCGACTGCAGCGCCACGTTCACCGCCACCTCGCGCGGCAGGTTTTTCCCGCGCACGAGCGCGTCCAGCGCCAACTCGACCACGCGGTGATCCAGTTCGGGCAGCAATCCGTGCTGGCTCGCCACCGGGACGAACACAGCGGCGGCGACGGCTTCGCCGCGGCTGTCGGTCAGCTTGGACTGAAACTCGAACTGCAGGATTTCTTCGCCCGGTATCGAGGCGACTTTCTGGAATACCAGCGACAATCGATTTCCCGCGAGCGCCGCCTCGATCTCGGTCTTGAGATCGGTCTGCTTTCCGGAATCCGCTTCGAGCCTGATGCCGACCGCGCCGCTGCCGCGCGTCGCCGCCAGCGCCAGCGCGCGGTCCGCCAGCCGGCTCAACTCGGGGAGCGCGACATCGCTTGCGGAAAAATGGCCGACCCCGGCGAACACCGCCACGCTCTGCGGCAATCCCAGGACGTGCAAGCCGGACACGAAGGTCCTGCATAGCGTGTCCGCCCAGGCGCTCACCTCAGCATAGCCGGCGTTCTCGACGAAGGCGGCGAAGGTCGGCCCCTGCCATCTTCCGGCAAGCGGCGCGATCAGCCCCTCGGGCTGCGCCGACTTGTGCGCGAGTTCCTTCAGAATCTCGTTTCCCTTGGCCAGGCCCACGGTGCGGTTGATCTCCTCCAGCCCGCCGATCGCGAACAGCACCAGCGCGCCCGAATGCACCTCTGCGCTCTTGGCCAGTGCCGTGGCGACCGCGTTCTCGAAACCGCGCCGGTTGAGCTGGCCGGTCATCGGGTCTTCGAAGGCCTCGCGGCGCAACCGCTCCGCGCGCGCCGTCTCCTGCGCGATCGCGTCGCGGATTTTCGAAGACAGGCTGTTGATGGCCTGGGTGACCTGCTTCAGTTCACGCGCCCCCGGCTCTATGTCTATCGACACGAACTCCCGGTTGCCGATCGCCACCGCCGCCTGTTCGATCAGACGCAGGGGACGCAGTATGCCGGTGAGGTAGAAGCGCATCGCGACCAGCGCCGCGGCGAAGAGCAGGCTCAACCACAACAGTGTCGCGCTCGCGGTATCCCACAGCTCGAGATAGGCGAACTGCGGGTGCACGCGCACGACGACCTTGCCCATCTGGCGCCAGCCGGCGCTGATCAGGGCCTGCCCGCGCGGCGGTTCGAACGCGACGAACGCGATGAACCAGGCCGGCAGCGCGACCTCGTTGCGATCCAGGCGCCTGGCGAACACCTTGGCGCCGTCGGCCGCTTCGATCTCGATCGATTGAAAATGGCCGCGATCGAACAGCGGGTTGACGATGGTGTTGATCAGCGAAACGTCCATGGTCTGCATGCGCGAGCCGATCGAAAGGGCGAGCGAGGTCGCCGTTTCGTTGGCGTGCGCGTCGAGTTGCTGCTCCAGCCGGTGGCGCGCCTTCTCGACATAGATCGCCTCGATGCCGAACAGCAGGGCGATGAACACCATGATGATTCCGTACAGCAGCTGGCGGGCTAGAGTCATGCTTGCCTGTTCCTCTGTTAGTGCCTGCTCTGCTCGAGCAGGCGTTCCTGTACCGACAGCCACTGGCGAATCTGCGATGGCTTGCCCTTGACCCTGCCTTGTACCAGGATCACTTCGTCGTCGTTGAAGCTGTATACCGGCAGCAAATCGTTGCGCAGCGATGCGAGTTTCACCACCGGGTCGAGATTGTCGAGGATGTAGGGTTCGGCATCGGGCTTGGGGTAATAGACGAGCACCATGTGCGCCTCGTTCAGCTTCAGCGCCTTGACATAGGTGATGCGCAAGCGCTCCAGCGGCACGCCGAGTTCCTTCAGCATGTAGTACTTGGCAATCGCGTAGTCCTCGCAATCGCCGCCGTTGCTTGCGACCGATTCGGCCGGCGTCGCCCAGTAATCGTTCATCTTCCAGTGCGCCTGGTCCGTGTGGTAAGGGATACGGTTGATCTGGTCGTTGACCGTCTGCAGCACACCGGCTTCCTGCCCCTTTGCCGCATCGAGCTTTTGCATAAAGGGCAGCGTCTTTTGCGTCGCACCGAAATCGATCCAGCGGCCCAGCAATTCGCGCGCTGCGGCGGAGAACCGCTGCGCCAGCTGCCCGACGAGCGTCTGGCTGACTCGCGTGGTAAAGCCCAGATCGCTGCGCGACTGCGCCTGGACTGCGACTGACAGCCACAGACAGCCGGCGAGCGCGCAAGCGGCGCAGCACGCGGCGAGCCCTTGGCGGCGACGCAGCAGCGACCGGTCCCGGAGTGGGGTCACGGCGCGCTCCGGATCGTCTTCGAAGGTATTCAGGACAGTCGGCATTCAGGATGAAATTCTAACCCTACCAGTTTGCTTCGCGCCGCGTGCCGCAACCGCAATTGCACTGTGCGCCGGGAGCAGCCCACTAGAGCTGGCCGCGCCGCAACTGTTTCAGCACGAAGCGCCCTGGATCCAGCGCATCGGCGAGATCGCCTTCGATCGGCCACGGTTCGCCTTCCAGCAGGCTGGCCAGCATCTCCCCCGCGAGTTCGGACCAGACGAGGCCGCGCGAGGCGTAGGCCGAGGCGCAGTACAGCCCCGGCGCGCGCGGCAGATCGGCCAGGTGCGCACCGGCAAGCGCGGCCTTTTGCGCGGCAGCCGAGGCGATATCGGGCATCGCGCCCACGAGCGGCATGCGATCTGGCGCCACGCAGCGGAAACCGACGTCGCCCTGCAGCGTCGCCGCCTGCGGCGCCGGCGCCGCGCCGGGCAGCAGGTGGGCGAGGCGCCGCAGATTGGACTCGTGGCTGCGCAGTTGCGGCTCGGGATCGGCATCGTCGCGGTCGTAGGTGCTGCCCACCACGACGCACCCGTCGATCGCCGGCAGCAGGTAGCCGGCTCCGGCCAGCACGATCTGCGGCGCCCGCAGCGCCGCGGCCGGCACATAACTGATCTGGCCTCGAATCCGCTGCAGTGGCTGGCCGATGCCGGCGAGGCGCGTGAGATCGTTCGAATTGGCGAGTACGAGGATGGGTGCCGCGGCAATCAGGCTGCCATCGACGGCACGCACCTGCCAATCGTCGTCGCTGCGCGCGATGCCGTGCGCCACGACGCCCGCGTGCAGCCTGAGCACGGATGCGCCTCCCGCACCGGATGCCCCAGCCGCCAACTGCGCTGCGATAAGACTCAGTGGCCGCATCCAGCCGGCGCCGGAAAACCACCAGCCGCCGCCCGGGACGCGGCACCCAGCCCTCGCCTCCGCCTCGCCGCGTTCCAGGTATTTCGCGAAATCGCCCGGCAAGCCCTGCGCGGCCACAGCCGCAAGCAAACCCTGGTCGCGCGCGCTGTCCCCGGCGAGTTGCAGCACGCCGCAACGGTCCCACACGAGTTTGCCCCCGGCCTGCGCAAGCGCCCTCCAGCGCGACAGCGCATAGAGGTAGCCGTTGCGCGACGCGCGCGACAGGAAGCAGTCGTCGCGCGACAAATGCGGATGAAACACGCCGACGTAGCGTGCGGGCGGCGCATTCGCTGGCATGACGCGGCTCTCGATGAGATCGATGTGCCAGCCGCGCCGCGTCAGGCGCTCGCACACGGCGGCCCCCGCAAGGCCGGCGCCGACGACGATCGCATGGCGTTCGGTCGCACGCTGTTCGGCCGCGGCCGGCCTGCGGCGCGACGGCCAGCGCGGGGCGAACACGCCGCGCAGCATGTCGCGCTTGCGCCCGTAGCCGGGGCGCTTCTCCAGTTCGAAACCCGCAGCCTCCAGCCCCTCGCGCACCGCGGCCGCGCTGGAGTAGGTCGAGACCGTCGTGCCGGGAAGGGCAAGGCGCGCCAGGCTGCGCAGCAATTGCGGCGACCACATGCCGGCGTTGCACCGGGGCGCAAAGCCGTCCAGGTAGACGGCGTCGGCGCGCAGGCGCAGGATGCGCACGAGTTCCGCCGCATCGCCGAATGCGAGCGTCAGCGTGAGCCGCTCGTCCTCGAACTGCAGCCGGTGCAGGCCCGGGACCAACAGCGGCCAGGCCTGGCGCAAGGCTGCCGCCTGCGGCGCGAATTCCGCATAGCGCCGGTGCAGGACCGCCAGCGCGTCGCGCTCGAACGGGTGCTTTTCGATCGAGACGTAGTGCAGGCGCTCGCAGCGCGCCGGGTCGTCGCGCCATGCGCGCCAGGTCGCAAGAAAGTTCAGCCCCAAACCGAACCCGGTTTCGAGGATGGTGAAGACGCGCGCCCCGGCCCAGCGGCGCGGCAGATCGTTGCCCGCGAGAAATACGTGCCGCGCCTGCCCGGGACCCGAGTCGCCGCTGTGGTAGACGTCGCCGTACAGGGGCGAATACGGCGTTCCGGCGCCGTCAAAGGCGAGTGTGGCGGGTTCGATGCGCATGCAATTGGCCGTGGGGGGGGGCGTGGAGACCGCGCTGGCCGCGGGAGCGGCGATTCGCGCCGCTAGAACGCGATGAAGGGCCCGGCGCCGGCCGGCGTGCTCGCGCCGTCCAGGGCGACGAACACTTTGCGGCCGTAAAAGAACGGAAGCCCCCAGTCGAAGGTATTGGCGCCGATTTCCGGCGCCCCCAGGCTGCCGAGCACCGCGAATCCCGGGTTGCTCTTCACCATGGCGCTCGCATTGCCCAGGCTGAAATTCACCTGCGCCGACCGGCCGTTCCTGCCCTGTATGGTCGCGGTCAGATTCTTCGTGGCCGGCGGACAGTAGAACCCGGCGACGCTGGGGTCGGTGCACAGCGGCGTTCCGCTGTCGGCGAAGAACAAGGCGTTCGATCCGCTGTCGATGAAGCTGGCGCTGTAGCTCGTGCCGTTATAGACGGTGGTGAAATTGGCCGTGGTCGAGTCCACGCCGATCACGCTTGCGCCGCCGATGCCGTTGTTCGCCTGCGTGCCTATGCCGAACAGCAGCGAGCCGCTGATCCTGGCCGCTCCGGCGGCCGGCACGGAAGGCAGTTCGATCACGACGCCGTTGTTGTTCGCGGCGAACAGCGCCACCGGATTCTGCAGTTGCAGCGCGAGCGGCATCGCGGCCATTTGACAGCCCGCGGCGGGGCAGGTGTAGTAAATGGCGTTGCGCACGTTCTGGGCGCACGCAGGACCGCAATCCTGGCGAAAAATGGCCAGCCCCAGGATGCCGTTGGCGCGCAATTCCGCCACCGAATTCTTGGACGCGCCGGTGGCCGCGCAGCGCCCGGGCACCAGTGGAAATCGAGGGTCGCCGATGATCTGGATGGGCAGCGAGCTTGCCTGCTCGCCCGCAATCCTGAAATCGGCCACTTTCACCGGCCCCCAGGTGTAGCCGTCGACGAAGTGCGCGCACTGCGCCACCGGATCGCCGTTCGCGACGGTCTGCTGCGGCAGAGGCAGGGCCGCCGAAAGCGCCGATGCCATGATGCGCAGGCCGCTGGACCCGGTGTCGATCAGCACGTTGTCGATCACCTGGCAGGTGTTGCTGCCCGGCGCGCACAGGGTGACGCTGGTGAACGCGAGATTGACCGTGCCGCCCAGACCTAGGTCGACCGAGATCGGCTGCACGTTGGGCCCGCCCGGCGCAGTTGCGTTGGCGCCGGGGCTCGCCGCTGGCTGCGTCGTGGCGTCGCCGCCGCCTCCGCCGCAGCCCTGGATCAGCGCCAGCGTGGCGAGCAGTCCGGTCGCGAAGGCGTTGCGCGCCATTCCCGCCATCATTGGATGTCCCCGGCAGTGACACCGCGCGGCAGCTTCTGCTGCAGGTAAGCCTTGCCGGAAAACGCGCGCATGTGGCCGCTGCTCTGCACCACCAAACCGCTCGCTTCGGCCCGGCGCGATCCGGGTCCGATATCCTGCGCTTTGGTCGCGGCGGCATATTGTGCAAAATACGGCCCCAGGATCTGCTGCAGATCCGGCAGCACCGGACCTTGCCAGGAGACCGCGAACACCATTCCCGAAGGCGAAACGTATTGCCTGACCACGGTGCCCGAAGGCAGGCGCAGCAGATGTACCGCGTACCCACCCGCGTCCGCAACTTCCAGCGCAGCCTCCAGCTTCGCCTGATCCAGCGGCACCGTGCTCGCGTCTTCCCCCAGCGTCGCCGCCGCCGGCATGCAACAGCCCAGCATCAGGGCGGCGCCCGCGCAGTACATGCTCAAATTTTCCGACCTCACCCCGCCTCCGCTTCAACCCAGAGAAAAATAGAACGTCGCGCCTTCGCCGACGCGCCCCTCCGCCCATGCCTTGCCGCCGTGACGGTGTAGTATGCGCGCAACCGTGGCCAGACCGATGCCGGATCCGGGAAATTCCGTGGTCGAATGCAGGCGCTGGAATGCGCCGAACAACTTCTTCGCATAGGCCATGTCGAAGCCCGCGCCGTTGTCGCGCACGAAATAGACCGGCCGGCCTTCGCTCTGGGCGAGGCCGAACTCGATGCGCGCGTCTTCGCGCCTGGAGCTGTATTTCCAGGCATTGCCTATGAGATTCTGCAACGCCGCCCTGAGCAAACCCGCGTCGCCCTCGGCCGTCACATCGGGCACGACGATCCATTCGACGCGGCGTTCCGGCTCGCCCGCCTGCAATTCGTCGGCCAATTCGCGCACCAGCGCCGACAGATCGACCGTCTCCTTCCGCATCGTCTGCCGCGATATCTGCGACAGGCGCAGCAGATCGTCGATCAAGCGCCCCATCTTCTGCGCGCCGGCGCCCACGCGCCGCAACATGTCCCTGCCCTGCTCGTCGATCCGGCTCGCGTACTGGGTCTCTACCAGGCGGCTGAATCCCTGGATGGCCCGCAGCGGCGCGCGCAAATCGTGGGACACGGAATAGGAGAACGCCTCCAGTTCGGTATTGGCGACTTCCAGCGCGCGCGTGCGCTCCGCCACGCGCTGCTCCAGTTCGGCATTGAGCCGGCGGATTTCGGTCTCGGCCTTCTTGCGCACGCTGACGTCGTTGGTGACCCAGATGACGCAGGACTGGTCCTCGATCGCGATCGGCTCGGCCCAGATCTCGCAGAGCATCGAATCTCCCGACTTCTTGACCAACACGGCTTCGAATTCGCTGACGCGGCCGTTCGCGCGCAGGCAATCGATCGCGCGCCGGCGGTCCTCGGGGTCTTTCCACAGCCCGATCTCATTCGCGGTGTGGCCGATCACCTCCTCGCGCATGCGTCCGGTGCCACGCAGGAAGGCGTCGTTGACATCGATATAGCGGCCGTCGGCGATGGTGCTGATGGAGACGAACATCGGGCTGGCGCGGAACGCCTTGCCGAACTTCTCCTCGGAGGCGCGCAGCGCCTGCTCGGCCTCCATGCGCTGCGAAATATCGATGCGCGCCGAGACGTAGTTGATCACCTGACCATGATCGTCGCGCACTGCGCTGATCGAAAGCCATTCGGGGTATACGCGCCCGTCCTTGCGCCGGTTCCACAACTCCCCCGTCCAGTAGCCGTGCGCATGAATGAAGGCCCACATGGCGCGGTAGAAATCACCGCCCTGCCTTCCCGACTTGAGCAGGCGCGGGTTGCGTCCCGCCACTTCCTCTGCGCCGTAGCCGGTGATTTCGGTGAAGCGCTTGTTGATCGACACGATATTGGCGCCGGCGTCGGTGATCAGGATGCCTTCCCGCGAATTCTCGAACACGCTCGCCGCGAGACGCAGGCGCGCCTCCGTGCGTCTGCGTTCGGTGATGTCGGTGCCGACGCCGCGGTAGCCCTTGAATTCGCCCGACGCATCGAACACCGGCTCGCCGCTGATCGAGATGAAACGTTCCGTGCCGTCCGCACCCATGCGCGAAAGTTCGAAATCTCGAAACGGCAGGTGCGCCTCCAGCGTCTCCCGGTGCGCCCGCCAGCCGCCTGCGTCGGGGGAGAGATACGGAATCTCCCAGCGGCGCTCGCCGAGCTGCGCGCCCTTGCGGAACACCGACACCGCGCTCACGTTCGTGTTTGCCGATCCGCGCCGCGTGAGCCTGTGCTCGACGTCGCTCTCCCAGAAAAAGTCGGAAGACATCTCGACCAGACTGCGGAAACGCTCTTCGGATTCGTGCAACGCGTCCTCGCTCAGCTTGCGCGCGGTGATGTCCTTGCCGATGCCGCGGTAGCCCTTGAAACACCCGTCGGCGTCGTAGATCGGCTCGCCGCTCAGTTGCAGGTAGCGCTTGGGCCCACCGAACGATCTGCGACCCATTTCGAAATCGCGGAACGGCTGCCTCGCTTCGCAAATTGCTTCCAGTTGGCTAAGCTGCGGCTCGTCGAAGACGACGCCCGAAGTTCCGCGCCGAGTCTTGCCGTAGAACGCTTTCGGGTCGACGTCCTGCTCTCCCTCCATCGGCGTCATGGGCTGGACAAAGCGCAGATTCTCGTCCTGCTCCCAGTACCAGTCGGTCGAGAGTTCGGCGATGGCACGAAACCGCGCCTCGCTCTCGCGCAGCGCGCGCTCCGTGCGCAGGCGCTCGGTGACGTCGCTTACATGGACGATCTGCGCGCGCCGGCCGCCGAAATCCAGCGTATGCGCGGTGACCTCGACGTCGATCAGGGAGCCGTCCTTGCGGCGGTGCTGCCACAGGCCGGCGTCGCGCACGTCGTCCTTGCGCACCACCTCGACCCGCTGCATCAGCCGCACCGCTTCCTCGGGCGTGCGTATGTCGGTGATACGCATCGCCAGGAATTCCCAGCGGTGGTAGCCGTAGTGCGCCACCGCCGCGTCGTTCACGGCGAGGAACGCCAGGGTGTCCATGTCGTACACCCACATCGGCTGCGGATTGGCGTCGAACAGCGCACGGTAGCGGATTTCGCCTTCCCTGAGCGCTGCCGTGCGCTGGAGCACCAGCGCTTCCAGCCCCTGTTTGTGACTGCGCAAAACGAGCAGCAGCATGGCGACGTAAGCGAGCAGCAGGCTGACGAGCAGGCCCAGCGCCGACTTGAGCGCAAGCGCCAGGGGGTCGCCCCATCCTGCCACGGGCGCGATGCTCAAGTTCCAGGCCCCGTTCGGCACCTGCAGCGTGCGCTGCACCGGATCCCTGAGTGCAGCCCCCGAAGACGCCGCGATTACCTGTTTTTGTCGGGTATCAGGGTGCTCGCGCCAGAGTTCGTAGGCGAAACCCTGCCCGGACAGCTTCGACAGCTTGACGACCTCCAGCGCCTCGGGGAGGCGAATCACGACCAGGGTGAAGCCCCAAAACCGCGGCGTCTGCGTGGCTTCGTCGAAGAATACGGGCAAGCGCCCGACCACGCCTACTCCGCCTTGAATCAGGTCGAGGGGGCCGGCCAGCGTCAGTTTGCCGCTGTTGCGCGCGAGCAGCGCCTCCCGCTTCTGTGCGGGATCCTGCAGCAAATCGAGTCCGAGGGCCTTTTCGTTGCCGGCCAGGGGCGCGACCTGGCGTATGACGCCGCCGGGGACCAGGGCAAGTTCGGTCACGCCGGGATACATGGGCAGCATCTGGTGGGCGATTTCTTCGAACTCGGGCACGACACCCTTGCCCTGGCGCACCAAGGCCGCCAGGGCGTAGGTCGCCGACAGGCTGTGCTCTATGCTGCGCTGCAGATTCTGCGCATATTCTCCGGCCAGGCTCAAGGCATGCGCGCCCGCCTCCCGGCGGTTATGCTGCTCCGAATGCCAGATCAGCGCCGCCGCGGCAATGGCGGCGAGCAGGAAAACGCCGGCGGCCGCAAGCAGGGGCCGCTGCGGATCAGGATTGTGCATGCCCCCATTGTACGCACACCGCCGCCGGGAGCGCATTAGACTAAAGTCTAGGTGGACAGGCCTCGATTCATGTCGTCGCGGTCCGCTCGCCTCACAGCATCTGGCGCGCCGTGCGCAAACGCACCGCGCTCATGTCGTCGCCGCGGATTTCGCGCAGCGCATAGCCGACGTAGCTGGGCACGACTTCCTTGCGCCAGTAGACGTCGAGATCGGTGTTGTCCATGGGCTTGGCGCGCGAGGCGGCCAGGATGCCGGCTTCGGCGATCACTTCGTCGCTGAGCGTCTTGCCGGCCAGGAACTCGCTCGCCTTGGCGGCGACGATGGGCTGCGAGGCGACCGCACCCAGCACCAGGCGCGCATCGAGAACGGTACCGTCCGGCGCGACGCGCGCCGCGGCGGCGACGCCGAGCAGCGGAAAATCGAAGGAACCCCGCCGGCGCAGCTTCCAGTAGGTGCTGTTCCAGCCGGCGGCCTCGGGCAATACTACTTCGGTCAGGATCTCGTCCGGCCGGCGCGTGATGTAATCCATGCCGTCGTTGTTGTACAGGCCGGCGAGTTCGAGTTCGCGCTCGCCCGCGGCCGATACCAGGCGCACCTTGGCGCCGAGCGCGATCAGGGCCGGTGCGGTGTCGGTCGAGGACACCGCGAGGCAGCGCTTGCTCGCGGTCGCGACCCAGCAGGTCTTGCCTTCTTTCTTCATGCAGTAACCGATCGCCTCGCGCCAGTCTTCGTTCTGGTTGTAGTAGTTGCAGCGCGTATCCAGGCACAGGTTGCCGCCCAGCGTGCCCATGTTGCGCAGATGCGGCGAGGCCACCTGCGCCGCCGCCTGGTACAAGCCGCGGTATTTTTCGCGCACGGCCTGCGCGTTCACCACCTCGGTCAGCGTCAGACCGGCGCCGAGCGTAAGGCCGCTGCCGTTGACGATCTTCTTCAGACCTTCGACACGGTTCAAGGATATGAGTGTCGCCGGTGTCTGCTGCCGCCGCTTCATATTGGGCAGAAGATCGGTGCC
>CAYNVY010000091.1:0-16620 GCA_964400745.1 uncultured Enterobacteriaceae bacterium | reverse complement strand
TGGAACCGCCGCCGACGCAGGCGATCACCGCGTCCGGCTGGCGTCCGGCGAGTTCCGGCATCTGCTGCAGGCACTCCTCGCCGATCACCGACTGAAAGTCGCGCACCATCATCGGGTAGGGGTGCGGACCGGCGACTGTGCCGATGATGTAATAGGTGTTGTGGATATTGGTGACCCAGTCGCGCATGGCTTCGTTCAGCGCGTCCTTCAGCGTCTTCGACCCGGACTCGACCGGAACCACGCTGGCGCCGAGGATCTTCATGCGGTGCACGTTGGCCGCCTGGCGCCGGATATCCTCCGAGCCCATGTAGACCACGCATTCCAGCCCGTAGCGCGCGGCCACCGTGGCTGAGGCCACGCCGTGCATCCCGGCGCCGGTCTCGGCGATGATGCGCGGCTTGCCCATGCGCCGCGCCAGCATCGCCTGGCCCAGCGTGTTGTTGATCTTGTGCGCGCCCGTATGGTTGAGGTCTTCGCGCTTCAGATAGATCTGCGCACCGCCGAGCAGCTTGGACCAGCGCTCGCAGTGATAGACCGGGCTGGGGCGGCCGACGTAGTGTTTCAGGTCGTAGCGGAATTCGGCGAGGAACTCCGGATCGCTGCGGCATTCTTCGTAGGCGATTCTGAGTTCGTCCAGCGCCTGGATCAGGGTTTCGGCGACGAAAATGCCGCCGTAAGGACCGAAATGCCCGTGGCTGTCTGGCAGATCATGCACTTTCATTCTTGACTCCCGCTATGAAGGCCGCGATTTTCGCGGCGTCTTTGACGCCCTTGGCGATTTCCACGCCGCTGGACACATCCACCGCCCACGGCCTGACCTGGCGCACCGCCGCCTCCACGTTATCCGGCGTAAGCCCGCCCGAGAGTATGACGGGTCTGGCCAGATCGCGCGGAATCAGCTTCCAGTCGAAACTCGCCCCCGTGCCGCCGTAGAGCTGCTCATGGTAGGCATCGAGCAGCCAGCCCTGCGCATCGAAGTAAGGCGTCAGATATTGTACCAAATCGTCACCCGCGCGGACCCGCGCCGCCTTGAGGTAGGGCAGTCGGAAACCGCGGCAGAACCCGGGTGCCTCGTCGCCGTGGAACTGCAGCGCGCCGAGCGCGCAGTGCCCCAGCACGGACTCTACATATTCCCGCGCCGGATCGACAAACAGGCCGACGACGGTGACAAAGGGCGGGACGGCCGCGATGATAGCCCGCGCCTGCTCCAGGCTTACATGGCGCGGGCTAGGCGCGTAGAACACCAGTCCGATGGCATCGGCGCCCGCAGCAACCGCGATGCGCGCATCCTCGACCCGTGTGATACCGCATATCTTGGCGCGCGTTCTCACACTTGCACCCGATCCGAATAGAGCATCAATTCAGACTCGAAAGCGGGCAAATTCCATTCCGGTGCGTATTCCACCGCTGAAAGGTAGAGCCCGTCCGGCGGGAACGTCGGTGCCGCGGTACGCCGATCGCGCCCTGCCAGTATGCCGGCGAGCCATTCCGGCGGATGCTTGCCCTTGCCCACGAACACCAGGCAGCCGATCATATTGCGCACCATGTGATGTAAAAAGCCGTTCGCGGTAAATGCGAAGCTGAAATACGCGCCGCTTTGCTCGACGCTGCACGCGCGCAAGGCGCGCACCGGGCTCTTCGCCTGGCATTCGCTCGAGCGAAATGCGCTGAAATCGTGCTCACCCTCCAGATGCGCCAAGGCTGCGCGCATTGCCGCCAGGTCGAGCCGCTGATGGAACCAGCCGACTTTGCCGTGTAGCAGCGAAGGCCGCACCGGGTGGTTGAACAGCACATAGCGATAACTGCGGGACAAGGCGGCATAGCGCGCATGGAACTCGTCGGCCACGGGCACGGCCCACTGCACCGCAATGGCGTTCGGCAGTAGCGCGTTCACGCCGCGCACCCAGGCCGAGACAGGACGCGCGGCAGATGTCTCGAAATGCGCCACCTGGGCCATTGCGTGCACGCCCGTATCGGTGCGACCGGCCGCGGCGATACGAACCGGCTCGCGGGCGACGGACGCGAGCGCGCGCTCCAGATGGTCCTGGACGGTATTGCCCGAGGGCTGCGACTGCAAGCCGTGGAACTGGCTGCCGTCGTATTCGATTCCGATCGCGATTTTCATGGCTCAGAAAAAACAAACCCGGGCAAGCCCGGGTTGTTTGAGATTTCGCAGTCTTAGCCCAGGGCGGTGAGCATGTTCTGCGCCTGTTGCTGCTGGGCCGAGTCGCCCTCCTTCAGCACCTCGTTCAAGAGTTCGCGCGCCCCGTCCTTGTCGCCCATCTCCTGATAGGCTTTTGCCAGGTCGAGCTTGGTTGCGACTTCCTGCCAATGCGCATCGCTGGGCGCTGCAGCCTCGCCGGGAGCACCTAAATCAAGACTGATCGAAGACAGGTCCAGCGGCGCGGAGGGCGCCTCTTCCGCTGCGGCCGGCGCTTCGTCCTTGGCAGCCGGCAGATCCAGATTGAAATCGAAGTCGATGCCGCCGCCCGCGTCGGCCGGCGCAGGCGGAGCCTCCGCCGCCACCCCGGGCACCTCCAGGGAAATCGAAGGCTCCTCCGGTTTTGCCGCCTCGCCCGGCGTCGGCGCAGGCAGTTCGAAATCGAAATCTATGGATGATCCGGTATCCGGCGCGCTGGGTGCGCTCGTATCCAGAACAAGCGTGCCGCCCGCGGCCATGTCCATCGCTGCTGGCGCTTCGGCAGGTTTGGGCGCGTCGCCACCCAGATCGAGATCGAAGCCCAGATCCGAGGTGACGTCGGCGGCGGGTGGCGCAACGCCTTCCTGCGCTTCGGCAGCCGGCGCGCCGGCGCTGTCGGCCGGACCTCCCAGGCCAAGGTCGAAATCCAACCCTGAAGATTCAACCGGCTTCTCGCCCATATCCAGCACGAAATCCGGTGCGGTTGCTGCATCCGCGGATGCAGCTGCGGCGACATCTCCCGCCGAAAGTACCTGGGTGTCGCTGTGGTCAGTCGTGTCGCCGGCGGATGCGGTGCCGCCATAGAGGGGATTGGCTGGATCGATCTGCAAGCCCAACGCTGCGGCCTTGTTCCAGAACTCTCCTTCTCCGCCAGTCCCGGCGTGCAATTCGGCCGCCACGGTTTCGAACGTCGCCGCATCCTTGCGGCCGGCGTATATCTCGAGCAACTTGAGGCGAACCGGCTGGCGCGCGGGATCCTTGACCAGCGCCTCCTTGAGTATTTCCTCGGCCTGCGTGTCGCGGCCGTACGCCATGTAGACGTCGGCTTCGGCGATCGGATCGACTTCCTCGGTATCGATTGCCGCTGCAGCGCCGCCCTGACTGAAATCGCCCTGGATTTCGCTGGTCCCTGCATCGAGCTTCGCACCACCAGCCGCACCGAATACGGCGTCGGCAGCCAGGCTGGGCCCGCCGGCCATGACGCTGCTCTCTATCTGTTGCAGGGATTTCTTGCGTTTCCAGGCGTAATAGGCGTAACCGCCGAACAGCAGCACCAGGAAACCACCGCCGCCGAATAGCGCCAGTTCATTGCCCAGGATTTCCTCGACCAGGCTGGGTTCGGGCGGCGGGGGCGGCGCCGCTTTGGCTGCAGCCTTCGGCGCTGCCTTGGGCGCGGCCTTCGGCGCTTCGGCTGCTTTCGCAGGCTCACCGGGTTTCGCCGCATCTGCGGCTTTTGCCGGCTCCGGCGCCTTGGCGGGTTCAATCGCTTTGGCCGGTTCCGGTGCTTTGGCCGGCGCAGCTTTCGCCGGCTCCGGCGCCTTTGCCGGTTCAGCCGTCTTGGCCGCGCCTGCCTTGGCCGCCTGCTGTTGCAACTGCGCACCGGACTGGCTCTTGAGCTCGAGCAGCTTCTTCATGTCCTGCACGTTCTTTTCCAGCAGCGCAATGCGATCGGCCGCATCCTTGAGCGCTTTTTCTTTCGCGATCAAATCCTCCTGCATGCCTTGCGCGCTGCGCTTGGCGCCCGGCTTGCCCGGCTCTTCCGCTTTCGAGAGCTTGAGTTGATCCTTGGCGTCCTTGGCCGGCTCGGGCTTGTCTTCGATCCTTGCCGTGATCTTGCCGCTTGCGCTCTGTCGGCGCGAGTCCGCGCGTTCCGGCGTGGCCGCGACCGCGGCACCCAGCTTGCGCCGGTAGTCGTTGAATTCGGCTGCCTGCGCGACGACAACGCGCGTGGCATCGGACTGGTCCACCGCGGCCGCTGCTTCGCGGTCGGGAATATTGAGAATCTTGCCCGCCCGCAGCCGGTTGATGTTGTTGCCGTCGAACGCATCGGCATTGCTGCGATACAAAGCGACCAGCATCTGCTGCAGGCTGACCCCCTCCGATCTGTTTTCGTTGGCGATCTTGACCAGCGTGTCGCCGCGCTTGACTTCGTAACTTCGCGCTGTCTTCGCCGGAGCGGCTCTGGCTGCAGGCCTTTCCGTTGCCGATGCGGCCGGCCTGGCCGGCGCAGGTGCGGGGGCGCTCGCACGTGATTCGGGCGCCTTGGGCGCCTCCACGGCCCTGACGACAGGCGCGGCCGGCGCCGACACTTCCGCTTGCGGCCGCTTGTACTCGGGCGGGTCGAGCAGGAAGGTATATTCGCGCACCAACCTGCCGGTATTCCAGTCCAGTTCGACCAGCAGATCGAGGAAGGGCTCGTTCATCGGCTGCGCCGAACTGAGGAGGATCACGTAGCGATCCTGGCCGCGCTGCTCGATGGTGAACTTTATCGACAGCAACGCAGCGGAGTAATCGATGTTGGCCTGGCGAAATGCCTCTGCGGACGGCAGTCGCACGCTGAGAGTGCCGGCCTCGCCCTTTTGCATGGCGACCAACTCGATTTCGGCTCTCAAGGGTTGTCCCAAGCCGGAATGCACGGTCAGCTTGCCCAGCCCCGCCGCGACCGCTAGCGATGGCAGCAACAGAAGCGCCAAAGCCGCTGCGAATATTTTTATGACGGATTTACCCACCTTCCACCCCTGAAGACGTTTTGTGGACGAACTAAATTAACATCATAGCCTTAGGCTTGCAAGCTAATCTTTCTTGTCATGAAAGCGCCTCAAGCCGGATATTTTTCAACCAAAAACCCGGATCGACGGCGCTTACCTGAGGGCTCTCTAAGCCAGCACGATACGCAGCATGCGGCGCAAGGGCTCGGCCGCCCCCCACAGCAACTGATCGCCGACCGTGAACGCGGACAGATACTGGCCGCCCATATTCAGCTTGCGCAGTCTGCCCACCGGAACGCTCAGGCTGCCGGTCACTTTGGCAGGGCTGAGTTCGCGTATGCTCGCCTCGCGCTTGTTCGGTACTACCTTTGCCCATTGGTTGGCGGAAGCAAGGATCGCCTCGATATCCGCGAGCGGCACGTCACGCGTCAGCTTGATGGTCAGCGCCTGGCTGTGGCAGCGCATGGCGCCGATGCGCACGCAAATGCCGTCGATCGGAATCGGGTTCGCCTCCAGGCCGAGGATCTTGTTGCCTTCGGCCTGTCCCTTCCATTCCTCCCGGCTCTGGCCGTTGTCCATTTCCTTGTCGATCCAGGGAATCAGGCTGCCGGCGAGCGCGGTGCCGAAATGCTCCCTGGGCAGGGCGTCGCCGCGCAGCGTCTCTGCCACCTTGCGGTCGATTTCCAGAATCGCCGAGGCCGGATCGGCGAGCAAAGCGCTGACCGACGCGTGCGTGGCCCCCATCTGCGCGATCAGTTCGCGCATGTTCTGCGCGCCCGCGCCCGAGGCCGCCTGATAGGTCATCGCAGTCATCCACTCGACCAGGCCTTCCTTGAACAGGCCGTGCAGCGCCATCAACATCAGGCTGACGGTGCAGTTGCCGCCGATGTAATTCTTGACCCCGCGACCCATCGCGTCCTTGATCACCTGCAGATTCACCGGATCGAGGATGATGACCGCGTCATTCTTCATGCGCAGCGCGGAAGCCGCGTCTATCCAATAGCCGTCCCACCCGGCCGCGCGCAGCTTCGGGAATATATCGTTGGTGTAATCCCCGCCCTGACAGGTGACGATGACGTCCATGCGCTTCAGATCGGCGACCGACGAAGCATCCTTCAGCGGTTCCTTGCTCTCGCCGGGGCCCTTGCCGCCGATATTGGAGGTGGTGAAAAACACCGGATCGATCAGGGCGAAATCGCTTTCCGCCCGCATGCGATCCATCAGCACCGAACCCACCATGCCGCGCCAGCCTACAAAGCCTACTTTTTTCATGATGATCTTCCTGAAGTAAACAAAATCAAATTACAGCGTCGAATTACAGCGCCGCCACCACCGCGTCGCCCATTTGCACCGTGCCTACCTTTTCCATCCCGGGGCTGTGGATATCCGCCGTGCGCAGTCCGTGCGCCAGAACCTTCGTTACCGCAGCTTCGATGCGATCGGCCATCGGGTCCTGGTTGAAGCTGTAGCGCAGCATCATCGCCGCGGACAGGATGGTCGCCAGCGGATTGGCCAGGTTCTTGCCGGCGATGTCGGGCGCCGAGCCGTGGATCGGCTCGTACATTCCCTTGTTGTTCGCATCCAGCGACGCCGAGGGCAGCATGCCGATCGAACCGGTGAGCATTGACGCCTCGTCCGACAGGATATCGCCGAACATGTTGCCGGTCACGATGACGTCGAACTGCTTCGGATCGCGCAGGAGTTGCATCGCCGCGTTGTCGACGTACATGTGCGACAGTTCCACGCCCGGGTATTCCTTGGCCACCTCGATCACGACCTCGCGCCACAGCTGCGAGGTCTCGAGCACGTTGCATTTGTCCACCGAGCACAGTTTCTTCGAGCGCTTCAGCGCGGCGCGAAAACCGGCGTGCGCGATGCGCCGGATCTCCGATTCGCTGTAGCGCATGGTGTCGAAGCCTTCGCGCTCGCCGTTTTCGAGCGTGCGCAGGCCGCGCGGCTGGCCGAAATAAATGTCCCCGGTGAGTTCGCGCAGGATCAGGATGTCCATTCCCGACACTACTTCCGGGCGCAGGGTCGAGGCGTCGACCAGTTCGGGGAACACCTTGGCCGGCCGCAGATTGGCGAACAGGCCCAGTTCCTTGCGCAAACCCAGCAGCGCCTGCTCCGGGCGTTTGGCCCGGGGCAGGGTGTCGTACTTCCAGCCGCCGACGGCGCCGAACAAAATCGCGTCCGAGTCGCGCGCGAGCTTCAGCGTCGCCGCCGGCAGGGGGTCGCCCGCCGCGTCGTAGGCTGCGCCGCCCACCGGCGCCTCTTCCATCTCGAGCGCCAGGCCGTCGCGCGCCAATGCGCGCAGCACCTTCACCGCCTGCGCCACGATTTCGGTTCCTATCCCGTCGCCGGGCAGCACTGCAATTTTCATGTGTTCACTCGAACTCAATAAATGTCTATTTCAAAGCGAGGGGGAATTTCCCCTCGCGCTCCCTGTATCGGCCCGTTGCAAAAATCATTTTGCAAGGGGTTCCAAGCGATGGATCAGCCGAACAGCCAGGGCTGCTCGATGCGGCGGCGCGCCTCGAACGCGCGGATCTTGTCGGCATGGCGCAGCGACAGTCCGATGTCGTCGAATCCGTTCAGCAGGCACGACTTTCTGTGCCCGTCGACGTCGAACGCTATCTGCGTCGCTCCGTCCGGCGTGATGACCATCTGGCGTTGCAGGTCGACGGTCAGCTTGTACCCGGGAAACGCGTTGACTTCGTTGAACAGATGGTCGATGCGCATTTCGTCCAGCACGATGGGCAGCAGGCCGTTCTTGAAGCAGTTGTTGTAAAAGATATCGGCGAAGGACGGCGCGATGACGGCGCGAAAACCGTAGTCGGTCAGCGCCCAGGGCGCGTGCTCGCGGCTGGAGCCGCAGCCGAAATTCTTGCGCGCGAGCAATATGCTCGCCCCCTTGTAGCGCGCCTGGTTGAGCACGAAATCCGGGTTGAGCGGACGCCGCGCGTTGTCCATGCCCGGCTCGCCCACGTCCTTGTAGCGCCAGGCGTCGAACAGATTGGGGCCGAAACCCGAGCGCTTGATCGACTTGAGGAACTGTTTCGGGATGATCGCGTCGGTGTCCACATTGGCCCTGTCCAGCGGTGCCACGATCCCATTCAGTACGGTAAATTTGTCCATGGTTTCTAGCGCCAGTTGCGTATATCGACGAAATGCCCGGCGATCGCCGCGGCGGCCGCCATCTCCGGGCTGACCAGGTGCGTCAGACCACCCGCGCCCTGGCGGCCCTCGAAATTACGGTTGGACGTGGACGCGCAACGCTCGCCCGGTTCCAGGCGGTCGGCGTTCATCGCCAGGCACATGGAGCAACCCGGCTCGCGCCACTGAAAGCCGGACTCGCGGAACACCCGGTCCAGCCCTTCCTGCTCGGCCTGCGCTTTCACCAGGCCCGAGCCCGGCACCACCAGCGCCAGACGGATATTCGAAGCGACGCGCTTGCCGCGGACCATCGCCGCCGCCGCGCGCAGATCTTCGATGCGAGAGTTGGTGCAGGACCCGATGAACACCTTGTCCAGGCGTATGTCCTCGATGCGCGTGTTCGGTTTCAGATTCATGTAGACCAGCGCGCGCTCCATGCCTTCGCGCCGGGTCGGATCCTTTTCCTTGTCCGGATCCGGCACGCGGGCGTCCACCGCCACCACCATCTCGGGCGAGGTGCCCCAGGTCACCTGCGGCCGGATGTCGCGCGCGTCGAGCTTCACGACTTTGTCGAACTGCGCGCCCGGATCCGACACCAGCGTGCGCCAGTAGGCGACGGCACGGTTCCAGTTCTCCCCGGTGGGCGCGAAGGTCCGCCCCTTGAGATAGGCGATGGTGACCTCGTCCACCGCGACCATGCCGGCGCGCGCGCCGGCCTCGATCGCCATATTGCACAGGGTCATGCGCCCTTCCATGCTCAGGGCGCGAATGCTGCTGCCGGCGAATTCGATCGCGCTCGCGGTCCCGCCGGCGGTGCCTATCCTGCCGATGATGGCGAGCGCGATGTCCTTGGCGCTGACGCCGCGGCCGACGGTTCCGTCCACCGTTACCAGCATGTTCAGCATCTTGTTCTGCACCAGGCACTGGGTCGCCATCACATGCTCGACTTCGGAGGTGCCGATGCCGTGCGCGAGGCAGGCGAAGGCGCCGTGGGTGCTGGTATGCGAATCGCCGCACACCACGGTCATGCCCGGCAAGGTCGCGCCCTGTTCCGGTCCGATGACATGCACGATACCCTGGCGCTTGTCCAGAAACGGAAAGTACGCCTTGGCGCCGTATTCGCGCATGTTCGCGTCCAGGGTCTCGACCTGCAGGCGCGAAACCGGATCCTTGATGCCCTCGTTCCAGTCGGTGGTGGGCGTGTTGTGATCGGCCGTCGCCACGATCGAGTCGACGCGCCAGGGCTTGCGCCCGGCCAGGCGCAGGCCTTCGAAGGCCTGCGGGCTGGTGACTTCGTGCACCAGGTGGCGGTCGATATACAGGAGCGCGGTGCCGTCGTCTTCGACGTGAACGACGTGATCCGCCCAAAGCTTGTCGTACAGGGTTTGCGGCATGAGTACGGGCCGTTTATTCGATTAGGGGAAGCCGGGAATTATGCCACAGGAAACATGGATTTGGCTTGCAGAATCGGGCAAAAGCGAACGCGTTTCAACGACGAACGCGCTGAATCCGCAGAACCCGGCCCGAAAGCACGGCCAACCGGCGATCGGTGGACTTTCAAATGCGCGCCGGACGCACCTTCCACAACATCAGCCCGAAACCCGCGAGCGCCGCGAGCGCCGCCCCGCTGAAGGTCCAGGCCGGGCCGATGCTGTCCCAGCCCAGGCCTGAGAGCAGGCTTCCCAGCACGCCCCCGGCGCCGAAGGTCACCGACAGATAGATCGCCTGTCCGCGCACCTGGTGCGCGCCCTGGAACCAGCGGTGTATCACCGTCACCGCAGCAGCGTGGTAAGCGCCGAAACTCAGGCCGTGCAATAGCTGCGCGACGAACAGCAACGGCATCGAACCGACGCCCCAGCCGATCATGAGAAAGCGCAGCACGGTAGCCGCAAAACAGACCAGCAGGATCGAACTGAGGGCATAGCGCCGCATCAGCGCGGGCATCAGCAGGAACACGACGATTTCGGCGATCACACCGTAGGTCCACATCCAGCCCACTGCCGCCTTGCTGTAGCCGTGATCCACCAGGTAGATCGAATAAAACGCGTACAGCGGGCCATGCGCCAGCGTCATCAGGAAGCACGCCGCGAGCAAAGCCATGACTTCGGGCCGCCACAAGATCGCCCACACCGGCTCGGTTTCGGCAGCTACCCCTCCAGGCGAAGCTTCGGGCACGAAAAGCGCGCAGACCCAGCTCAGCGCGTAGGTCGCAAGCAGCATCCACAGCAGGCTCGCCACCGGCAGCGTATCCAGCGCATACCCGACCAGCGTCACCGTCAGGATAAAACCGACCGAGCCCCAAACACGGATCACGCCGTAGCCGCTGATCGCGCCGCGCAAGTGCGCCAGCGTCAGCGACTCGAACAAGGGCATCGAAGCGCTGGTGAAAAAACCCAGAATAAGCAGCAGCGCGAACAAACCCCAGAACGTATTTACAAAAAAGAAACCGGCGGAGCACAAGCCGCCGCAGGCCAGCGTGAGCCGGATGACGCGCACCCGCTGCACGTGCCGATCGGCGACCCAGCCCCAGAAATTCGGCCCCACCACCCGCGTCAACTGCCCGAGCGAGAGCAGCACGCCGATCTGCGCCGCGGCGAGTCCCAGGGAGGCGAGATACAAACTGAAATAGGGTGCGGCAGCGCCGACTTGGGCGAAGTAGGCGAAATAGAAGGCGGACAGGCGCCAGTAGGGGACGGCTTGGGAAGAAGGCGGGGACACGATATGAATCTCGAGCGGAGCTCTGGACCGCAAAAGCGGATTCTACATGGCGCACCGGATGTGCCTACGCTATTGCGGGACCACGCGCTGGCGCGGACGGCGTCCCGTCCGCGCGGATCGTCGATTGCGCGCGGATGAAAAGCACATCCGCACACAATCGACGATCTCGGAGAAACCCGAAACTGATTTCGCTTTTCTCCAGAACCCTGTTTTGGTACGGATACGCTTTTCATCCGTACCAAAACAGGGTTGCCGCGCGGAGCGCGGAATGACCGCGCCTGGCATAGCTTGGCGTTCAAGACGCCGGTCACTATCTGACTCACTGGAGTTGCCCCTGCGCCAATCACGTTGAATCCGCACACACTGCATGCCGCCTACGCTAAACTGCCGCCATTTTGCGCACGGCGGCACTGCAACTCGCTCTGCAGCGTGGGCAATCAGGCAAACAATCCTTCCTCATGCTCAAACTCCTGCACTCCCGCAGCACGCTGTTTCTGCTGTTCACCCTGTCCGGCTTCGCCGGGCTGATCTACGAATCCATCTGGAGTCATTACCTCAAGCTGTTCCTGGGGCATGCGGCCTACGCGCAAACGCTGGTGCTCGCGATCTTCATGGGCGGCATGGCACTGGGCTCCTGGCTGTGCAGCCGCTACTCGGCCGGCTGGAAGAACCTGCTCATCGGCTACGCTATTGCGGAGGCGGTCATCGGCGTGTGCGCGCTCGCGTTCCACACGCTCTTCGTCGCCGCCACCGATGCCGCGTTCGACACGGTATTGCCGCTGCTGCCCTCGGAGGCCGCCGCTTCCTGGTTCAAGTGGTCATTGGGCGCGGCGCTGATCCTGCCTCAATCCATACTGCTGGGCATGACCTTTCCGCTGATGAGCGGCGGGCTCATACGCCGGCATCCGGATACGCCGGGCGCGTCGCTCGCGATGCTCTATTTCACCAACAGCCTGGGCGCGGCGGTGGGCGTGCTCGCCAGCGGCTTCTTCATGATCGAGAAGCTGGGCCTGCCCGGAACCATACAGGCCGCGGGCGCGATCAACCTCGTGCTGGCCGCGGCGGTATGGGCGATCGCGCGCGGCGCCGAACCGCCCGCCGCCACAGCTTCGAATGCCGGGGAAGCGGCGGACCCGGGCTATTTCAGGATGCTGCTCGTCACCGCGCTCCTGACCGGCGCCGCCTCCTTCATCTACGAAATCGGCTGGATCAGGATGCTCTCTCTGGTGCTCGGCTCGTCCACGCACTCGTTCGAGTTGATGCTCTCCGCATTCATCTTCGGTCTCGCCTGCGGCGGCTACTGGGTGAAGCGGCACATAGACGCAAGCCGTGACACGACGCGCCTGCTCGGCATGGTGCAGGTGGTGATGGGACTGCTCGCCATCGCCACGCTGCCGCTCTACGGCGCCATGTTCGATGTCATGACCTGGATCATGAAGGGCGTCGCGCGCAGCGAAACCGGCTACGTGCTCTACCATCTTTCCAGCCACGCCATCGCGCTCGCCATCATGTTCCCGGCGACATTCTGCGCCGGCATGACGCTGCCGCTCATCACCTTTTCGCTGCTGCGCCGCGGCTACGGCGAAAAGAGCATAGGCGCGGTGTACGCCGCCAATACCCTGGGTGCGATCCTGGGTGTGTTCGCCGCGGCGCACCTGGGACTGCCGCTGCTCGGCCTGAAGAATTTGATCGCGGCCGGCGCGACCATAGACACCGTGCTCGGCGTGTACCTGCTGTGGCGCGCGACGCGCGGACAAGGCTACCGGGTGCCGGCGCTGGCCGGCGGCGTGGTCGCGCTCGCCCTGGCGCTCGCCTTCGGCGTGGTGCAGTTCGACCTGCACCGCATGGTATCGGGCGTGTTCCGCCACGGCACCATCTATACCGCGGAGCACATCAAGACGCTGTTCTACCGGGACGGCAAGACCGCCACCGTGAGCCTGGTCGAATTCGAGGAAGGCACCAGTATCCGCACCAATGCGAAGTCCGACGGCGCGATCAACCTCAAACCCGGAGCGCGCATCTCGGACGAGGTCACCATGGTGCTCACGGCGGTGCTGCCGCTCGCGATCAAGCCCGAGGCGAAAAACGCCGCCATCATCGGCATGGGCACCGGGCTCACGGTGCACACCATGCTCGCGAACTCGAAGATGGAAGCGGTCGACACCATCGAGATCGAGCCGGCGATGATCGACGCCTCGCGCGGGTTCAGCGCGCGCAACGCCAACGCCTACGCCGATCCGCGCAACACCTTCCGCATCGACGACGCCAAGACCTTCTTCTCCACGCGCAACGGCAAGTACGACATCATCATCTCCGAGCCCTCCAATCCCTGGGTGAGCGGGGTCTCGAGTTTATTTTCGAACGAGTTCTACCATCTCGTGCGGCGCTACCTCAAGCCGGGCGGTGTCCTGGTGCAATGGTTTCAGCTGTATGAAATCGACGTCAGCCTGGTGGCCTCGGTGCTGCGCGCGCTGGGCGATAACTTTCCCGACTACGCCATCTACGCTTCCACCGACAACGATCTGCTGATCGTCGCCGGCGATGCCGCCACGCTGGCGCAGCCGCTCGCCGACGTGTTTCGCGAACCCGGCCTGGCGAAGGAATTGAAACTCGTGCACCTGCGCACTCTCGCCGACCTGCAGATTCGCAAGATCGCCACCCGCGCTGTTATTCATCCGCTGATGCAAAGCTTTCCCGTACCACCGAACTCGGACTACTACCCTTACCTCGACCTGCACGCGGCGCGCTACCGCTTTCTGCAGCAGGGCGCGGGCGAACTCGTCAGCCTCGCCGCGGCGAGCGTGCCGGTGATCGCCATGCTCGAGGGCGACAACGCCCTGCCCCCGGTTTCGCTGGAGGGAACGGACTACTTCAACCGCATCGAGCAGATACGCCGCGCGCAATACATCCGCGATACCTACCTGAAGCTGCAGCCGCCCGAGCCGATGGCGATGCCGCGCGCGCTGCAAAAAGACCTGGAACTCGCCAGCCTGCGCGCCCTGGACTGCTGGGACCCTGCGCGCCACGACGTATGGCTGCACTCCCTGTTCCAGGTGGCGATCGTGGTCAACCCATTCCTCGCGCCGGAGGAATCCGGCGCGATATGGAGGCGGTTCGAGTCCACCGGCTGCTACGGCGCGCTGCCGCAGCAGTACAAGTCGTGGATCGCCCTGTTCAAGGCGGTCGGCGCCAGGGACGGCGCCGAAATGACCGCTCTGGCCGAACAATTGTTCGCCCTGCCCAACGAGCTGCCGGCGGAAAGCCGGCGCTACCTGCTCACAGCCGCGATGACGGGCTATCTCGCGCAGGACAAGCCGGCGCAAGCGCTGCGCGCCTGGAAAAAATATTCGCCGACGATTTCCGGCGACGAGCGCGCGCAGCTGATGCTGCGGCTGCTGTACGCCAAAGCGAGCGGGGGCAAGGCGCCGCCGAATTAAGCGGCGAGAGGTGTTTCGTTCAGCTCAGTAGGCGTGCAAACGCGCACTTCCAGTTCGCCGAACCGCCGGGTATAAGCGGGATCGCCTGAGGGCGTCAGCAAGTAGTTTCGGCCCGCGGGGTAATAACTCCGAAACTGCTTCAACGCAGACGCATCGAAAGCGTCCGGATTCCATTTGCACTCGATGGCATCGACCCGATCGCGGCCTTGCGCCAGAACAAAATCCACCTCCCGCCCCTGCTTGTCGCGCCAGTAGCAGACCGGGGTATCCGGGAATTTGGCCTGCAAATGCTCCAGTACCAGGTGTTCCCAAAGCGCGCCCAAGTCGTCCGGCCGCAGTGGATCCCAGCCGCGTGCGAAGCTGACAAAGCCCGTGTCGAAGCCGTAGACTTTCGGCTGCCTGACGATCTCGTTCTGGCCGCCTCCGTGGAAAGGTCGCACCAGGGTCACGGCATGGGTAATTTCCAGGGCGAGCAGATGACTTTCCACGGTGGGCCGCGTGATGCCGATGACGCCGGCGGTACGCGTGACCTCGAACTGCCCGCCGCTCTGACGCAGCAGGTATTCGAACAGCGCATTGAAGCGGTTCATGTCCCGGAAACCGAACAGCCGCTGGATGTCCCGGGCAAAAAACGAATCCATCCACTCCCGATAAAAGGCTGCAGACTTCGAACTCGCCAGCAACGCCGGCGGCAATCCTCCGTGAAACAGCCGCTGCAGCAAGGTTGTGCCGAAGGCAGGCAATTCGTCCCACAACACCGGCGTCAGATGAACCAGGCGTTTGCGGCCGGTCAAGGTATCGCGAAATTTCTTGCTTGCGGCTAAGGTGGAAGAACCCGTGGCGAGGATTTTCAACTTGGGAAAGACATCGGCCCCGATCTTCAGCAGCCGCGCGGGATCGCGCAGTTGATGAATTTCATCGAATACCACCACCGGCTTGCCACAGGAGCGGAAAAAAACCTGAGGATCGCGTATCTGATCCTCTACCGTGGGCAGGTCGCAATTGATGTACAGCGCACGATTCGCTCCCAAGGCATCCGCCAGCGTGGTCTTGCCACTGCGCCGAACGCCGGAAAGCCAGGCGATGGGCGCGTCGCGCCAGGCAGTTTCAATGCGATTCAACCAGAAGGGCCTCTCAATCATGCTTTTGTACTATACATATAGTATAACTAAATGTAAAGAATGAAAGCGCGATCGCCACTGCGAACACCGAGCGGAATTCAAACAGACTTTGGCCGAAGTGCGGAAACTGTGCTTTACCCGAACCAGCAAAGCCGGGATCTACGCTTCGTCTGCGTCGGGATTGTCGACCGGCTTGGCGGCGTACTTCGCCGCTAGTTTCGAATCAGATACCCGCGCCGCGATCTTCGGCGTCTCGGTTTTCACATCGGCGTTCTGCGCGCGGTGGCGCAGCGCGTGATCCGCGAGCACCAGCGCCAGCATCGCCTCCGCGATCGGCGTGGCGCGTATGCCGACGCAGGGATCGTGGCGGCCGTGCGTTGCCAGCGTCACCGGATCGCCCTGCTTGTTGATCGAACGCCGCGTGAGACGGATGCTGGAGGTGGGTTTGATCGCGAGATTCACCAGCAGGTCCTGGCCGGTCGAAATCCCGCCCAATATGCCGCCTGCGTGGTTGGAGAGAAAACCGTCGGGCGTGAGTTCATCCGAATGCTCGCTGCCCTTCTGCGCGACCGCGGCAAAGCCGGCGCCGATTTCCACCCCCTTCACCGCGTTGATGCCCATCATGGCGTAGGCGATGTCGGCGTCCAGCCGGTCGTACACCGGTTCGCCCCAGCCCACCGGCACGCCTTCGGCCACCACCGTGATTTTCGCGCCGCAGGAATCGCCGCTCTTGCGCAGCGCGTCCATATAGGCTTCGAGCGCGGGCACCGCCGCCAGATCCGCCACGAAAAACGGATTCCGGCCGACCGCATCCCAATCCCTGAACGCGACTGAATTCGAACCCAGCTGCGACAGATAGCCGCGAACGGTGATGCCATAGCGCTCGCGCAGCCACTTCTTCGCGATCGCGCCGGCGGCGACGCGCACCAGCGTCTCGCGCGCGGAGGCGCGCCCGCCGCCGCGATAGTCGCGGATGCCGAATTTCTGCCAGTAGGTGTAGTCCGCATGCCCCGGGCGGAAGCTCTCTGCGATGTTGCCGTAGTCCTTGCTCTTCTGGTCTTCGTTGCGCACCAGGAAGCCGATCGCCGTGCCGGTGGTCCTGCCTTCGAACACACCGGAGAGAATTTCCACGCGATCCTCCTCCCGCCGTTGGGTCACGTGGCGCGAGGTGCCGGGCTTTCTGCGGTCGAGCTCCTGTTGCAGGTCGGCTTCGGTGAGTTCCAGTCCGGGCGGGCAGCCGTCCACCACGCCGCCGTAAGCGGGACCGTGCGACTCGCCGAACG
>CAYNVY010000090.1:0-16628 GCA_964400745.1 uncultured Enterobacteriaceae bacterium | reverse complement strand
CCGGAACCAGGTCCGGCACCGACACTCGACGAGATGCTGGCCGACCAGGAGCGCCAGCGGCTCTTCCGCATCATCGAGGATCTGGTGCTATGGGAGAACACTAACAAGGAGTCGGTGCTGCAAGCGGCGCGCGACGAGATCTGGCAGAGCTGGCGGCGTGCCTGCGCTGAGAATGCCGACCATCCGCGGGTCAAGGAATTGTTCGATCGCAAGAAGCTGCCCGCTTTCCACGATCCGTTCGCGGGAGGTGGTGCGTTGCCACTTGAGGCGCAGCGACTGGGGCTTACGAGCTACGCCAGTGACCTCAACCCGGTGGCGGTGTTGATCAACAAGGCAATGATCGAGATCCCGCCGAAGTTCGCGGGCAAACCGCCGGTGAATCCCGACACGAAGAAGAACCGCGACCTCGCGGGCCGCAATTGGCAGGGTGCGCAGGGATTGGCCGAGGACGTGCGCTACTACGGCCAGTGGATGCGCGATGAGGCCGAGAAGCGCATCGGCTACCTCTATCCGAAGGTCGAGGTCACAGCCGAGATGGTGAAAGTCCGGCCGGACCTGAAGCAGTACACCGGCAAGAAGCTCACCGTGATCGCTTGGCTTTGGGCGCGCACTGTGAAGAGCCCGAACCCGGCGTTCGCCAAGGTGGACGTGCCACTTGCCTCGACGTTCATGCTCTGCACCAAGGCGGGCAAGGAGGTTTACGTCGAGCCGGTAGTAGAGAACGGCCGCTACCGCTTCACAGTGAAAGTGGGCAAGCCTAGGGACGCGGAAGCGGCAAAGAGTGGTACCAAGTTCGCACGAGCAAACTTCGCATGCCTAATGTCCGGTACGCCTATCTCTGGGGACTACATCAAGGCCGAAGGCAAAGTTGGACGCATAGGCGCGCGGTTGATGGCGATTGTGGCCGAGGGGGAACGCGGACGGGTCTATCTCGCGCCAACGCCAGAAATGGAAGCCATTGCCCTCACGGCGCAGGCCACGTGGAAGCCGGAGGGCGACATTCCAACCCGAATGACCGGAGGCAACTGCACGCCCTACGGGCTGACCACTTGGGGCGACCTCTTCACGTCGCGGCAACTCGTGGTGCTGACGACCTTCTCCGATCTAGTGCAAGAAGCGCGTGAGCGAGTGAAGCGCGACGCTATGCTCGCCGGCCTACAAGACGACGCCAAAATTATGGAGAAAGTCAGCGCTAGTGCTACCGCGTATGCCGATGCAGTGTGCGTGTATTTGGCGTTTGCGCTTAACAAGGTAGCTGACAGAGGCTCGTCGCTTGGCCGATGGGACCCCACGCCGACCCAAAGTGGCATCATCAATACCTTCAGTCGGCAGGCCTTGCCGATGACGTGGGATTTCGCCGAGTCGAACCCACTTGGTGATGCCTCGGGAAACTACCGAGGTGCCATTGATCTAGTCGCAAAAGCGCTCCTAGCCGCGTCGCTCACTGCGGTATCAGGCTACGCCACCCAAGAAGATGCTGCCAGACAGCTGGTCAGTGCCAACAAGGTTGTATCAACTGATCCACCTTATTACGACAATATCGGCTACGCCGACCTCTCGGATTTCTTTTACGTGTGGTTGCGCCGTTCCATGAAGCTGGTTTTCCCCGGTCTGTTCGCCACACTCGTCGTGCCTAAAGCCGAGGAACTGGTCGCAACGCCTCACCGCCACGGCAGCAGGGAGAAAGCGGAGACTTTCTTCCTCGATGGCATGACGAAAGCGATGCATCGGCTTGCCGAGCAGGCGCATCCGGCTTTTCCGGTAACCATTTACTACGCCTTCAAACAGGCTGAGAGCGACGGTGCTGACGGAACGACGAACACCGGCTGGGATACGTTTCTGGCAGCGGTGATCGAGGCAGGATTTGCCATCAGCGGCACTTGGCCGATGCGCACCGAACTTAGCAATCGCATGATCGGCTCGGGCGCCAATGCCCTCGCCTCAAGCATCGTCCTGGTCTGCCGCGCGCGCGCGATCGATGCGACGACCGCCACGCGCCGCGAGTTCGTCGCCGCTCTTAAGGCCGAGCTGCCCGTGGCGCTCGCCCACCTGCAGCGCGGCAATATCGCGCCAGTGGACTTGGCGCAGGCCGCCATCGGCCCGGGCATGGCGATCTATACGCGCTACGCGCGAGTGCTCGACGCCGAGGGTAAACCGCTCTCTGTACACCAAGCGCTAGCGCTTATAAACGAGACTCTGGACGAGGCGCTGGCCCAGCAGGAGGGCGACTTCGACGCCGACAGTCGCTGGGCGCTAACGTGGTTCGAACAGTCAGGCTTCGCCGAGGGTGAGTATGGCGTGGCAGAACAACTCTCCAAATCAAAGAACACCAGCGTGGCTGGCATGGTCGACGCAGGAATCGTGGCCTCTGGTCGCGGCAAGGTACGGCTTTTGAAACCGAGCGAACTTCCCTCGAACTGGGACCCGACCGCCGACCCACGCCTAACTGCCTGGGAAATCGTGCACCAGTTGATCCGCTCCCTCGAAGTGGGCGGCGAAGGTGCTGCGGCTACGCTCGTTGCCAAACTCGGTGCAAAGGCAGAGGTCGCGCGAGAGCTTTGCTACCGCCTTTACACGCTTTCCGAGCGGAAGAAGCGCGCGTCGGAGGCGTTTGCCTATAACGGCTTAGTTCAGAGTTGGCCGGAAATTACGCGGCTTGCGCGCGAGGGCGCCTCCGCGAAAGTGCCGAGCACCAGCGACATGTTCGAACAGGAGTAACGCAAAATGGAGATCAATAACCACGAGTGCGTCGGCAAGGCGCAAGAGGAGCGTTTTTGATGCTTACCCGCCTCAAGTTGCAGGGCTTTAAGTCGTGGGCCAACACAGGGGACATCGGACTCAAGCCGATTACCGGTTTTTTCGGTGCCAATAGTTCAGGCAAAACGAGCCTGTTGCAGGCGCTGTTGCTCCTGAAACAGACAGCTGATTCGTCCGATCGCGGCCTCGCACTTCACTTCGGGGATAAGAAGGCGCTAGTGGATCTTGGAGACTTCCGAAGTGTGATTTATCGCCACTCCGAAGACGCAGATTTGAAGATCGACCTTGATTGGGTACAAGCGCAACCGCTGGTTGTAGATGATCCGAGGGGGCTCCAAGGCCCCGTGGTACAGGACAAACGGCTTGGATTCTCCACCTATGTAAAAGGCGAGAGCGGTGCTGGTGGCAAGTCTTTGCAACTCTCGGTGCCCAGTATCGAATATCGTATTGGCGACAGCGCTTTCGGTATGCGTCGTAAGGGCGATAGTCGGAAAAACTATGAACTGATTAATCGCGGGATCGGATTCCAGTTTGTACGTAGCCAAGGTCGCGCATGGCCGCTGCCGGCGCCGGTGAAATGTTACGGATTTCCGGACCAAGTGCGAGCGTACTACCAGAACGCCGGCTTCCTGTCGGACTTCGAACTAGCGTTTGAGGAACAACTGCGACGAATTTACTATCTCGGGCCCCTCCGCGCCTACCCGGAGCGCCGCTACACTTGGGCCGGTGGGCAGCCTTCCGACATGGGCCAAGCGGGGGAGCAGGCAGTTCATGCCATTCTGTCCTCCCGGGATCGGGGGGAGAAGATCTCTAAGGGGAGGGGGAGGGATCGCGCGACGTTGGAAGAGTATGTTGCTGAGTGGCTAAAGCGCTTGGGCCTGATCGCGGAATTCCGTGTAGAGGCGGTGGCTGAAGGCAGCCAGATATTCCAGGTGAAAGTCAAAAAGCTCGCTGGCGGTCCAGAATCGCTCATTACCGACGTGGGCTTTGGCGTCTCGCAGATTCTTCCGGTTGTCGTTCTTTGTTTCTATGTACCCGAGGGCTCGACCGTGATCTTGGAACAACCGGAGATCCATCTGCACCCGGCTGTACAGGCGAATCTTGCTGATGTACTAATCGATGCGCATCGCAAGCGCGGAGTGCAAATCATCGTCGAGAGTCACAGCGAACATTTGCTGCGACGGTTGCAGCGACGGATCGCGGAGCAAGAACTGAGCAAGGACGATGTGGCATTGTATTTTTGTGAGGCCGGGTTAAAGGGATCTGAGATCACACCGCTGACCTTGGACCTGTTAGGAAACATCACAAACTGGCCACCGGAATTCTTTGGCGACCAATTTGGAGAGTTGGCTGCGACTCAAGAGGCCAGGCTGAACCGCATGACGAAGAAGCCGTGAACGTGGCGTTCGTTGTCGTTGATACGAACGTGGCGCTAACCGCGAATGGCGATGCGGAGCACGCAGATTCAAAGTGTGCTTTGAGGTGTCTGCAAGAACTCAAGGCGACCCGTAACGAGCGAAAAGTGTTACTCGATGATGCGGGCTTAATTCTGCAGGAATACCTGAAACAAAGGCCGCACGGGTTCCCGCGAGGCGCTGGCGATGCTTTTCTGGTTTGGGTAAACGATAATCAGGCGAACTCTGTGCATGTCCGGGTCGTGCCGGTGACGCCGTTGGATGGCGATCCGCGGGGCTTCGCCGAGTTTCCCGACGACGCCGAACTGGTGGCGTTCGATCAGGACGATCGCAAATTTGTGGCCGTTGCGTTGGCCAGTGGGAATTCGCCGCCGATTCTGAACGCGACAGATACCGACTGGTGGATTCATAGAAGCGCGCTGGTGCGCAATGGTGTTCGCGTGGAATTTCTCTGCCCGCACCTGATGACCAACGAGGATTGATTCATGGCGATCAACAACCACGAGCGTGTCGGCAAGGCGATGGATCTGGTGAAAGCCGGGGTTGGTCCATTCGTCGAGCGCGAGTTCAAAAACGTGTACCAAGACAAGGCCCTGTCCGAGGCGCTGACGCTGTTGGGCGAGGACCGCCTGAACACCAAGAAACCAATATCCGAATGGGATGTGGCGGCGCTGCTCAAGGTGATGTGGGATTCCTGGAATCAGGTATTCCGCAAGACACTGGGGCCGGCCGAGCGCAGTCTTGTGCAGGAACTTCGCGACCACCGCAACAAGTGGGCGCATCAAGAAGTGTTCTCCGGCGACAACGCGGATCGCGCGCTGGATTCCGCGGAACGACTGTTGACGGCGGTTTCCGCTCCCCAAGCGGATGAAGTGCGGAAGATCAAGATCGAGCTGCGGCGCCTGGTGCTGGACGAACAGGTGCGCGGCGAGAAGCGCAAGAGCGCCAGCACGGCAATTGAGAGCACGGCGTCCAGCAACCTCAAGCCTTGGCGCGAGGTGGTGACACCGCATAAGGACGTTGCCAGCGGCCTGTATCAGCAGGCGGAATTTGCCGCCGACCTCTGGCAGGTGCATCTCAAGGAAGGCGTGGACGAGTACAAGAACCCGGTGGAGTTCTTCCGCCGGACGTATCTGACCGAGAGCCTGAAGGACATGCTGGTCGGCGGGGTAAGGCGGCTGACTTCCGGTGGCGGAGACCCGGTGGTTCAACTCCAGACCAACTTCGGTGGCGGGAAAACGCACTCGATGCTAGCGCTCTATCACCTGTTTTCCGGCATTGCGCCAACGGAGCTGGCCGGAATCGATGCGGTGCTGCACGAGGCCGGTGTCAAGAAACTTCCGACCGCGCGGCGCGTGGTACTGGTCGGCAACAAGATTTCTCCCGGAAATCCGACGACCAAGTCGGATGGCACGGTGGTGCGCACTCTGTGGGGAGAACTGGCCTGGCAACTGGGCAACGCGGCCGGCGGCCCCAAGGAGGCCAAGAAGGCGTTCAATCGCATCAAGGCCGATGACGAGAGGGCGACCAGCCCAGGCGACGTGCTGCGCGAGCTATTCAACGAGTATTCGCCCTGCCTCATTCTGATCGACGAGTGGGTGGCCTACGCGCGCCAGCTCCACGACCAGAGCGATCTGCCGGCGGGCGGGTTCGAAACGCAGTTCACCTTCGCCCAAGTGCTGACCGAGTCGGCCAAGCTCGCCAAAAATTGCATGCTGGTGATCAGTCTGCCGGCCTCGGACACATCGGGTTCCCCGCATACACAGGCGGACGACGTGGAGGTGGGCGGCCAGCGCGGGCGCGAGGCGCTTGCGCGCTTGCGCAACGTCGTGGGCCGGGTCGAGTCCTCGTGGCGGCCAGCCAGTGCCGAGGAGGGCTTCGAGATCGTCCGGCGGAGGCTGTTCGAGCCGATGACCGACCCGGCGCAGTTCAAGGACCGCGACGTAGTGGCGAGCGCCTTCGCAGATTTCTACCGGACCAATCAGGCGGAGTTCCCGCCCGAGTGCCGCGACAGCGACTACGAGAAACGCATCAAGGCGGCGTACCCCATCCATCCGGAGATTTTCGATCGGCTCTACACCGACTGGTCCACACTGGTGAAATTCCAGCGTACCCGCGGCGTATTGCGCCTGATGGCGGCGGTGATCCACAGCTTGTGGGAAAAAGGCGACCGAAACCCCCTCATCTTGCCTGCGCATATCTCGATCGACGATCCGCGTGTGCAGTCGGAACTGACGCGCTATCTCTCGGATAACTGGGTGCCGGTGATCGAGAAGGATGTGGACGGCCCTGGCTCGCTGCCGCTACGAATGGACAGCGATCTGCCCAACCTCGGCAAGTTCTCGGCGTGCCGGCGGGTGGCGCGTGCGATTTACCTCGGTTCAGCCCCGCTGACGCAAGCCGCGCATCGTGGCCTGGAGGACCGCCGGGTGAAGCTCGGCAGCGTGATGCCAGGCGAACAGCCCGCGATATTTGGCGACGCGCTGCGCAGGCTGGCAGGAGCGGCGACCTTTCTCTACCAGGACGGTGCGCGCTATTGGTACTCGACGCAGCCGACAGTCACCAAGCTGGCGGAAGACCGCGCCGAGCAGTACAAGCGCGAGTCTGACAAGGTGGTTCACGAACTCGACCGGCGCCTGCGCGACGACCTGCGCAAGATGGGCGATTTCAGCCGCATCCACCCGCTGCCACAATCAGGCCAGGACGTGCCCGACGACATGGATGCGCGCTTGGTGGTGCTGGGTGTGGACCATGCCTACAGCAAGGACCCGGACAACGTTGCAGAGGTCGCTGCGAAGAAGATCCTCGAATCGCGCGGGAACACGCCGCGCCTCTACCGTAACTCTCTGGTCTTTCTGGCGGCCGACAAGACGCGATTGCAGGATCTCGATGAGGCGGCCCGGAAGTACCTCGCCTGGGAGTCGATCCTCGCCGAGAAAGAGCAGTTGAACCTCGACCCTCAGCAGGTGAAACAGGCGGAGACACAGGTCAAGGCGGCCGATGGCGCCGTGACCGCGCGCCTGCCGGAAACTTACCAGTGGCTCCTGGTGCCGATCCAGGAGAGACCGCAAGACGCAATCAAGTGGCAGGCGCTGCGGCTGTCGGGAACCGACGCACTGGCGCTGCGGGCAAGCAAAAAGCTGCGCAGCGACGAACTGCTCCTTACCGCCTTTGCGTCCACGCGGCTGCGCATGGAACTCGACCGCGTGCCGCTCTGGCGCGGCGATCACGTCGCCATCAAGCAGCTTGCGGAGGACTTCGCGCGTTACCTCTATCTGCCGCGGCTCAAGGAGTCAACCGTGCTCGTCGAGGCGATCCGCGATGGCGTCGGCCTGCTGACCTGGGAGCAGGATTCGTTTGCTTATGCGGAGAGCTATGACGATGCGGCCAAGCGCTATCGTGGTCTGCGCCATAACCAGCGGGTGAACCTGACCGCCGACGATGCAGGTCTGCTGGTGAAGCCGGACGTGGCGCGCAAGCAGGTCGAGACCGAAACGGCGCCTGTGCCCACGCCGGGCGGTGAACCGGACAAACCTGTCACCGGCGGCCCTGCACCGACGCCTTCGCCGACTGGCCCGGCCGACGTGCCGAAACCCAAGCGCTATCACGGCACCGTGGAACTCGACCCGGCGCGCACGGGGCGCGATGCCGGCCGCATTGCCGACGAAGTGATCTCGCACCTCGTTGGGTTGGTCGGATCGAACGTCCGCGTTACCTTGGAAATCGAAGCTGAGATCCCGGGCGGTGCGCCGGATAATGTCGTGCGGACTGTGACCGAGAACGGCAGGACGTTGAAGTTCACGAGCCAGGGGTTTGAGAAGGAGTAGCCCCCGCCTTCAACAGCAATGGCACAGGACCCAACACCGGCAGGACTGCTCGACGGCAAATACCGCCTGATTCGCAAACTGGGCGGCGGCGGATTTGGAGACGTGTTTCTTGCCGAGGATGTGGTGCTGGCCGGCCGAAAGGTCGCGATCAAGGTACTGCGGGACCGGCGCGAGTCCGACAAGAGCGAACTTCTCAAGGAAATGCGCATCCTCGCTGAATTGCGCCATCCCGGCGTTGCCGGCTTCTTCCATCACTTCGAGCATCAGCAAACATTGCATTTGGTCATGGAGTATTGCCCCGGAGGCAACCTGCGTGACCGAATGGATGCAGGGACCGTCCCCCAGGAACTCGCATTCAAATGGTGCCGGGCGATGGCGGAGACGCTCCAGTTTGTCCACGAAAAGGGGATCGTTCACCACGACATCAAGCCCGAGAACATCCTTTTCGGCGACGACCAGGCGCTCAGGATTGCCGATTTCGGCGTGGCAAACAGCAATGGCGGCACGCGCTTCTACATGGCACCGGAATTACTGCTGGGCGAGCGGGTATCGAGCGGCGATCCGCGCATCGACGTCTACGCCCTTGGCATCACCTTTCTGGAGTTGTTGAGAACTGTTGAGCCGTTTGAGGGCATGAACGCGGACGAAAGGTTGCAGGCCAAGATCAGGCACGACTTCGTTCCCTATGACCTTGCGCACTGGGTCCAGGAAATCGTTTTGAAGGCGGTTCATCCCACACCCGAACTGCGATTTCAATCGATGAGGGAGCTGTGCGAAGCGATGGATTCGCGCCATGTTCCCTACATCCTTGACGGCGATCGGATCGTGGCACATCGCCTGGCGGAGAAAGCCGAAGACCTGATCGCCCGAAAGAAATGGAAGGCTGCGCAAAAGTCCCTTGACCTCGCGCTGCGGCACTCGCCGGAATGCGTAGCCGCGCTTGTGGCCACAGGGCGACTTGATCTGCTCCTGCGGCGGGTTACGCAGGCAGGCGCGCACCTGAACCAGGCGTTGGCGGTCAATCCACGTGCGGACGTGCAGAAGGAGCTCGGCTGGATTCAACTTGAGAGGAAGAACTATCCTCAGGCCATTTCGATGCTGAACGACTACCTGCAGCGCCATGCGGCCGACTTCGAAGCATGCAACCTATTACTCGAATGCTTCTACCGGACCGACCGCTATGAACAAGGCGAGGAACTCGCTGTGCTCATGATGAAGGAAAAGGGATATAACTACTGTTTCGTCAACCAGCGACTGATCTGTAGGATTCTGTCAGGCGCGTGCAACGAGGAGTGGCTGTGCTCGCAGGACATGGACGAGATTACCAATCCGTTCATCCGGTACAACATGAAAGTCGCCATCGAGGCGCCTTCGTCCTGGGACGCAGACAGCCAGCCGACACTCAAGAGCAAACTGCTGTTCCAGGATTACCGGTTCGGGATGTGGGGTGCTACGAAAAAAGTGAACACGATCACGATAGGCCAAGACATGGAGACACCGAAAGAATATTCAGACTTCATTGTTGGCGTAGGTCGTCTCACGGCGAACGAGATTTGCCTGCCGGGGACAGGCTACAGTCGCCGCCACGCGGCAATCGTGAACTATCTGGATGATGTCTGGATTCACGACCTCAATAGCGTGACCGGAGTCACCGTATCGGGTCAGCGCGTTGACGGGAAAGTGTTTCTTGATGGCGTAAGTGAAGTGCAGTTTGGCCGATACAAGGCGATGATTTCCCCGAAGCGCGGGTTGCTCGTATGAAAAGCGTACAGTGTCCCCGGGTGCTCTGGACACATTGCCGGACTGAGGTTGCGCCACCAGTGCTGAGGGGGGGTACTTGAGCGACACGACCGAAAGCCTGATTGCCTATTGTCGAGAGAACTCCCGCGTCTGCCCCATGCCGCAGCGATGGAATGCGCTCTGGGAATTGCTGCCTGATCGCAAGCGAGTCGGCGGCGGCTGGGAACCGGCGCTGCCTTTGATTCTTGCCGCATGGGATAGCACGCCCTATATCCAGAAAATGCTTCGCCTTGCGGAACACATCGAATGGGCCGCCGAGCATGGCGCGCTGGAATCGGTAGCGATTTTTCTGCGCGGCCTGAGCGAGGACGAGTGGTTTCATCGTGGCGACTAGGCACGCCACTTCTACGGAGGTTTCCGCATGAGTGCCGAAGCATTGTTTTGCTCGCTCTCGTCGTTGCGCATTGCTGAATTGATTCGATCCGCCCAGCGTGCCGTTTGTTACGCCGGGCCGGGTATTCAGCCCGACGTGGCGCAGGCGATGGTGGAGACGGGCAAGCGGTTGGGGACGGAAATGCTGACCGTTTGCCTGGATTTCAACGAGCGCGTGATGCGCATGGGCTACGGAGAGATTAGCGCCGTGAAGCTGTTGCGTGACGCCGGCATCAGCGTGCGCAGTGCCCCCGGCCTTCGCACTGCCTTGGTGATTGCCGACAATGCCGGTTTCATCTTTACTCCTACAGCCCTTTACCTTGAAGCCGAGCCGACCGACAGCGCCGCGCCCAACGCCATACGGATGTCCGGCGACCAGATGGCGGAAGCTCTGGCTAGGCTATCATCGGCTGCCAAGGCGATTGCCATGGCCCAGGCCAAGACCCCGGAGGAGAAGCAGCGAATCGAAGCATTGCCGCTGGATGTCGGATCGGATCAGGTGACCACTGCTCAATTCTCTGTGGTGCGTAGCAGTCTGGAAGAAGCGCCGCCGGTGCGCTTCGATCTGGCGCGGCAGGTCCGGGTGTTCGAGCCGTATCTGCAATATGTGGAGTTGAGCCTTACCGGCGCGGCCATTCAACGCCACCGGCTGGCGATTCCGCCGAATATCCAGAAACTCGGAGGCAGCAAGGATCTGGAGAATAGATTGCGTACAACTTTCGAATTAATCGAGAAAGGCAGCAAGCTTTCATCTAAACCTCTCGAAGATGCCCTCAACGAAATTCGCAAGAACTTTACGCCTTCGTTGGGCAAGGACCACGGTCGAGTGGTACTGAAATCGGCAAAACCGCATTTTGTCGCACGACTGACTGCATTCCGCGCGAAGCTGGAGGAGCACCAGAAAGCCGTTGCGGCAGGGCTACAGGAGCACCTCGATGAATCGCGTAAGCAGATCGTCGGTTACTACCTGCCGCGCGTTGTCGAAACACCGCCTGATGCCCTGCTTGGACAATTGCTCAGTGGCAAACCTTCAGAGGACGATGCGCGACAATGGCTCAATGAAGAACTGGATCGGGTTTTTCCCAGCGCCGAATCACTCATTCAGGAAATGAAGCTGGACGAACACTTCAAGGACGTAACCTTCGAGACCTTGAACCGCGAAGATTTTCTGGAATCGGTTAAAGCAGCGTTTCCGAAGGTGGATTGGGACAAGGCATACGAGGAATTCAGGGCGGCGGGTGAGAGTGACGGCAAGGAAAGTGCGGGATGAGGAACGCCTGCAGCATTTGACCGCTCCGTCACGCCGCTTGCGATAAACCCTGCAACCGCCGCGCACTGGCTTTGTCTGCACTGGCAAACGCTGTCTGTCAGCACGGACGGGACCCTGGTGATCTACTTCGGAGAGACTAGCGGCGGCACAGCCGCGACCGTCAAGCACTGCGAGCAAGTGCAAAAGCCCGTGCTGGAGGTCAACGGCGACACACTCAATGCCGCCGGCGCCGCCAGGCTGCTGCCTTCATTGCGGCGCACTCGATCGCGGTATTGAACGTCGCCGGTCCACGGGAAAGCAAACACACCGGCGCCAGCGAGTTTTCCAGATCAGTTCTCGAACTGCTGATTTGGCGCGACCGATGAGCCTGGGCTTCGTATTCGCTGGCATGGTCGCATTTCCCTGCTGGTGTGGTTGGCCGAGCGTTACTCGATTCTAACGGTCGGGCTGTTGGTGCTGATCGTCGGGATCTGCTTCTAACCTGAGGAAACAGCTATTGCTTGGTGGCCTTCTTGCACTCCAGCGTTGCCAGATCCAGCGCGACCTTCTTCGGCTCCGGATTGCGCAGATACTCCAATGCCCTGCGCCTCAGCTCCGCGGTGGCCTTGTACGAACCCGATTTAGGTAGCCGCTTCTTCTTGAAGGTCATAACGTTTCCCTCTGGGTCACTGCTTCAATATCTCACGCGCCTATACAATCGCACCATCGGAGAACGACTCATAGTACCTAGTCAAACCATTTTTCTGAGCCCGTGACCAATAAAGGGGGCTGCTCAAGGTGATCACAGCGCGCCGTAGCCTTTCCTGTTCCCTGAAGGCTCCGTATTCCCGCGAAAGAAACACTCTACAAACCTGATCGTGAAAGTGCTCCAGCTCGTTGGGCATCCAGGTTTCGTACCGACTATTGAGATATATCCTCTTGCCTGGTTCCATCAAATGCAAAACTTCCTTTTCCGGTGGATGGGACCGATTTCCGTATAGGGCCGCCATTGCCATAAAATGCCTGCGCCCCAGTACCTCCGACGTATCCGGGATCGATTGGGAAGCGTCCCACCCTGCAAGGTATGCTTCCAGAGTTGCGGCCGCCGTCGCCAGGATCTCGTCGACGTGATCCTGGGGCACCTTCCTTGTCCACTCCGGCCCGACAAGCGCGCGAAAATCGTTCATTTGGGCGATGGACGCGATGGCGCTTTGGTTTTTTTTAACAATGCCCGCTCGGCCGCGCCCCGCTCACCGGTAAGGAATCCTGATTTCATCAATCGAGCGCAAGAAGAACAACGATGGATGGAAGTAGCTTTGGATCAGAGACCCCGTTTCTGCTAGCGCGTCCGGCGCGCCGGGCTTTGTAGACCAATCTCCGAATGCCGGTGAGACGGTCCCCACGGTAAGCTCCCAAAGCAATGGAACTATATTGCGCCGGATCATGACCGTCAACGAGCAACGGCCGAGAGCTTCTGGATTGCTGACCTGCCAAGGTCTCTGGCCTCGGACTATGGGCAAATCCGGCGCCGGTGCCGCCGTGGGAGTGGCGGCGCCACCTTCGTTCGCCAAGAAGGGCCTACGTCTACTCAGTGAAGTGCAACGCCGCGAGGACACAGTAGTTGTCAGCCATCCGTCACCTCGAGCTTTGGAGGTGAGCAGACGAGTTGGCCAATGGATCCTCGGCGAGAATCAGCACTTCCTCGGTACCTGGCACGGGCTCTGCATGAGGGTGCCGCTGCGGCATCTCCTCCTGGGTCGCGTGGTAGCGCGTCGTGAGAACCTTCTTCATCACCGGGTCCAGCGGTGGCGAAGGAGCAGCGTAGGCATGGTGCAAATTCTACCGGAGCACCCGGGATTCAGCACAGGTGCACCGCCATCTCTTCAGGTGATACCATTCACGCGGTATAATCGCTTCACAGGCCGCGCTGGCTTCCAAATCACGTTGGTCATAATTCGAACTTGACCGCTCGCTCAGCGCCATATTCTTCGATGGCGTATGATTAAAATTCTATCGGCTGACACCTAACGTTTGATGTTCGGAGCCAAGTGAACCCGACCCCCGCCATAAAGGCGAACGCATTGCTAAATGTGATTCAGCGATTGAGTCACGAGCGCAAGCCGTCTCAACTCGAACTCGCCCGAGTGCAGCGCGAAGCGACGACGCTAATACGCTCAGGAGCGGCGCCGTCCGACGGCCACATGATGCTGGGGATTGTCTGCGCGTTTCAGAATGATACGGATGAATTTCAACGCCATTTTCAAATTGCCTTCGGGCTTAGTTCGGATCGGTACATCAGGAAGAATTATATTTTTGCGGCTCTCAGGCTTGGCTTGGTCGAGCAACCCCTCGCGCAAGCGCGCGATTTATTCCAGATGTACCCGGATGATATTGGTGCGTTGCGGTTGGCTCACGAAATGGCAATGCGCGCATTGGATTTCGACTTGGCTGAACGCGCGGAGCATGCACTGAGGAAATTGGAGGCCTGGCGCACGGAAGAGGTAATCACTTTGGCACGGATGCGCCCGGTGCGGGAGCGCGCCTCGCGGCTCCGTATCTCGACTTCCGACATCGTTGCGCGCTTGGATGTGGCGGCAAAGACCGTGCGAGACGCTGGAGAACCTGTGTTTGGGTTGGTCTTCGATTTTGGCCGAGAAGGGAGGGTCAGCTACGGCATTGTCCTGCGGGCCAGCGTCGATGTCTTGTGCGATATTAATTTCCGGATCGTCGATCGACTGGTCGATCAGTTCGACGACACTCTTGCCGACTTATTCACCATTTGCTGCCTGACACGCCCTAGTGAGCTGCACACCCCAGGACTTTCTCTCGTTAGCGATCAAACTCAGCAGTAGCGCTGAGGAAATCGAGCGTCGCACGGGTGTGAGCCGAGCTTACTATGCCGCATTTCACATCGCGGACCAAGCGAAAGGCATTCTGCCCGAACTGCCTTACCAGGAAGCCGGATTCGGCTCGCATGAGTCGGTCGTGCGACGATACCTTGCGGACAGCGAAAACAAGACGTCGGTCAAGCTCGGATACATCCTGCGTGATATGAAGAATCGGCGAGAATCGGCAGATTACGAACTAACCGGCGAATGCCCCACCCAAGATGTCCAAGTGCAGATCGGCCAGGCAAAGAAGATCGAGGAGCTGGCAAGGCTGCTGGTCACGTAGGCGCCCAGTCGTGTTGCACTTCCATCCGCAGGCCGGGAAACCCATGCTTCTGGCTTGCCTGTGGGATCGCTGGCAGTCGCCCTGAAAGCCAGATCTTCTGTCCTTCGCAGCGATCACCGACGATCCCCCGCCAGAAGTCGCCGCGGCAGGGCATCGGCAGGGCATAATTGGTGCATGATCCCCCTGCGACAGGAAACCCTGCGCGCCTGGCTGGAACTGGCCGGCAAGGATCTGGCCGCGATGTATGCGCTGCTCGACGACCGAGAGCGACCGTACTGCGAGCGTCGGATGGCGGCGTGAGAGTGTGACGAGCGAGGGTGTTTGGCTGAGGCAGTAGAGGTTAAAGCGTGGTAAGAAACGTGGTAACTCGCCAGTAGCGCATGGCCCAGATCAAGCGCTGGCGCGGTTCTATGGACACAATGTGGCAGACGCTCTCCCGCCAGCAAATTAATATCCTTTTTATACTTAAAAAACCGTAAGTTAAAGAAACAGGGTATTAACGACTTACCACCTCTATTTACCACACGCACCCACTCGGGTGCCCGTATCCCCTCCTTTGAAAAGTAGTGCAGCATATGTGGCTGGGCAGACTGCCGTGTGCATTTCGCGGCACTTGCCTCCGCGGGTACGGCAGTACTCGATAACGCCATCTGTCCAAGTAATTGGAAGTAGACGCTTGCATTGACAGGAGCGCGACGTGACAAATATCAATTCAGGCATCGGGTCACGTAGTAGCGTAATGGCGAGGCGGGTTAGGGGGCGGATGCGTTTCAAAGCCGGACAAGGTGGTATCGGTCCGGGTTGAACGTGTCGCCGGAGCGAAACTTCAATCCGGCATAAGAGTAGTTTCCAGATTCGCGAAATGGAAGTGCCGCAGCGCAGCGCGGAAGTTCCGTCCCAACTGGCGGCTGAAGAGGCTATGCGTAGAAACATTCTGGTGACTGCAATCGATCGGTACCGATACGCGCTTGTGCTGATCGGGCTACTTGTGCTACTGGGTCGCGCCGTGGTCGCGCAAGAACCGCAGGACAGCCAGATTCAGATCACCGTCGAGAAAATCGGAAAGGTGAATGTCGTGGACGTGAGCGTCTCGGTTCTGGCCACCCCCCAGCAGACATGGGCGGTTCTTACCGATTGGGACAATCTGACCAGTTTCATGACTAACATCAAGGTGAGCCGCATCAACGCACGATCAGGCGATACGGTACGAGTAAAACAGACCGTGCGGGCGAGGGTTTGGCCGTTTTCGTTCGACATCGAACTCGATCGGGAGATAGAGCTATTTCCCTACGAAAGGATGCAGTTTCGATTGCTCGACGGGGACTTCGAAAAAATGGAAGGAACGGTCTGGCTAGTCGCAGACCCACCGGTCACAAAAATCATCTCTCATGTCGAATCCATCCCCAAATTCTGGATCCCTCCGCTTATCGGGCCGATCATCATCGAGCGGGAGACGCGCGATCAGTTCCGGCAGATCATCGACGAAATTGCGCGCCGAGGCGCGGCGGTAACGACAGTACCCAACGCGAAAAACAGCGCGCAATAGCCTGCACCAGGCGGCGCAGGTGAAGCGCGGACGGTTCGAACTCCGGCGGCGATATCGCGTTGGCGAGGGCCGGAAGCGTCAGCGAGCGGTGTTCGCCTCCGCGGGCGGGCGCGCAAGTGCCTGCCCGACGAAAAAGCTCAACGCCAGCAATACGATCACGCCGAAGCCCAGCCCGAGTTCCTTCCCCTCGTACCAGGCGGCGATGTCTGCGCGCATCCATCGCGCCAGACCGAACGCCGCCACCGAGAGGCTGATGCCGGCAACCATCAATCCCATGACCCGCGAGGCGATCCGGGCGCGGTGATCGGCGCGCTGCAGCAGGCGCGCTATCCACAGGCCGTTGATGCCGTCCATCGCGAGCATGCCGCCGGTGAAGGCGAGCCCGAGCACGAGCGCGTGGGCGACCCCGCCGTGCCGCGTGGCGGTGACGGCGAACAGCGCGGCCTGGCTCATGGTGTCGAAGGACAGCGCGAACAGGGCGCCCACCG
>CAYNVY010000089.1:0-16637 GCA_964400745.1 uncultured Enterobacteriaceae bacterium | reverse complement strand
GCCGACGGCAATATCGGCGCGGGCTATGTCGCGGCGGCGCCGCCCGGCGGCTACACGCTGCTGGTCGGCCCGACCAGCACCAATGCGATCAATCCCAGCCTGCACAAGAACCTCAAGTTCGATCCGCAGCGCGATTTCGTAGCGATCACGAACCTCGCAACCGTCGCCAACGTGCTTGTAGTGGGGCCTCAGGTGCCGGCTCGCACATTGAAAGAGTTGATTGCGGCGCTGGGCAAGCAGCAGTACAGCTTCGCCTCCAGCGGTGCGGGCGGCAGCATGCATTTGTCGGGCGAACTGTTCAAGAAGATGTCCAATACCGACATGCTGCATGTTCCCTACAAGAGCAGCCCGGCGGCGGTGAACGACGTGCTCGCCGGACGCGTCGAAATGATGTTTTGCAACATGCCGGTTTGCCTGCCGCATATCCGCGCCGGAAAGCTGATTGCCATCGCAGTAACCTCGGCGCAGCGCTCAGCACTCCTGCCCAACGTGCCTACCGTTGCCGAAGCAGGTCTTCCCGGTTACAACGTCGAAGGCTGGTTCGGACTGTTCGCGCCGACGGGCACGCCGGCTGATGTCGTGATGAAACTGAATACCGAGGTTGTGCGCATACTCAAGGATCCGAAAACGAAAGAGTTGCTATTGGCGCAAGGGGCCGAACCGGTAGGCGATACGCAGGAAGAATTCAGTGCCTTTGTCAAAAGCGAGCGTGAACGCTGGGCGCGTATTATCCGCGACGCCGGCATCACCCTTGAATGAAGGCAGATCATGGCTGAAGTAGCGCCCAATCGCCTGACCGCGCTGGAAGCTGCGCGCGCGATCGAGTCAGGATCGTTGACCAGCGAAGCCCTGGTTGGTTCTTGCCTGGAGCGCATTGCGGAGCGCAACCAGGACGTCCTCGCGTTCACTGCCGTGGATCCCGCTCTGGCACTTCGACATGCGCGCAGGTCCGACAGCGGGTCCGCACCCGGCTTGTTGCGCGGCATCCCCTTTGCGGCAAAGGACGTATTCGAAACGGCAGACTACGAGACATCCTACGGTTCGGCCATCTATGCAGGTCATCGTCCCCGTGCCGATGCGGCCTGCGTCGCGGTGGCGCGCGAGCGCGGCGCGGTGTTGCTGGGCAAGGTCGCGACCAGCGAATTCGCCACCCAAAGCCCGAGTTCGACGCGCAATCCCCTGTGCCTGGAGCGCACACCCGGCGGCTCCTCCAGCGGTTCCGCCGCGGCGGTCGCCGACTTCATGGTACCGATTGCCCTTGGTACGCAGACCACCGGCTCCACCGTTCGACCGGCAGCCTATTGCGGCATCGTCGGCTACAAACCTAGCTTTGACTTGATGAGTACCGCTGGCCTGAAACCTCTCAGCCCCTCGCAAGACACGGTCGGGATACTCGCGCGCGATGTCGCGGATACCGCATTTTTCGCCTTGGGCCTGCACGGGGCAAAAGTGGTCAAGGCTGCCGACATGCGGCCACGCATAGGGGTCTGCATGTCGAACCAGTGGGCTCATGCCAAGCCCGAAATGGCGGAGGCGATCGAACGCCTGGCGGTCCGCGCGGAGCAAAGCGGTGCAGTGATCTCGCGTATCCAGCTGCCGGGCGAACTCGAAGCTCTGGTGGATATGCAGGGGCGCTTGTTCGCCTATGAAGCGAGGCAGGCACTTGCGCATGAACGTATCCACTGCTGGGAACAGCTCAGTACTAGGCTGCAGGCGCGCCTGAATGGCGGAATCGGCATCGAGCTGCCCGAATATCTGGACATGCGACGCCGCGCGGAACATGGACGACAACTGGCTCGTTCGATGTTCGAGCAGGTGGATGTGCTGCTGTATCCGGCGGCTGATGGCGAAGCGGAGCCGGGAGTGAAGGATTCCGGGTCGCCGCGATTCGGGGCGCTGTGGACGCTGCTGCATCTACCCTGTGTCTCTTTCCCGGCAGGTAGAGGTCCGGCCGGATTGCCGCTGGGCGCTCAGCTGATCGGGGCCTATGACGACGATGTGCGGCTGTTGGCGGCGGCGGATTTCGTCAGCAGAGTTGCCGATTTCCATCAGGTTCAGTAAGAATCGCAGGTCAAACTGGTTGTGTTTCTTCAATTTCAAGGAGAAAGAATGACAGCATCAAGCAAGACATTGAGTTGGATGGTCGCCGTTCTGATGTTTGCGGGAGCATTCGCAGGCGCCCCGGTATTGGCGCAGGACTACCCGAATCGGCCGGTGAAGCTGGTAACGCCGTTTCCGCCCGGGGGAGGCACCGACGCGGTCGCGCGTATCATTGCCGAGAAACTGACCCAAATACTTCAACAGCCCGTGGTGGTGGAGAACAGGGCCGGTGCGGGCGGTAGTCTGGGAACCAAGATAACGGCAGCCGCTGCGGCAGACGGCTATACGCTGGTGCTGGGCAGCGCCGCAACGCACGCGGTGAATCCGAGCCTGTATTCCAATGTGGGCTACGACCCGATCAAGGATTTCGACGCGATTTCTCCGATCGCCACGACGCCGCTGCTGCTTCTCGTCAAGTCGGCATTGCCGATCAATAGTGTTGCGGAGTTGATTGCACTGTCCAAGCAGCGTAGCGGCAACGCGAGCTTGAACTACGGCTCGGCAGGCACTGGCTCGGCGCAGCACTTGGGAGGGGAACTGTTCAAGAGCATGGCCGGTGCAAACATCCTGCACGTTCCTTACAAAGGGGCAGGACCGGCGATGAACGATCTGCTCGGCGGGCATATCGATATGGTGTTCGACACCATGCCGTCGGCCATGCCGCAACTGAAGTCGCCTCAGCTCAGGGCGCTGGGCGTGTCCAGCCTCACGCGCAACGCGCAGCTACCTTCCATCCCCGCTATCGCTGAAACGGTGCCGGGCTTTGAAATGATCACGTGGTACGGGCTGTTCGGTCCGAAAGGCATGCCGAAGGCAGTAGTTCAAAGATTGAATAGCGGCATCAAGGCGGCGCTGGAAGATCCTGCGGTGCAGTTGAAGTTCGTGAACGCGGGCATCAGCCCGTCATGGAGCACGTCCGACGCATTCGCGTCGCTGGTACAGCGCGAAGTGGTGAAATGGCGCGAGGTGATCGAAAAATCTGGAGCCAAGATTGACTGATACGACGCGCGTCTTGCAGGCCGTCGAGATCGACAGGATCGCCTGCGACAACATCGATCGTTTGATGAATGTGGAGATGCGTAGCCGCGTGCTGCCGCGCGGTGGCAAGTGGCCCATGTTCCTCATGGCCCGGGAGGCGGCCGGGATGTCTCTGGTCGAGGCGGCAGCGCGCGAGTTCTATCGACCGCCCGGCCGGGTGTTGCTGGTCAGCGGCGCCGCCGTGCCCAAACACATGCCGGTCGGGGAAAACGACGGCCCCATCGGGACGGTCGTTCTGTGCCGCGCACTGAAGGCTATCGGTCACGAGGTCGCGATTCTGACCGATCCGGTAGCCGCTGAGCCGTTTCGCGGCTTGCTTCGCGCGACCGGGCAGCAGGCGGAGGTCATCGAAATAGGCTTGAACGACACCGCGATGCAGGACGATCTGGCCGACCGCTTCGACGTCTTTTGCGCAATCGAACGGCTGGGCGGCAACGTGCACGGCACGATTTATGGAGCGACCGGGGTGTCGCGCGCACCACACCGCGCCAACGTGGATCGTCTTTTCATCGGTGCCAGGCAGCGGGGCAAACGGACCATCGGCATCGGCGATGGCGGCAACGAAATAGGGTTCGGCAACGTGTATGAGCGGATCTGCCGCGAATTGCCGGACCAAATGTTCAAGGAGGTGACGCCGTGCGGGGGCGGTGTGTTCTGTGCTGTCAAGACTGACGTCCTTCTCGTTGCGAACAGTTCCAATATGGGGGCAAACGCGGTCACGGCCGGGCTCGCCCTTCTGCATGGGGATGTGTCGCTTTGCCATAGCGCGCAAGCCGAATACGACCTGGCGCAGATTGGTGTCGGGCTCGGTCTGATCGATGGCGGAAGCGGCGAGCTTCGTCCGTGGTGCGACGGCATTCCGCCTGAAGCCAACGCCGCGGTAGTGGAAGTGATGCGGACCATCGTCTCGCAGGCGCTCGCGCCCGCGGGTGTGCGCAAATTCTGAGGATCTGCATGTCTACGACAAGAACGCCCAGCGCCAATATCGATCGGCTTCACGCCTTGATGGACGAAGCAGGCCTGGATGCCGTCGTGGCGCGCTCGGGTCAGAACTTCACCTACCTCTCCGGGGTGGTGTATCCGGGGACGTTGCAGCGGCATATGGATCTTGCGGATTCGACGCGGCCGGTGATGGTCGTGTGGCCGAGAAACGGCAAGCCTGTAATCGTGACGAACAAGATCGCATCGGGTCTGGCGGCGCGCGATTCATGGATAGAAACGATCGTGCTCTACGAGGCGTACACGGATTCGCCCAACCAAAAATTGGTCGAAGTGCTCAGGGGCACGGGCCTCGCGACGGGTAGAGTAGGCTTTGAAAAGGACTACTTCAGTGCTGCGCACTGGGAGGAGATCCGCAATACCGCGCCCGGACTGCAGATGGTCGAATGCACCGCCTTGATGGACCGCGTCCGCTGGATCAAGACCGATGCCGAAGTCGAACTCATCCGCCGCGCGGCGGATCTGCTTGACGATGCTTACCTGGAGTCGTTTCGGCGCATCAGACCCGGAGACACGGAACGCAAGGTGCACGCCGACATGATGGGCGTCTGCCTGCGACTCGGCTTTGAATGGGCTCACGGCATGCTCAATACGTTCAAGAACACCATTCCTTATGCCGGCGAGAGCGATGTCAGAATCGAAAAGGGGGACGCGATTCGCACCGACTATGTCGCCTACCTGCAAAGCTACCCGGGCCACCAGTCGCGGACTGTGGTTGTCGGTTCGCCAAGTCCGGATCAGCGACGCGATTACGCCATCAATCTCGACGTGCATCGCAAGACCATCGAGCGCTGCCGCGCCGGCGCGAAGGTACACGACCTGTGGCAGTTCACGATGGGCGAATACAGGAAAGCCGGCTGGCCCGACCACCACATGCTGATCGGTCACGGCGTCGGCCCGTGGTGGCATCAGCAGGAGCCCATTTTGCGCTGCAAGAGCGAATTGGTCCTGGAAGCGGGGATGGTGCTCGCGCTCGAGCCCCACGTTAATTTCTGGCATGTGCAGGATCTGGTCCTGGTGACGCAGGGAGCGCCAGTCCTGCTCTCTCCGAAGTTCAATACCGACCGACCGTTCGTGGTGGAGTGCTGAGAAGGGCGAGGCCTATTCGATCTTGGCGCCGGATTCCCGCACGATTTTTCCCCATTTCTCCCGGTCGATGCGGATATTCGCCGCCATCTGTTCGGGCGTGCTTCCCGTCACTTCGCCACCTTGGCGGGTGATGATTTCCTTGACCTCAGCGGAATCGAGCGACTTGATGATGTCCGCATTGAGCTTTGCGACGACATCCTTTGGCGTGCCGGCAGGAACCATGATTCCAAACCAGTTGTCGGCGGCGAAACCGGCGAGGCCGGCTTCGGACATGGTCGGCAAATCCGGCAACACGGACGAACGGCGCGACGAGGCGACAGCGATGGCCTTGAGCTTGCCGGCGCGTATCTGCGGCAGTGCAGACGGAATGCTGTCGAAAAGGAGAGTCACGTTGCCGGCGAGCAGGTCGAGCATCGCCGGCGCGCTGCCCTTGTACGGGACCAACTGTGCGGTAAAACCGCCCATCGACTTCATCAGTTCGAATTCGAGGTGCGATAGCGTACCGTTGCCCTGCGTGGCAAAGTTGACTTTGCCGCCCTGCGATTTTAGAAATGCGATCACGTCGCTCACGCTTTTCCCCGGTATGGTCGGATGCGCTACGAGGATGTGGGGAACGTTCGCCACGATGCTCACCGGCGCCAGATCTTTCTCCAGGTCATAGCCGAGCTTTGCATAGAGGCTCATACTCACCGCGTGAGTCGTTGCCGCAGCCATCAGGAGCGTGTACCCATCGGGTGCGCTTTTCGAGGCGGCTTCGGCGGCAATGTTTCCGCCGGCGCCGGGGCGGTTGTCCACGATGACAGGCTGACCCCAGGTTTCAGAGAGCTTTTTCCCTAGGGCGCGAGTCAACAAATCCGCCGCGCCCGAAGGCGGGAAGGGCACGAGGATGTGCACCGGTTTCGTCGGAAAGCCTTGCGCAAACGCCGACGCAGAAAGGCAGGCGAGCAGGGCGGCGAGGGAACTGCGAATCAAGGCGTGCATGATCGGGATCTCCTGGAAACAGCTGGTCGTTGCGGCGTGGTTGCCTGGGTGCTACATGATATCCTGTCGCGAAGCGATGGAGCGACGCCGTGAGCGGCGATTCGACCGTTCACCCGGCCGGACCGCACCCAGGGGGAACAGCGAATCATGGATCTGATTATCCGCAATGTGCGTCTTGCCGGAGGGCGGGCGAACGGAACTGCGGTCGACATCGGCATCGAAGGCGGCCGCATCGCCGCGATCGAGCCGGGACTCTGCGCGGAAGGCGAGGTGTACGACGCCAAGGGATGCCTCGCCTGCCCGGGCCTGATCGAGACCCACATTCATCTGGACAAGTCGCGCATCATCGACCGCTGCGCGCCGCAGGAACGCCGCACGCTCAGTCCGATCGTGAGCGTGGCGCCGCTGAAAGAAAGTATGTCTGTCGAAGATGTGCGCATGCGCGCCGAGCGCACCCTGGAAGAGTGCATCCTGCACGGGACCACGCGCATGCGAACCCAGGTCGAAGTCGATCCGGGCATGGGCATGCGCGGCTTCGAAGGCGTCGAGTCGCTGATCGCCGATTACAGGTGGGCGATCGACATCGAAATGTGCGTCTTTCCGCAGGAAGGGCTGACGAATTATCCCGGTACGGACGAACTGCTGGTAGAAGGCTTGAAACGCGGCGCCAAGGTGGTCGGCGGCGCGCCGCGATACGACACCGACGGCGTGCGCCAGATCGAGCGCATCTTCGAACTGGCGCGCGAGTTCGACGTCGACATCGACATGCACCTGGACGTCGGCCACACGCCGGAAGGCATGTACATCCACCTTGTGCGGGAACTCACGCAGAAATACAAGCGCGGCGGGCGGGTCGTGGTCGGCCACATGGCCAAGCTCTCACTCCTGCCTCCGGCGGAGGTCGCAAACATCGCGCGCAGCCTGGCGGATGCGGGCATTGCGGTGACGGTGCTTCCGGCCACAGACCTGTTCCTGATGGGACGCGACCAGGACCACAACATCCGGCGCGGTGTCGCCGATGCCAACCTGCTGCTCGACCACGGGGTGAATTGCTCGCTGTCGTCGAACAATATTCTGAATCCTGCGACCCCCTACGGGGATTGCTCGCTGATTCGGATGGCGAACCTCTATGCCAACGTGATTCAGCTAGACCGGCCCGCCCAGCTCAGGGAATGCTTCAACATGCTGACCGAGCGCTCGGCGCGGGTGCTCAACCTGAAAGACTACGGCTTTGCGCTCGGCAATCCTGCCGACGTCGTCATTCTCAACGCCGAAACACCCGAGCAGGCGATCGCCGAGATCTCTCGGCCGCAGGCGGTTTTCAGGAAGGGAAAGCAGACGGTCCGGTGGCATTCGCCGGAACTGTTGCGGTCCTAGATCAGAGCCGGACTTGCCGCATGTCCCGGGCCATTCGAACCTCGCTGTGGTGCCGGAGATCTTCGGGCTACCGGAGAAGTAGAAGGAACGACTGTAGATACTCCGGGCACGAAGCGCGTTCTAAGGGGAAAATACGATGAAACCAACCGGACCTCGGGTCGTGCGGCGAATGGCTCTGACGCTGGTCATCGCCATTATGGTCGCTTGCTCCTGGCTCGCGCCGATTGATTCGGCCGCAAATGCACAGGTCGATGCAGGGCTCAAGCGGGCGCTGTTCAGTTTTGCCACGGCAAGGGCGCTCAACGCAATTATCTCGGTGGCGCAGGGAACCGAAGTTGCGGTTCAGCCTGCGGGTGTCGGGATCGTGTTTACCCCGGGGCAGGTTCTCGACCCTGTCAACGATTTGGTCGAGCAGTTTTCCAATCTGATGCTGGCGGCCAGTATCTCGTTCGGCATCCAGAAGGTGCTTATCAGCATCGGCGTCCACTGGGCCATATCGCTGTTGCTGTCGATGACAGCGCTCGGGTGGGCGATTTTCTATCTCAGCCAGCAGTCGGCGCCGGCCTGGCTCTCCAGAATCCTGGTGGTCTTGCTGATGACGCGCTTTGCGATACCCGTTGTGACAATAGGAACGGACGTCTTGTTTCAGCACTTCATGTCTGCTGATTATCAGTCGAGCCAACAGGTCATGGATACTGCTTCAGGCCATCTGGGTAAGCTCAACCGGCCGGCCGCCGATACCAATGTGAACCCGGGGGTGCTGGACAAACTCAAGGGCTGGTGGAAACCCGACGGTGACGAGAAATCCCGCTTCGAGCAATTGAGGCACGCAGCGGAGCAGGCGACCGAGCACATCATCAAGCTTATGGTGATTTTCTTGCTGCAGACGATGATCATTCCGCTACTGCTGCTCTGGATTTTGTACAGCGTGGCCAAGCGAACGTTCGAGTGGCCTGCCAAGCCGGCTGTTTAGAAGTCCCGAGTCTGCAAAGCCGGTGGATCTAAGAGTACGCCTGGCCATCGCGCCGCAAGAAATCGCCAGCGCAGACGAATTGTTCCAGGCGTATTCAGCCTGGCTGCGGAACCGGTCGCGAAATCAGATCGCAACCGGTCCGGTCCGTTCGGTGCGGCAGCAGACTAGCTCTTGCGTATGTCTTCAACGGCCTGCTTGAAGTCGCCGACGTTCTTCTGCGCGTTGCCCTTGATCTGTTTCGAAAGCCCTTTGATTTGTTGCTCCTTGCTCCCAACCAGGCGGCCGGCTTCTTCCTGGACTTTACCGATAGCGTCTTTTACCGCGCCCTTCACTTGATCCTTGTTCATGGTCGAATGCTCCTTGGTAGGCGCCGTACTTGGCGCGTTGGAAAATGACGTCTATATCTTGCCCAGCAAAAACAAAATCAACACGATCGTCAGCAACAAGCCAAGCCCGCCGCTGGGACCGTAACCCCATTTCCTGCTATGCGGCCAGGCGGGAATCACGCCGAGCACAGCCAATACCAGGATGACCAGAAGTACTGTTCCCAAGCCCATTTGCATTTTCTCCGTCCGTTATGCCGCCACGTATCGCTGGATATTGCCGTCTGAAAAAATGATAAGACTTCGAGCCGAGGACTGATGTGCGGTGGCAAACATAACTCGCTATTTATTTCAGGCGAGGTCGGCGAGTTCATGCATGCGATCGACGTACACCAACACAAGTGCCGGACCGTTCAAGGCGTATGATTGTATTCATTGGCCTGACTGATACGGGGAGCGCGATGAATCCGGATGCACAGTCTTTGCGGGCGCTAGCCGCGGTTTCGACGGCGACGATCACCACTGTTCTCCTGAAGAAGGGGCTGAGAAAGGTGTGGATGCGCGGCACCAGGCCTCTGCGCGCCGATCAGCCGCGCGTTGTGGGGCGGGCCTTCACGCTGCGCTTTGTGCCGGCGCGGGAAGATCTGGCGACGCCCGCATCGTGGTCTTCCCCGCGTTCAACGCGCGCTGCGGTCGAGGCCATGACCGAAGGCAGTATCGTCGTGGCGGATGCCATGGGCGTGAGCGACGCCGGGATCTTCGGCGACATTCTGTGCGCCAGGATGAAAAAGCTCGGCGTCGCCGGGTTGGTCACCGACGGCGTCATACGCGATCTCCCCGGTATACTTGGCACCGGACTGCCGGTCTGGGCGCAAGGCACGGCGGCCCCGCCGGCCGTTTCCAGCCTGACGTTCGTGAACTGGCAGGAGCCGATCGGTTGCGGCGGCGTTGCGGTGTTTCCGGACGATATTGTCGTCGCCGACGCCGACGGCGCCGTGCTGATTCCTGCAGCATTGCTGGACGAAGTCCTCGCGGCAGCACCGGAGCAGGAGCAGCTGGAGGCGTGGATCATGCGCGAGGTCGAGAACGGCGCCTCGCTTCAGGGGCTGTATCCGCCCAATGACGAAACCAGGGCGCGCTATGAGCAAGCGGCGCGGAAAAAATCGCGGCAATCCTGACGACCGCTGAGCGCCATCCGGAGGGCGTACGGCGGCTTTACTTCTTCATGTACTGATGACCGCCGATGATGGCTTTGACCTCTTGCAGACCCCGTGCACGCAGCAAGCGCCCGACACGTTCATCTTCTTCGGCGAGCAATGTCTTGGCCTTGTGCACCACCTCTTCCAGTCGATCGGCGGGAAATTTGACCGCTCCGTTCTCGTCCATGTGGATGATTTCGCCGGGCGCCACATCCATCCCGGCGAGGCTGACCGGCACCTGCACCGCATGCACGGCCTGCGGGCCGTGGCCCGCGCAAATCCCGCGCGTCAGATACTGGAAATTCATGGGCCGGATCTCGTGTATGTCGCGCGAGGGGCCGTTGGATACTGCGCCGATGGCGCCGCAAGCGCGCATGGAGGAGGTCATGTTGCCGCCGGACAGGCCCACCTTGTCGGCGATGTCGCCGGGAAACTTCTGCTGGAAACAGAATATCGAGGGTTTGCCCAGCTTGTCCATGGCTTCCAGCACGTTCATCAAGGACAAGCTCTTGAAGGTCGGATCAGGCAGGCCGTAAGTGCAGGTCACCGCGTAGCCCGCGATGGGGCCCATCTGCGGATACCAGCAAGACAGCGTGTTGTTCGTATACCAGTTCTCGCTCCAGGGATTGTAGATCTCGAGGCAATGCGGGTTGCCCGGATAGGTCGCGACCACGTTGCTGATGGTCGGGGTATCGATCTTCTTCAATTCTTCCAGCAGTTCCAGGTCGTTCATTGCGTCGCCTCTGTCATCGGGAAATTTGACGGTCTTTCTACAAGTAGCAGATTATCCTTCCGAATTCGTATTGACGCTGCGCGCCTCGATCTTGTCCGCTCAGTCAGCGACGCGGAAGTAGATGCCGTCGCGCAGCGCGACGCGTCCGGCCGCGGTCAACTCATGCAGATGCTCGCTTATGGTCTTGCGTTCTGCGTCGTCGATAAAGAGTTCGCCGTAGTCCTGCGGATAGAGGAAGCGCTGCGCGACCAGGGCATCCAGTGAGCGCGGCTGCGCGGCCAGCGCCTCGAGGATCGCGCGTTCGCGCCGGTCGATTTTCTCCTTGAAGGCAATCAACAACTCCAGAAATTTCGCCCGCTCGGTGATGACGCCTTTGTGATGGAAGGTCACCCAGGCGCGCGCCGGCAGGTCGGCGAGGCGTTCCAGGGATTGTCGGAACGCGGGCAAGCTCGAACAGCCGTCGCCGTAGTAAGGCCCGAATCCGGTGAGATCTATGTCGCCGATGAAGGCCACCCCCTCGGGTTCGACCAGCAGCACGCTGTGTCCGGCGGTATGCCCGGGCATGTGCACCGATCGCACCTGTACGCCGCCCAGATCCCACAGGTGCCCGTCCGCATAGCCCATGGCGTCGGGCCGCGGGACGTAATGGAAATTGCGCTCGATCTTTTCGCGCATCGCGCCCAGCACCTGCGGCCGGTAACCGTAGTGCTTTGCCAGTCCCTCCCAGCTTTGCACCGCCGCCAGGTCCTGTTCCGGCGCGTATAGCGGCGTTCGCGCAAAGCGGTGCAGCGCGGCCATGTGATCCTCGTGGACATGGCCGAGGATCACCAGGTCGACGCCGTCCAGCGCCGGCCCCAGCCGGTTGGCCACCAGCGGCGTATCGAACGCCGCGACCGCGTCGCGGCCGCGCACCACTACCTGGTTGCCGTCGGGATACTTGCCCGACTTTTCGCCGAAGTGGACGCTTACGGGTCCAAGGGTCAGGCTCGGTATAGACAAGGGGTTCTCCGTGCCCGGCTTACCAGGCGTCCACTGACAGATTGTGCGCATCGGGCAGCGCCTGCTGCGTTTGCAGGCCGCGCAGCAGCCAGTCCCGGGTTTGCGCCGGATCGATCACCGCATCGATTTCCAGCGTGGCGGCCATGTTGATCGCGCTGCCGCCGGCGTACTGCCTGGCCACGAGTTTTTCATACAGCGCCTCGCGCTCCGCGCCTTCGGCAAGCGCTTCCAGTTCCTTTCGATATCCCAGCCGCACCGCGCCTTCGAGCCCCATCGCGCCGAATTCGCCCGTGGGCCAGGCTGCGGTAAAGAGGGGGGAATGAAAGCCTCCGGCGGTCATCGCCATCGCGCCCAGGCCATAGCCCTTGCGCAGTACTACGCTCAGGAACGGCACCCGCAGATGCGCGGCGGCAAGGAACATGCGGCTGACATGCCGCACTTGCGCCTCGCGCTCCGTCTCCGGCCCCACCATGAAGCCGGGCGTGTCGACCAGGCTCACCAGGGGGAGCCCGTGCGCATTGCACAATTGCATGAATCGGGCAGCTTTGTCGGCGGCGCCGGCGTCTATCGCGCCCCCCAGGTGCAGCGGGTTGTTCGCCAGCATGCCCACCGACCGGCCTTCGATGCGCGCGAGCGCCGTATGGATGCCCTTGCCAAAGCCGGTGCGCAATTCCAGCACGCTGTCACAATCGGCAATGCCGCGCAAGGCGGCGCGGGTGTCGTACGCCCGCAACCGGTTCTCCGGCACCACCTCGCGCAGCGCCGGCGCGTCGGGGGCGCGCCATTCGCCGATCCGCCCCTGAAAATACGACAGGTACTGTCGCGCCGCAGCCACGGCCGCGCGCTCGTCCGCCGCGAGAATGTCGATCACGCCGTTGCCGTGCTGCACTTCGCTCGGACCGATCTGTTCCGGTTTGAACACGCCCAGCCCGCCCCCCTCGACCATGGCCGGGCCGCCCATGCCGATGTTGCTGTCGCGGGTCGCGATGATCACGTCGCTGCATCCGAGCAGGGCCGCGTTGCCGGCAAAGCAGCGCCCGGCCGCGATGCCGATCACCGGGACCCGGCCGTTGAGGCGCGCATAGCTGGCAAAGGTGGTGACATGCAAGCCGGCCACGATGGGCATGTCGACGTCGCCGGGCCTGCCCCCGCCGCCCTCCGCGAACAGCACCACCGGCAGCTTCTGCCGCAGGGCGATGCCCAGCATGCGGTCTGTCTTCTGGTGATTGCGCATGCCCTGCGTGCCGGCCAGCACCGTCGCGTCGTAGGCCATGATCACCGCCCGGCTGCGATCGGGGCCGAACAGCGCCCGGTTGATGCTGCCGATGCCGGTTACCATGCCGTCGGCGGGCGTGTTCCTGATCAGATCCTCCTCCGAGCGCCGGCTGCGCTGCGCGGCGACCGCCAGTGCGCCGTACTCGACGAAGGAATCCGCGTCGCACAGGTCGGCGACGTTCTCGCGCGCGGTGCGCAGCCCCAGTGCGCGGCGCTTGGCCACGGCTTCGGTGCGGCTGGCATCCAGCGTGTGCGCATGGCGCTCGAGCAGTCGCAGCAGGTCAGGGCGCAAGCTTGCGCTTGGCTGTTTCGAATCCGCGCTGACCGCAGTTTCAGACCCCGCTGCGGGAACCGGCGCAACGGTCTCGAGACGGACCAGCGCATCGCCCTCGGCCGCGAGTTCGCCGTCTTCGAAGTATATTTCGATGACCCTGCCCGCGTGCTCTGCGCGAATCTCATGTTCCATTTTCATGGCGTCCAGAATAAGCAGCAGATCCCCCGCGTCGACGAGATGTCCCGGCTGGACCAGCCGGCGGACTATCCGGGCCTGCAGGGGGGAGCGAATTTCGGTCATCGGATCACTTTCCTGTCGTCATGCGGGTCATGGCGCGTCCCGGAGCAGGCGGCGCAATACCTTGCCGGCGCCGGTGGCGGGCAGCGCATCGACAAACTTCACTTCGCGCGGCGCTTTGTAGGTGGCCATGTTATCGCGCGACCACGCCACGATATCGCCTGCGCCGGCGCTGTGTCCCGGCTTCAGCACCACGAAGGCTTTGACCGCCTCGCCTTTTTGCGGATCCGGCACCCCGATCACGGCGGCCTGTGCGATGTCCGGGTGCCTGATCAAGATGGATTCGACCTCTTCCGGAAACACGCTGTAACCGGACACCTTGATCATTTCCTTGAACCGGCCGACGAAAGTGAGATAGCCCTCGGCATCGATCTTTCCCATGTCGCCGGTATGCACCCAGCCATCGCGCAGCGTCTTTGCCGTGGCTTCGGGCTTGTTCCAGTAACCCTTGAACACGCCGGCGCCGCGCACGACGATCTCCCCCAGTTCGCCGCTGGCGCATTCACGCCCGGTATCGGGGTGCAGAATGCGGATCTCGTTGTCCGGCACGGCCTTGCCATGGGTGCCCCAGCGTATCGCGTCGCGCGGCATATAGGTATCCATGGTGTGCGTCTCGCTCAGGCCGTATGCCGCCTCGAACGACTCGCAGTTGCGAGCCAGGGTCCTCCATTGCGCGGCCAGGGCTTCGGTGAAGATGATGCCGAAACTGGTCACCGGGTTCAGGCGCAGGCTGCCCACGTCGAAATTGCCGGCGCCAGGCGCCTGCATCACCGCTGCGTTCATCGGGGCGATGCTGTACCACCAGCTGACGCGATGCCGCTCTATCGCCTGCAGCACGGCGAGCGGATCGAAGCGGTAGAGCAACACCGAGGTGGCGCCCGCGTAGACGCTGATGCTCACGCCCATGAGCATTCCGGCGATGTGGTACAGCGGCGCCACCGCCAGCATCACCTCGTCGGCAGAAACGCCGTTGCAATCGGCCGCCACGGCCGCTTTGTAGAGCGCGTTGCGGTAAGTCAGCATGGCGCCCTTGGGCAGGCCGGTGGTGCCGGAGGTGTAGGTCATCAGCGCCACCTCGTCCAGCCCGTGCGCGACCGGGGGCGGCGCCGCGCGGCCCCGCGTGGCGGCAAGAAAGTCTTCCGCATGGTCTGACGGGGGCAGCGGGCGGGCTTTCATCTGCAGCAGTTCGGCGGGAACATCCACGCTGGGCGCATCCGGCAGCAGATCGGCGTAGCGCACCGTGAACACATGGGCCAGTGCCGTCTTGCCGCGCACCCTCTCCACGATAGGCAGCAGAACGTCGGCGGCCACGATCACGCGCGCCTGCAGATCGTTCAACTGGTATTCGAGTTCGTGCTCCTTGTTGAGCGGTCCGCAGGGGCAGACGACGGCGCACAGCTTCTGGATGCCGTAGTGCGCCATCACGTATTGCGGGCAATTGTTCATGAACAGCGCCACCGGCTCGCCTTTCTTCACGCCCAAGGCTGCGAGTCGTGCGGCGAAGGCATCGCTCGCGCGATCCAGCTCGGCGTAGGTGAGGGCATGTCCGTACCAAAGATAGGCCGCTCTTGCGGGTTGCTCGCGCGCGTGCGCGCGCAGGTACTCGTGCAGGGGCGCGTCGAGTGGCCGGGATTGTGTGGTCGTCATGAAATCTCGTTTGCTGGATCAATATGCGGCGCGACCGGAACGCGCCCTCGCGTCCCGCAGTCTATCGGCAGAAATCATAGATCGGTTGATCGGAAAAAGACAGGGAAGCGACATGGCATTTCCCCGCCACGCGACGGCAGCGCAATTGTGCGCTTTTTCCAGCGAAGGCGAACAGGCGCAGGACCGTGCAGCGAGCAATCGATAGTCGCCCGGCAGGGCAGTGAATTACAATGAGGGCTCGCCGTAGGACTGGTCAAAAGATCGAAGATGGCACTGATCGAATGGAACGATAGCCTCAAGCTGGAAACCGACGCGAAGTTCGTCGCGCTTTTCCACGAGAAGGGATTGACTTAGTCCGCTGCGCCGGTGGTGTCTGACCTGCGCCGGGGTTTGAAACCCGATCGCTGTTCCGGACGTGGTTTCAAACTGAAGTGAAATCGGCTGGTTTCCGTGTGCGCCGCACCCAGGCCTTGCGCGCTTCCTCCAGGGCCCACATCAGCGCCGCGAAGCCCGCGGCGAGCAGCCAGACTTCCATGCCGACCGGCGCCGTGCCGAACAGCCAGTTTCCCGCCGGCGTGTAGGCGATGAACAGCATCAGCACCAGTTCCGAGGCGATGCCGAGCAGAATGAGCGGGTTGCTGAACAGGCCGAATGCGAACGCCGACCGCTGCGGATGGCGGCAGAGGAAGACGTTGGCCATCTGCATCACGACGATGGCCGCCAGGCAGGCAGTGGTCGCCTGCAGGTAGAGCGGGTCGGTCTTGCCGGGCAGATCGCCGAAGTGCCAGCCCGAAGCATCCAGCACGAAAAAGAACACCGCCATCGCCGCCGCGGCCTCGAGCGCGCCCAGGAACAGATAGGCGCGGGCGATCAGTCCCCATGACAACAGGCGCTCGTTGCGCGCCCTGGGCGGCCGGTTCATGACGTCCGGGTCGGGCTTCTCGGCGCCTAGGGCCAGGGCCGGCAGCATGTCGGTGCCGAGGTCGACCGCAAGTATCTGGATGATGGTGAGCGGCAGCGGGATCCGAAACAGCATGAAGGCGAGATAGGGCACCAGTTCAGGAATGTTCGAACTCAGGATGTAGGTGAGGAATTTGCGGATGTTTTCGAACACCGCGCGCCCTTCTTCGATGGCGGCGACGATGCTGGCGAAATTGTCGTCGAGCAGAATCAAGTCGGCCGCTTCCTTGGCCACGTCGGTGCCGGCCAGGCCCATGGCGATGCCGATGTCGGCGGTCTTGAGCGCCGGGGCGTCGTTCACGCCGTCGCCGGTGACGGCGACGATCTCGCCCTTCTTCTGCAGGGCCTGGACGATCAGCATCTTCTGCTCGGC
>CAYNVY010000088.1:0-16786 GCA_964400745.1 uncultured Enterobacteriaceae bacterium | reverse complement strand
TCCATGCCCATGTCGAGCAGGCGGATGATCGATTCCGGCGCGCTGTTGGTGTGCAGGGTGGCGAATACGAGGTGGCCGGTAAGCGACGCCTCGATGCCGGTTCCGACTGTTTCCTTGTCGCGCATTTCACCCACCATGATGATGTCCGGATCGGCGCGCAGGAACGCCTTCATCACCATGGCGAAGTCCAGCCCCGCCTTCTTGTTGACCTGCACCTGGCCCAGACCTTTTTGCGTAATTTCGACCGGGTCCTCGGCGGTCCAGATCTTGGTGTCGGGCGTATTGAGATGCTTCAACACCGAGTGCAGCGTGGTGGTCTTGCCCGAGCCGGTCGGGCCGCAGACGAAGAACAGGCCATAGGGTTTGCTGACGACGGTTTTCAGCGTTTCCAGATTGTGCGGGGTGAGCCCGAGCTTATCCAGCGGGATCGGCTCCCCGGCGGCGAGGATACGCATGACGATATCCTCGAACCCGCCCTGGGTCGGAATCGTGGCGACGCGCAGTTCGATGTCCAGCGGCCCGAACTTCTTGAATTTTATTTTCCCGTCCTGCGGCCTGCGCTTTTCCGAGATGTCCAGGTCGCACATGATCTTGATGCGGGCGACGATGGCGTTGCGGTAGGAGGCGGGGATCTCGATGTAGGGCGCGAGCGACCCGTCCTTTCTAAAGCGCACCTCGGTCTTGCCCTTGCCCGGGTAGGATTCGATGTGAATGTCAGACGCGTTCTGGTTGTAGGCGTCGATCACGATCTTGTTCACCAACTTGACCAGCTCGTTGTCGGCCGCCTGCGAAAGATCGTCGCCCGAGCTTTCGCCGCCGGCCTCTTCATCATCCTCCAGCCCGGAGAGCATGTCTCCGATGTCACCGGAATCGAGCACCTCGGCGCCGAAAAAGATATTGAGCGTTTCCTTGAACTCGCGCTGCGTGGTGACGCGGTACACCAGCTTGCTTTTCGGAAACACGTTCTGCACGATGCGCGAGCTCTTCACCCGCTCCGGATCAAGGCACAGCACGACCACGCCGTCCTTGCCGTCGTCGATCGGCACCCACTGGTTCTGCTCGATGTATTCGCGCTTCAGGTTCTTCAGCAACTCGGCCGGTTTGATCCGGTCCGGCTTGTGCGGTTCGTATGGCACGCCGAAAAATTTCGACAAGGCCTGGCCGATGGCAGGCAGCTTCACCTGGAACTCCTCGATCAGCACCTGCTCGACGTCCACCGCCTTCTTGCGCGCCGAACGCGCCGCCAACTCGAACTCCGCCGGCGAAATCACCGCGTCGCTCACGAGGAAATCGTACTTGGTCTTGATGACCTGGGGTTTCTGCCGCTGTCTGAACGCAATCGCCAGTGTCTGCGACAGCTGCGTCACGCCTTCTTCCATCAGCGGCGTAAACGGGACGCCGGCCTTGTTGTTGATGATCTGGATAACGCCGATCAGTTCTTCCCCGTCGGTCACCGGCGCCACCAGCATCTGCTTGGTGCGGTAGCCGGTGCGCTTGTCGACCTCCTGCAGGAAGCGCAGGTTCGGGTTGATCGCCTTCAGTTCGATCTCGTCGTACACATCCTTGATGTTGATCATCTTCTTGGAGAATGCCACGTAGCCGCCGATCGAGTGCTCGGCGATCGGCAACTTCAAGTCCTTGAAGGAATTCAGCCCGGTCTTCACCTTCGACACGATGGACTGCTTGTCCTCGCCCACGATATAGATGGTCAGCCGGTCGGCGTTGAACAGGCTGCATATGTCGGTCGAGACCTCGAGCATGATCTCGTCGATGTTGGAGGTCGCATGGATCTTGTTGGTGACGTTCTGCAGGTTCTTCGAGAACATCAACCGGGCATTGACGTCTGCCGGACCCGCTGCCGCCGCCGGTGGGGTATTCAGGACTGCACTCATAGTGACCTCGTCAATCGATCGGCGCAGCGGAAGGCTGCGGCCATAACGACACAATTCCTACTATACGGCAAAAAAACCCGGCCGCGCTGCCCTCAGGGCAGGCGGTCTCCGCCCCACAGGCCGCCTTCGAGCAGATAGACATTGTAGCCTCGCTGCGCCAGCAGGAAGGCGGCGGCGGAACTGCGCCGGCCGCTCTGACAATAGACGACGTATTCCTTGTTGATATCCAGCGCGCCGAAGGCGTTGCGGATTTCCGAAAGCGGAATGTTGATCGCTCCGTCTAGCTTGTCGTATTGATATTCCGACATGTAGCGCACGTCTATCCACTGCGCGCCGCCCAGCACTTTTTGCTTGGCCTGTTCCATGTTGATCGCGCGCAGCAAGGGTTCCCGTAGCAGCGCGTTGAAATCCTGCTTGGCGAGGCGCAGCAGGCTGCCGTCCGTCTTCATCGTGACCGTGGCATTGCGCTTGGAGTCGGACACCAGGGCCTCTTCACCGAAGGTATCGCCGCTCTTGAGTTCCGCCAGGGTCATGCTGACCCCGCCGATCATGCGCTCGACCTGGCATCTGCCGGATTCCACCAGGTAGTAGTAATCGCCCTCCGCGCCTTCGCGGATGATCACCTCGCCTTTCTTGGCGGCGACGCTCTCGAAGCGTTTCAGCAATTCATCGATGTGCGCCGGCGGCAACTGGGAAAATGCGCCGAAGCGCAGATTGGTGATGCCGAACAGGCCCGACATGACGCCCCAATCGCCGCCTCCGGCGGGCTGCCCGGTCGGCGATCTTCCCGAATCCGGGCGCTGCGCCCCGGTAGGCTCGCGCCGCGCCATCTGGTCCCAGGTGAGCATGATGTCGAGCAGGTCGTCGTCGATGCGAAGCAGATGCACTTCGGTCACCGCTTTGGACGAAACGAACATGCGCCGCTTGCCCAGCGGGAATCGCGCGTCGGCGGAGCCGCCGACAACCACCTCAGACCGCCCCTCGCTGTAGGCCAGGGCCAATTCACCGCGCAATAGATAGACCGACTGGCCGGCAATCGGGCACGAACGGAACGGGTCCAGGTTGCGGGCGACCGGCTCGGCATAGCAAAGCGCGGCGAGTTCCTTCAGCCGCGCATCGGACAGCGAAGAAAGCGGATCCAGGGCCTGCAGCACCGCTGCGCTGACCTTGTTTCCTGGCGGAAGCTCTTGCCGGGGAGGGTTGACTTCCATGGCCGTCAAAACTCGAATACCTGGTTGTTCTGCAGCATGCGCGGCTTGTACTGCCCGGCGCAGTCTTCGATCTCCTGCATGGTCAGTTCGATTTCGCCGGGTTTGAGGTGGGTGATGAACACCTCGGCGCTGCGCTCCAGCTTCGCCAATTCCTCCGCCAGCATGCTCGGGCACAAATGCTTAGAGGCGATGGCGAGGTCCCGCTCGCGGTCGCAGAATGCGGTTTCAATTATCAGGTAGCGCAGATTGGCGATCTGGTTGACGATTTTCCACAGAGGATCGTTGGTGGTGGTGTCGCCGGTGAACACCAGGCTCGCGCGACCCGAATCGATCTGGTAGCCGACCGCAGGCACCGTATGCACGGCCGGCAGCGGCGTGACCTTGCGCCCCCTCACCTCCACCGTCTGCCCGAGTTGCAGCGCCTGATACTGCATCCACGGCTTGCTCGGCGTCGGAATCTGGGTGAAGTCCGGCCAGATGCTCCAGTTGAATATGTGGTTGCGGATCATCTCCAGCGTCGGTTCGGCCGCGTGGACGGTGAGCGGCTTGTTGCGCATGCCTCCGACAGTGTCGACCAGAAACGGGATGGAGCAGATGTGGTCGAGGTGTGAATGCGTGAGAAATATATGGTCGATCAGCATCAGTTCCGCGAGCGACACGTCGCCCACTCCCGTTCCCGCATCGATCAGAATGTCGTTGTCGATGAGCAGCGAGGTCGTGCGCAGGTGGCGCCCGCCGATACCGCCGCTGCATCCGAGCACCCTGAGTTTCATCCCCGCGCCTTATTTTGTCTTGAACGCAGTGACACCGTCCCAGTCGGCACCGGGCGGATCAAGGCGGCACTGTTTGATGCGCTCGAAATACAGGTCGTAGAGTTTGCATTCCGGCGACATGCGCTGCACGTTGAACAAGTCCATTTCGGCCTCGTCCCATTTCTGCGCGCGGTAGGCCTTCAATGCCTTGTGCCACAGCTTGACCTCGTCCAGGACTTTCTTGTCCACCTGGCCTTCGAGGCCGATCGGCTCATAGATGTCGATAGGCTCGTCCTTGCCCTTTACCTTGACCCGGTCGATCTCGCGAAACACGACGTCTTTCACTATCTGCCTGGTATTCGAGCCGACGAGAATGCCGACGCCGTAGACTCGCGTCAAACCCTCAAGGCGCGACGACAGGTTCACCGCGTCGCCCATGACGGTGTAGGCCTTGCGCAGCTTCGAGCCCATATCCCCGACTCGCATCTGGCCGCTGTTTACGCCGACGCCGATGCGGATATCGGGCCAGCCGCGCGCGCGCATCTGCACGCGCACCTTGTCGAGCTCGGCCTGCATCGCCATTGCGCTGAGCACCCCCTGGCGCGCGTGTTCGGCGTCATGCACCGGGGCGCCCCAGAAGGCCATGATGGCGTCGCCGATGTACTTGTCGAGTGTGCCGCGGTTGTTGCGGATGACCAGACTCATCGAGGTCAGATATTCATTGATGAATTGCGACAGCTCTTTCGGTTCCAGGCCTTCGGATATCGAGGTAAAGCCGACGATATCGGAAAACAGCACCGTGAGCTCCTCGCTCTTGCCTTCCATGCTGTATTTCTCGGGATCCTCTGCCATCTTGTCGACCAGTTCCGGCGGCACGTACTGTCCGAACAACTCTGTGAACTGGCGTTTGCTGCGCGACTCGATGAAGTAACCCCAGGACATGTTGAGCGCGTAGAGCAGCACGATCATCAACAGGCTGGAAGCCAGAGGCAAGACCAGGCCGCCCTTAGTCCATACCATGACGTTGAGCCCGACGACCAGCACGAGCGCGAGCGAGGATGCCAGCGTCGCCCGCAACGGGGAGAGGAGGGGCACCAGCAACGCCAGCGCGATCCCGCCCACCAGCAACAGGATCACCTCGGCGCCCAGCATATAGGGGGGTTTTTGCTTGAAGTTGTTGTCCAGCATCGCCGCGATCATGTTGGCGTGTATTTCCACCCCGGGATACACGCTGCCTACCGGCGTGGACCGCAAGTCGAGCAGTCCCGGAGCGGAAGTGCCGATCAGCGCGATTTTTCCCTTGAGTTCCTCTTTCGACACCTTGCCGCCGTAGATGTCGGCGAAGGAGACGTACTTGAAGCTCCCGCGCTTGCCGCGGTAGGGTATCAGCGCGCTTACGTTTTCATCCACAGGAATCGTGACCGGGCCGGCCTTCAACCATTCCAGTCCGGAATAGCTCTTGCTGGTGAAATCTTCTCCCGACATGCCGGGCTCCACCTTCGGGTATCCCGCCAGCACCCGGATCATGGCAAGTGAGAGCGCCTCGTAATACGCGCCCTTGTATTCCGCCAGAATGGGCACCCGCCGCGACACGCCATCGGGATCGACCAGCGGGTTGAAGTGCCCTGCGTTGGCCGCCGTGGCCTGAAATTCGCTCAGATTGCCGCCGTAACCCCGCCACGAAGTGAAGCTGATGTTTCTTCCCTGGAAGGTCCCCGCAGGCAGCACCGGTTCTGGAATGGCGCCAGAGTGCACCGCGTTTTCCTCGCTGTTGAAATAGTAGCCCAGCACCACGGGCCTGTCTTTGAGGGTCTTGGCGAAGATGGCGTCGTAATCCAATTCCGGCCGCAATTCGTTGAGCGCCGACTGGAACTGGCCCACGTCCTTCAGCTTGCTCTTGGCGAGTTTATCCAGTACCGGCAGGCCGGAGCTCTCGTCGGGTTCGGCAAACACGACGTCGAAGCCGATGATGACAACGCCGTATTCGTCGAAGAGCTTTTTCAGCAGTTCCGAGATCTTGTCGCGCCGCCAGGGCCAGCGCCCGAGGACGTCTTTATCCAGGCTGCGCTCGTCGATATCGAGTATGACGATGCGCGGATCGACGCCGCCGGGCATGGTCAGCGCCAGCCGCGTGTCGTACATGATGTTGTCCAGCCGGGAGATGAGTCCGATGTTGTAGAACTTGCCGGCGTGACCAACGAATAGCAGCATGACCACGAGGCCAAGCGCAATCCTGACGATATGCTGTTTCACACCGCTTCCTTCTTCGAGTTCCTAACAATGCGAGGCGGCCATCGAGGGAATGCAGACGCCCCCCGCTTGATTTCCCTCTCGCTCTCCCGTCGGCGAGCGGCCGTTCGGGCAATTCCGAAGCGGCCTTTCACCACTGCAGGCAGGACATCAGGATTTGTAGAAAAACTCCACCTTCACGCCCGCAAGCTCGATGATGTCATGGTCGTTGAGCGCGTGAGCCTGCACTTCGATCGGCTTTCCGTTCACCATGGGCTTGTTGGCGCCTTCGACGTGGGTAATGAAAAAGCCTTGCGGCCGACGCGTGACCACGGCGACCTGGACGCCGGGTTTGCCCAGAGTAGTGAGGGGTTTGGTGAGTTCCAGTTCCTTCCCTGCGTTGGCGCCCGACAGCAGTTGCAGAAACGCGTGGCGCACCGGGGCTGCCGCCGCAGGCGCGGGGGCCGGGGTCGGTGTTGGAACCGCTGCGGCCATTCCGACCAGCGTATCGCCGTGGCTTTTCGCGGCAGCTGCGGCCGGCGCAGGGGCGGCGGGTATTCCGGGGGAGGTATCGGTATGTGAGGGCGGGGGACTGGCGGGCGCGGGCGGCTGCGGTTCCGGCGGCTTTCGCATCGCCCCCGGGCGCAACACCATGGTCTTCTCGAAATCGGCCGCTTTCGCCGCACCGGGAAGCGCTTCGCTGATGTACTTGAGCTTGTACTTGCCGAGCTCAATGACGTCGTTGTTCTGCAGGAAATGCTTTTTCACCGTCTTGCCATTGACGCATGTGCCGTTGGTGCTGCCCAGGTCCTCGAGGAACGAATCCGCGAGTATGGTCACGATGACGGCGTGCTCGCCGCTGACGGCCAGATTGTCGATCTGGATATCGTTGTGCGGCTTGCGCCCGATGGTGGTGCGCTCCTTGGAAAGCACGATTTCCTTGAGCACCAGACCGTCCATACTGAGTATCAGCTTCGCCATAGCATTATCCTCGTACTATCTAAACCATCCGAAAATTTTCGACGCCAAGCCGGTACCGGCCGGGTATTCGCGCAAAATCTTGATCAGGATTACCGACACGTTGTCGCGCCCGCCGTTGTCGTTAGCCATCTGCACCAGCTGCTGCACCGCCAGATTCAGGTTGGCGCCTAGCGCCTGCAGCGTCATGCCTATATCTTCGTCGCTCACCATGTCCGACAGCCCGTCGGAGCACAGCAGATAAATGTCGCCCGGCAGGGTGTCGTACTCGTGAATTTCCGCCTCGACCGCCGGGTCTATGCCCAGCGCCCGCGTCACCAGGTTCTTGTTCGCCGAAGTTTTCGCCTGTTCTTTGGTGAGCATGCCTGCATCTATCTGCTCTTGCAACAGCGAATGATCCTTGGTCACCTGGCTGAACTCGTCGCCGCGCATGCGGTACAGGCGAGAATCGCCTATGTGCGCGACCATCATCTTGTTGTCGTAGAACAGTGCGATCACCAGCGTGGTGCCCATGCCTGCGTACTGCGGCTGGCTCTGGGAGGCCTGATAGATCGAGGTATTGGCTTTGGCGACCTGCTCCTGCAGCATCTTCAACGCCGCCTTTCGGCCGCTTTGCGGGTCGACTTCATGCGGCGCGTGCTCGTCGAGCAACTGCCGCAATTCGGTGGTGATCACCGTGGTGGCCATGCCGCTGGCCACTTCCCCCGCATTGTATCCCCCCATTCCGTCGGCCAGCACGACCAGGCCTTTTTCGGCAATCGAGGCGATCGAGTCCTCGTTGTGCGAGCGCACCATGCCGGGATCGGTATGGCTCGCGACCTCCAGGGCTTGGCTCAAATCCATGCGCTGCCCATCCTAAAGACTGATATCCATGTCGACGCCGCCACCGGTGGCCGGCGCCGGGCCGGCGCCGAAGGCCGCGCGCAAAGCCGCCGCGAACTCGTCGCCGGTTTGGTAGCGCTCGTCGGCTTCCTTGGCCATCGCGCGGTCGAGAAACGCCACCAATCCCGGCGGCAGATCCGGGCGAACCGAAAGAATGTCCGTCGGCGGTTCGTTCGCGATCTTGAACATGAGCTGCGCCATGGAATCGCCCACGAACGGCAGCGAGCCGCACAGCATCTGGTACAGGCTCACGGCCAGAGAGAACAGGTCGCTGCGTCCGTCGACTTTCTTGCCGGAGAGTTGTTCCGGCGACATGTACGAGGGTGTGCCCAGCACCATGCCGGTCTTGGTCTTGGACGAGTCGGTGATGCGCGCGATGCCGAAGTCGGTGACCTTGGGCGCATCGCTTTCCGGCTCGTACATGATATTGGCCGGCTTGATGTCACGATGCACGATATTCTGCTTGTGCGCGTATCCCAGCGCATCCGCAACGCGCGCGACGATCGAAACCACCTTGTCTACGGGCAGCAGATTGTCGGGCTTGGTGTAGGGGATCAGATCTTTGCCCTTCAGCAATTCCATGGCGATGTAACACAGGTCGTGTTCCTCGCCCGCGTCGTAGATGGTGACGATATTGGGATGCGACAGCCGCCCGGCCGTTTCCGCTTCGCGAAAGAAACGCTCCTTCACCTCCACCAGTTCGTCCGCCTCGAACTCCTGCGACAGCGCCATGGTCTTGATCGCCACCACGCGGCCTATCTTCGGATCCTTGCCCTGGTAGACCACCCCCATCGCCCCCTTGCCCAGTTCCTTCTCCACCTGATAGCGGCCCAACATGGGCTTTTCCGCGCCGGCCCCCAGGGACATGGAACCGCCAGGGTGGCTGGTGCCGCCGCCCAAAATGACCGTCTCCGACATGGCCTTGGCGCGGTTCAGCCTGGCTTCCAGATCGCGGAACTTGGGGTTGTGGTTGGCCATGTACAGAAACACGTTCTCGGCCTTGTTGAACTGGCGTTTGCGCTCGAAATCCAGCGCAAGGTTGTACAGATTGTCCATCAGCCCGTCGTCCAGCGGAACTTTGCGAAACTTGTCCCATGCCATGTCTAGCTGGCCCTGCCCCTGAAACGCGAGGCCTAGCATGCGATTGGACTCAGCCGAATCGGCGTCGGACTTCACCTTGCCCGCCTCGGTCAGGACGAAGCGCTTGGTGATCAGCAGGACGTGTCCAATCACCAGCAGCACCAAAGGCAGCATCAGTTGCAGCCACATCGCGGCGGTGGTCATGAGCGCGAAATGCGCGATCAGCAGCAGCACCAACAGGGTGGCGGTCACGACCGCCCCCGGCCCCGCCTTGAGCCGCGGCAACAGCCCGATCAGGTAGGCGGCGACAAGCAGGAACACCAGCAACTCGACCCAATAGCCCCATGGCGGCGCCACGAAAAAATGTTCCGACAGAATGGAGGACACCGAATGCGCGAGCACCAGTACGGGCGGCATCGCAGGCGATACGGGCGTAACCGCGAAGCTGCCCAGACCCGCCGCGGTCGGTCCGATCAGCACGATCTTGTCCTGATACTTGCTTACCGGAATCTTGCCGGTGATGACGTCATAGAAAGAATCCACCTGGAAAGCGGGCCGGCCGTCGCGGTCCTTGTAGAAGTAGGCATACATCCGCGTCGCAGGATCGGTCACGATATTGAGCTTGCCCAGCGACACCTTTTCACCGGGTTGAACCTTGACGTCGGCGACTCCGAGATTCAGGCTTTTCGCCGCGACCATCATCGACAATGAAGGATAAGCCTGATCGAAATAGCCCAGAACCAACGGTTCGGTGCGCGTTCCGCCGTCCGCGTCGGGCGTGGCGTTCAGATGGCCCAGCGCGACTACCGACTTGCCGATGACCTCGATCGGGTATTCCATCTTGCGCGTGGGCATCATGCCGTCTTCCGCGCCCTTCACTATTTTCGGCAAATTGTTCTTGGTCACAAATTCCGGCAGCGGCTTATCCGGCCTGCCGCGCGGTTCGCCCAATTCGAACAAGGTCATCGGCACCACGTTTCCAGCGCGCGCAAAGCTGTCGGCAAGTTTGCGATCCGTGTTGAGCGCCTGTTCTGCCTCCCTCAACAGCGTGACGAACGGAGCCAGTTGTCCGCTCGCGACGGGCGCTGCGGCGGGTACCGCCGGCGCATTCGGGTCGGGCGCAGCCGCGGGTTCGGCGCCCGCACCTGCCATATCGAGCAGCTTGGTAACGTAAGCGTACCCCGCGTCGACCTGTGGTTCGGAAAACAACACCGTATAGGCGATGACCTTTGCCTTCGCGGCCGAAAGGTTGTCGGTCATTTTCGCCAGCACCTCGCGCGACCAGGGCCAGCGACCGAGATTGGCGAGGCTCTGCTCGTCGATGGCGATGACCGCGATCTTGTCCAGAGGCGTGCGCGAAGTAGCGACCACGCCCAGATCGTAGGCTTTGCGCTCCAGGCTGGGGATCAGATCGCTAAGACGGTTGAACAGGACGATAAAAATGACGACCGCGACCCCGAGAAACCAGTCGGTCTTCCAAAATCCGGCCTTCGTCATATCCGCCCCCCTGCGCACCTGATCTTGTTCTGCGTTCGCCGAGCCAACCGCCCAATCTACCCCCAACTACCCGATAGGCAACGCATTTTACGACATTAGCCCCGGCGCTTGTGCTCTTTCGGCTGCAGCCAAAAGCGGCGCACGCCGGTCACCAAAGAACACTTCGCGCCTCCTGCGCACTCCGCCCGGATGCGCCATACAGTCCCGGGTTTTTGCTCTGACGCCCTATCCAGCCTGATGCATAGGCAAGTCCTATTTATAAACAGGGCGATAATGCCCATTCTTGCAGTTAAGTATTAGATTAGTCAAATGGTTTTTGAGAATCACCCGTATGCATGCATCCGAGGCAAGAACGGGGCGCCGACGCAGACGGAAGAACGCGCAGCGCAGTCGCGCCAGAAAGCGAAAACCCTTGCCTCGCCCCGGCAAGGGTTCTCTGGTGACGGCGCAGCGGATGCCTAGCTGCCGAGTATCGTTCCCACTGCAATTCCCAAATCGGCTGGCGACACCTTCTTGCCGCTCCCCAGCTTGCCTTTCGCCACTTCGATCTGGCCCCCCTGCGCGGTAACGAACATGCCCGCAGCGCTGACTGCCGTCACCTCGCCTATCTTGCCCTTGACCGCGCCAAAGGTGCGCACCAGGTGTTTCTTCGAACCGAACAACTGTAGTTTTTCCCCGTTGTGCGTAGTCCATGCCCCGGGCGCGGGATCGCAGCCGCGAATCAGATTGTGGATGTAGTCGGCGTGCGTGGCCCAGTTGATTTTGGCCTCGCCTTCGCGACACCAGCCCTCGTAACTCGCCAGCGCTTCGTCCTGCGCGTTTTCCTGGTGCTTCCCCGCCACCACCAGATCTGCCGCCTCCAGCATCGCCGCCACGCCCATGGGAAACAATCGGTCGAAATAGACCGTGCCTAGGGTATCGTCCGCACTGACCGGCGTTCGTTTCTGCAAGATCACCGCCCCCTCGTCCAGCCCGTCCGAGGGCCGGAAAATGGTGAGTCCGGTTTCGGTTTCTCCCTTGATCAGGGGCCAGTTGATCGAGGAAGGGCCGCGGAATTTCGGCAGCAGCGACGGGTGATACTGGATGGTGCCGTGCGCCGGGATCTTGACCAGCTCCTGCGGCACGAACTGCAGCACGAAAGCCATGATGCCGATGTCGGCCCCGGCCCCGGCCAGCGCCTGCGCCGCCTCCGGCGCGCGCAAGGACTTGAACTGGTACACCTTGAGCCTCTTCTCCTCTGCCGCGGCGCGCAGCGCATCGGGGCGCGCCCCTTCCTTTTCCGGCGCGCAGAACACGGCGGTCACTTCGTCGCCGCGGGCGAGAAACGCTTCCAGAACTGCCTTGCCGAAATCCTGCTGACCAATAATAGCGATCTTCATGTTGATTTTCCTTTGTGGCAAGATTTCAGCGCAGACTCGCATTCGCGCAAGCGAACGTCATGTCGGAACCAGAATCCTGCTGGCCGATGATTGCGATTTTCAAAGCGGATGTCCTTCAACGAAAAACTCTGTGTCGCGTGCGCCAGCTTTTTGCTACTTCGCCGCTTTCTTCGGCGGCACGCGGAATGCACCTGCCGTCCTGAGCGCGCCGACCTTCGCCTCGTCGTAGCCGAGCACCTCCTTCAGCACTTCGTCGGTGTGTTCGCCCAGAAGCGGTGAGCGTTCGACCCTGGCGGGCGAAGCCGAAAGCTTGATCGGCATGCCGATGTTGTACCACTTGCCGCGCTGCGGATGGTCGAGTTCGACATACATGTCCCGCCCCCTCACGTGCTCGTCAGTGGCAAGATCTTCGGTGCTCATGATCGGTCCGCAAGGCACGTCGAGTTCGTTAAGAATCCCCATGAACTCGCGCTTGTTGTACTTGAGCGCGAATTCGCCTATCAATTCCCACACCTCGTTCTGGTTGCGGCGGCGCTCGCCTATGGTGGCGAACTTGGGATCTGTCGCCAGCCCGGCTATGCCGAGTTCTTCGCCGATGCGCGTGGCGAGCGCGTTCCATACCGCCTCCTGAACCACGATATAGATAAAGTCGTTCGTGCCGCCGGGTTTGCAGCGGATCGCGTTACCCAGTTGGCCTCCGCCGGAATCGTTGCCCGCGCGCGGCACCGCCCCCATTCCCTGGTGCGTGGCCACCGAGTACTCGGATAACGATTGGCGGGTAAGCCGCTGATGGTCGCGCCATTTGACCCGGCACAGATTCATCACCGCATCCATCATCGCCACTTCGACGTACTGCCCCTGCCCCGTCTTCTCGGCGTGGCGCAATGCCGCCAGCAGGCCGATCGCAAGGTGCAACCCCGTTCCCGAGTCTCCTATCTGTGCGCCGGTGACGAACGGCGGGCCCTCGGGCGTGCCCGTGGTGCTCATCGCGCCGCCCATGGCCTGCGCTACGTTCTCGTAGGCCTTGAACTCGGCGTAAGGACCGGATGAGCCGAATCCCTTGATCGAGCCCATGACGATGCGCGGGTTGATTTCGTGGATTTTCTCCCAGGTGAAGCCGAAACGGTCGAGCACGCCAGGGCCGAAGTTCTCCATGATGATGTCGCACTTCTGCAGCAGGTCGACGAACACCTGCTTGCCCTCGGCCGATTTCATATTTACCGTGATCGAGCGCTTGTTGCAGTTGAGCATGGTGAAATACAGGCTGTCCGCATTCGGCACGTCGCGCAACTGGCCGCGCGTGGCATCACCCTGCGGGTTTTCGAACTTGATCACGTCCGCCCCCATCCATGCGAGCAGTTGCGAGCAGGTCGGCCCCGCCTGCACGTGGGTCATGTCTAGAATGCGAACTCCCTTGAGTGCTTCCATGCCGGATACTCCTCCTGTCATCGTGTTCGTGTTCGTTTCCGCTTGCGCGGGACCGCCCGCGCATGAGGCGCGGACCAAGTGCATGCTTGCGCGTGATTTGGCTTTAGTTGATCGAGGGGGTCTATACTAAGAAATTGAACCGCTTGCGCACCTTGACTGAGGTCAATGATTTCGCTTTTAATTCACTCCTGAATCTGACGCACCCCTTCCACATGTCGTTCCTCCAATCCCATCCCCAGCACAACACCATCCGCCTGCAGCTCAGGCAGAATCTGGTCCTCGGCGAGATGCCGCCGGCCGCCCGGTCCGAACTCGAGCCGAAGTTGGAAATCGCCGACTTCGGCAAGGGCGACCTCCTGGTGCCCCAGGGCCACAGCGCGATGGAGCAGATTTTCATTCTCGACGGCATACTCAAGCGCGTGGTAAGCGACCCGAAAGGCAAGGAAATGATCCTTCGCTTCGCCGCCGAGACCGACATGGACACATCCTATGCCGCTTGGCGCATGGGCACGCCCATGCCCTACAGCATCGTCGCGGTGACCAAGGTCCGCGTGGCAAAGCTGCCGATGCAGCATTGGGTCGAGTTTCTCGGCTGCCACTCCGAACTCAAGGCGCGCTTCGAATACGAAGTCATGAGCCTGATGTCGGAGGTGATGGCGCACACGATCACGCTGCACCTGCTGGATGCGCCCGGGCGCCTGTCGCGCTTCAAACGCAAGCACCCGGAACTGCTGGAGCGGATACCGAAGAAAGAGCTGGCGTCCTACCTCAATTTGACACCGGAGACACTGTCGCGCTTGAAGCGCAAGACCGGCGTCACGTAGCTATCGCGGGCCCCCAGCCCGGTTCCGCCTCAAGCACCACGCAGCTTGCGCCAGAGCATCGAAACCGCCGGCCAGAGCAGAAGCGCTAGCGCAAGAGCGGTGATGGAACCGACCAGCGCGTTGGCGAAGAAGATGCGCATGTCGCCCTGCGACATCAGCAGCGACTGGCGGAACGAGTCCTCGGCTCGGTCGCCCAGCACCAGCGCCAGCACCAGCGGAGCAAGCGGGTAGTACAGCTTCTTGAAAATGTATCCGATGAACCCGAAAATCAGCATTACCCAGACATCGAACATGGAACTGTGCACGGTGTAGGCGCCGATGGCGCAGATCACCAGTATCACCGGCGCGATGATCGAGAACGGAATGCGCAGAATGGCTGCGAACAAGGGCACGCCGGTGAGCACCACGATCGGCCCGGGGATGTTGCCTAGGTACATGCTGGCGATCAATCCCAAGACAAAATCCTTCTGCTCCACGAACAGCAGCGGTCCGGGCTGCAGACCCCAGATCAGCAAGCCCCCCAGCAGCACCGCCGCAGTGGGCGAGCCGGGAATGCCCAGCGTGAGCATGGGCAGCAGGGCGGACGTACCCGCCGCGTGCGCCGCGGTTTCCGGCGCGACCACGCCTTCTACCTCGCCCGCTCCGAACTTGTCGCCGTTACTAGAAAAGCGCTTGGCCACGCCGTAGGCCATGAACGAGGCCGGCGTGGCGCCGCCGGGGACGATGCCCATGAAACAGCCGACGGCGGCCGATCGGATCGACGTCGCCCAGTAGCGCGGCAGTTCTTTCCAGGTCTCCATTACCACTTTGGCGTTGATCTTCGCCTGGACTCCCTTGAACGCCAGCCCCTCTTCCATGGTCTGCAGGATTTCGCCTATGCCGAACAGACCGATCACGGCGATGAGGAAATCGAAGCCCTTGAGCAGCTCGGTGTGGCCGAAAGTGAGGCGCAGTGTTCCAGTCACCGTGTCCAGCCCGACTGCGGCGAGCGCGAATCCGGCCATCATCGAGGCGACGGTCTTGAACGCGGCCCCCTTGCTCATGCCGACGAACGCGCAGAACGTGAGCAGATACACCGAAAAGAACTCCGGCGGCCCGAATTGCAGCGCGAATCTGGCAATCACCGGCGACAGGAAGGTGATCATGATCACCGCGACCAGGGCGCCGATGAAGGAGGAAGTGAACGCCGCGGTGAGGGCGCTGCCGGCGCGTCCTTTTTGCGCCAGCGGGTAACCGTCGAAAGTGGTGGCCACCGACCAGGGTTCCCCCGGTATGTTGAACAGGATGGAAGTGATGGCGCCGCCGAACAGCGCTCCCCAGTAGATGCACGACAGCATGATGATGCCCGAGGTCGGCGGCATGGTGAAGGTCAGCGGCAGCAGGATGGCCACGCCGTTGGCGCCGCCGAGGCCCGGCAGCACACCGATCACCACCCCCAGCACGACTCCGATGAGCATGAGCATGACGTTGTAGGGCGAGAGCGCAACCGAAAAGCCCTGCATCAGCGAAGTGATTTCTTCCACGCTTCGCTCCCCTAGTTGAGCCCGAGCGCCGCTTCGAGCGGGCCCTTGGGCAGTTGCACGTTGAACCAGACCTCGAACATGACGAAAAATGCCGCGCTCACGCCCACGCCCACCGACAAAGACTTAAACCAGCTGTACTTGCCCAGCCAGACCATGAAACCGGCGATAAATGCGGTCGATGCAACGTAGATGCCGAGAAACTGGATCAGCAGCACATAGACCAGCGTGGGGATGGCCACGCTGAACACGGCTTTCAGCTGCTCCACCGATACGAAGGAACGGCCGTAGTAGGCTTTGTTGCGCAAGGCAAGAACGACATTGACCGCGCTGGCAATGCAGATGATCAGGCCGATATAGAACGGGAAGTAGCCCGACTGGGGCCCGTCTTCGGCCCATTTCGCCCCGATGCGGTTGCTGTCGAACGCGACCAGGGCGCCGAACGCAAAAAGAATCCCGGCAACCGCCAGGTCCACCGTCTTCGACGATACGACCGAACGTCCGCCGCCCTGATGATCCGACATGGTGCATCTCCTCCCGAATACGCGAACGCGGCCGCGCGCGAAGCCGGGCAGAATCGGGCCCCGGCGCGATTTCTAGTTTTCTATTTTGCTGCGAGGAACCCGGCTTCTTTCATCAGCTGTATGTGACGCTGCTCCTCCTTCGTCACCCAGTTCTTGTAATCATCGCCGCTCAGAGCGGTCTGGTTGAACGCGCCTTTCTCCATGAACTCCTTCCACTCCGGCGTCGCGCGCACCTTCTTCAGCAGTTCGACATAGAAGCTGCGCTGATCCTCGGTCACGCCGCCGGCCATGAAGATACCGCGCAGCATCAGGTAGTCCATGTCCACTCCGGATTGCTTGCACGTCGGAATGTCGTGCCAGGACATGGTGTCGGTCACCTTCGTCTTGTAGGGCATGAGTTCGTCGTCGAACACGCACAGCGGGCGCAGCTTGCCCGCGCGCCACTGCGCCACCGCCTCGATCGGATTGTTCACCGAGGAATCGATGTGCTTGCCCACCAGCTGCACCGCCACGTCGCCGCCGCCCTTGAACGGCACGTAGATGAACTTGGTGCCGGTGGCCTTTTCCATGCCAACGGTCAGGATCTGGTC
>CAYNVY010000087.1:0-16891 GCA_964400745.1 uncultured Enterobacteriaceae bacterium | reverse complement strand
ATCTGGCACTGGATCAACGCGTTCGGATTCGTGGCGATGATCGTCACCGGCTTCCAGATACGCTACATCGGATTGATCGATCTGATGTCGTTCCGGACGGCTGTGATCCTGCACGAATGGATCGGCTTCGTGCTTATCGCCAACTTTTTCATCTGGCTACTCTTCTATCTGTTTTCGGACAAGATCAAGGTCTACCATCCCGAATTGAGCCCGATGAAGCATTTCCAGGCGAGCTTCCGCCAGGCCATGTTTTACGGTTACGGCATTTTCAAGGGCGAACCCAATCCGCACCACGTCAGCGTCTACCAGAAGTTCAACTCGATGCAGAGCATGAGCTACCAGGTCATCATGCTGCTGCTGGTGCCCCTGCAATTCTGGACCGGGGTGCTGCTGTGGGACGTCAAGCGCTTCTCCGGCATGATCGATATGCTCGGCGGCGTGCGGGTGGTGGATACGGCCCATGTGCTGATTTTCATCTTCTTCTCGGGTTTCATTTTCATGCATATCTATCTGGCGACCCTAGGCCACACCCGCATGGCACACATCATGTCCATGATCAACGGCTACGAGGAAACCGCGGAAGAGGGCCACGGCGAAGCCGCCAAGCACTAGTCTGTTGAACTAAGGGGCATGCCCCCTGGTGGATTCCCCGATTTGAAGGCTGCCGAAATTCAACAGCCCGCCAACACTAAGTGCGGGCTGCAGCTTCAGTTCTCCTCTGACTCGCCGGGATCCTGTTCGGTGCCGCGAATGCGGATATCGTACTTCTTCATCAGCGCCTGAAAATTGGGGCGCTGCATCCCGGTCTCCTCGGCGCTCTTGGTCACGTTCCAGGCGTTTCTCTTCAGCGCTTCGAGAACGAACAATTTCTCGATGCTTTCGACAGACTTCTCGCGCGTGACCTTCTTTATCCGCTTGAGTTCGTCGCTGGTTCTGGGCACGTCGAGGTCGGCGTTCGACGGCACTTCGGCGATGTTCGCCAGATGCGCCTGGCGAACGGCTTTGTCCGTGGCAAGGATCACGGCGCGGTGTACCGTATTCTCGAGTTCGCGCACGTTTCCCGGCCAGTTGTGATGCGTCAGGGCGCTCATGGCGCCTTCCGAAAACTCCGTCACCCTCTTGCCCAGTTCTTCGCTGAACACCTTGAGGAAGTGGAAGGCCAGAGGGGGAATGTCGTCCTGGCGATCCCGCAGCGGCGGCACCTGAATCGGAAAGATGTTGATGCGATAGTACAGATCCTCGCGGAACGTTCCTTCGGCCACCATGGCCTTGAGATCCTTGTTGGTCGCGGTGATCAGTCTGAAATTCGCGCTTTGCGTGCGCGTGTCCCCCACCGCCTTGAATTCTCTTTCCTGAATGACGCGCAGAAGCTTGGCCTGGGTGGTCAGGGAAATGTTTCCGATTTCATCCAGGAACAGGGTTCCGCTTCCGGCCACTTCGAACATTCCCTTCTTGTTGACCACGGCGCCGGTGAACGCGCCCTTGACGTGTCCGAACATTTCGCTTTCCAGGAGATTTTCGCTCAGGGAATTGCAGTCCACCGCGACAAAGGGCTTGTCCTTGCGCAGGCTGTTGTAGTGAATCGCGCGCGCGATCAATTCCTTGCCGGTTCCGCTCTCCCCGGTCAGCATGACCGTGCTGTTCGTAGGCGCGCACTTGGCGATCAGCCGGTACACATTCTGCATCTGCGGACTCGCGCCGATGATGTTCTCGAAGCGGTACTTGGAGCTCACTTCGCTGCGCAGTTCGACGTTCTCCTGCAGCAACTGCCGCCGTTCCAGCGCGCGTTTGACCACCAGCTTGAGTTCGTCCGGATCAAACGGCTTGGGCAGATAGTCGAAGGCGCCGAGCTTCATCGACTTCACCGCGGTTTCTATCTGCGACAGACCTGTGACCATGACGACGTCGATATCCGGGTGCGCCTCCTTCACCCTGCGGAGCACTTCCAGGCCGTCCATCTTCGGCATCATGATGTCCAGGATGAGCACGTCGAAATGAGCGTCGTCGAGCTTCTTCAGCGCTTCGAGGCCGTCCCGGGCGGTGTCGACTTCCATATCCCCGTCGTCGGCGAGAATGCGCACGCAACTCCTGATGACGATCTCCTCATCGTCGACGACCAGTATCCTGGCTTTCATTGACTGCTCCTGCTGCTTTCCGCTTCCCCCGGAGGAGGTTTCAAAGGCAGATAGATCCGGAATGTTGATCCCTCGCCGACGGCGCTCTCCACTTCTATCAAGCCGCCGTGGGCCCTAATGATGCCATGGCTGACCGACAGCCCCAGCCCTGTGCCTTTCCCCACCTCCTTCGACGTGAAGAACGGATCGAAAATCCGTTTGAGATTCTTCTCCGGTATTCCGCAACCGGTATCGATGATCGAGATTTCCGCCATGGCCACGGGCGCCATGCCCGCTTCCGGGCTCCTGGGCTCCGGCGCGCGGCGGCTTTGGACCTTGATGCTGCCCTCGTGCTCGATCGCGTGCTGGGCATTGACCAGGATATTCATGACGACCTGCTTGATCAAGTCGGCGTCGACCCAGACCTGGGGCAGGTCCGGATCCAAATCCAGGGCGATCTCGATGTCGCGAAACGAAGCGGGCCGCTCGATGATGCGCGCCGTATCTTCGATGATCTGATTCAAGTTGGTGAAGCTCTTTTCAGGCGTCTTCTCGCGCGCGAAATCGAGCAACCTGCGGATGATGGCGGCGCAGCGCTTGGTTTCCCGGATCACCAGATCCAGGTCTTCGGCATCCATGCTGCCATCGGGCATCTTCTTTCGCAGCAGGGTGGTGAAGGTAAGCACGCCCGTCAACGGATTGTTCAGTTCGTGCGCGATTCCCGCCGCGAGCAGGCCGACCGAAGCCAGTTTCTCCGAGCGCGTCGACTCGGCCTCGGCGATGCGCAATTCCCGCGTCCTTTGCTCGACCTTCTGCTCCAGCGTATGGCCCCATTCGCGCAACTCCGCCTGGGAGTTTCGCAGCGCCTCCGTCATGGCGTTGAAAGAGGACGCCAGGCGGCCGAACTCGTCCTCGCTGCGCACCGGGATCATCTGTTCCAGGTCGCCGGAGGAGAGCCGTTTCGCCCCGGCTTCCAGATCGATGAGAGGCACATAGACGAGGCGGTGCACGAAGAGGCCTACCAGAAGCGAAGCGATGAGGATGAACCCCATCGAATACGCGGCCATGGTCACGGCGCTCGTCTTCATCGTCCGGTCTATGTCGTCGAGCGAGTAGACGATATCCAGCACCGCGAGGACCGATTGGTTCTTGCTGTGCACGTGGCAGTTCGCGGTGTAGCACGAAGGTTCGTTGCGAATCACATCCATGCTGCCCAGCATGTGCCGACCCTCGGGGGTGGAGAAAACGCGCGAGCGCTGGCTCTGCGTGGTCTGCTCCATGGTCGAATCGCTGCGATGGCAGAGCACGCAGGCTTCGGCCTTGCGGTCCACCTTCTGTCCGATTTCGGGAAAGTAGGTGGAATGGATGATGGTCCCGTCCTTGCTGAGAACCCTTACTTTTTCGATGCTGCCCTGGCTACCCACATCCTGAATGATGCTGTCGACATAAGCAGGCCGGTTGGCGAGCATCGCGAACCGGGTGCTGCGCTTGATCACTTCGGAAATCTGGGCGACGTGACTCTCCGCCTCCGTCAGCAGCCCATTGCGCTGATGCCGGACGACGAGCAGGGTAAACACGAGCATCGCCACAGTCAGGGCGATGGCCAGGTACAGCACAACCTTGAACTTGAGAGTCCTGGGGCCCATGCTCTGCCTTACCTTGCCTTCGCGTGTGCGAGAGGCCGGAATTCGCCCTCGCTTTGCGCGTGGTTCATGGCTAAAATTATGCGGAAACTCAATTATTTACCCTGGCGCTTCGACAAACGTCCAGCGTAGCAGGTCCAAAGCGGCGTCGATTTGACCGGCATCAAACTATGGCCGCTCTGAACCGTGCCGCGCCCAGTGGCGCGGACCGGACCCATGCGCTGCCCCGATATCAGCCAGACAAGGAAATGGAGCCAATATGCGCATCGCAACGTGGAACGTCAACTCCCTCAAGGTGCGGCTGCCGCAGGTCCTGGAGTGGCTGGGAAAGCATGCACCGGATGCCCTGTGCCTGCAGGAATTGAAACTCGAGGACGCCAAATTTCCGCTGGCCGAACTCGAAGCCGCCGGCTATTTTGCCGCGTTTTCGGGGCAGAAGACCTATAACGGCGTCGCCATTCTCAGCCGCGAACCCGCCACCGACGTCGCCTTTGGCATTGCCGCTTACGCCGACCCTCAGCGCCGGGTCATCAGCGCCGATGTCGCCGGCGTGCGTCTGGTATGCGCCTATGTGCCCAACGGACAGAGCGTCGATTCGGAGAAGTACCAATACAAACTGGGTTGGCTGGATGCTTTCTGCCGGTGGCTGGAGCAGGAACTCGCGGTGCATCCGCGTCTCGCCCTTCTGGGTGATTTCAACATCGCGCCCGAAGACCGCGACGTGCACGACCCTAAGGCCTGGGAGGGGCAGGTGCTGGTCAGCGCGCCCGAGCGCGATGCCTTCCGGCGTTTGCTCGGGCTCGGGTTCAAGGACAGCTTCCGCCTGTTCGAGCAGGCGGAAAAATCTTTTTCCTGGTGGGACTACCGCATGAACGGCTTCAGACGCAATCTGGGCTTGCGCATCGACCACATCCTGCTCAGTGCAAGTCTCGCCGCCAACTGCGCCAGTTGCACTATCGATGTCGAACCGCGCCGCAACGAACGGCCTTCCGATCATGCTCCGGTCGTCGCGGAAATCGCACTCTGATCCGCACCCGCCTCAGTCGATCAGTTCGTATGCCGGCAGGGTGATAAATTCGACGTAGTTGTCGTCGGTGGTGATCTTGGCGAACAACTCCGCGGCCTGTTCGTACTTGCCTGCCTTCCACGCAGCCTCGCCAAGATGTGTCCTGACTTTAGGCAGTTCCTCGGCGAGCAGGCTGCGGAACAGCTCCTTGGTCACTTTGCGGCCGTCGTCGAGCACGCCCTTGGGCGAGCGTATCCACTGCCAGATCTGGGAACGCGAAATTTCCGCGGTTGCGGCGTCTTCCATCAGGTTGAACACCGGCACGCAGCCGTTGCCGGCGAGCCAGGCCCCGAGATACTGGATGCCGACCGAGATGTTGTAGCGCAGGCCGGCTTCCGTGATCGGCGTCTCGGGCTCGAAGTCGAGCAGCTCTTTCGCCGTAATGTTCACCTCGGGACGCTGCCGATCGTACTGGTTGGCTCCGGGCATGTGCTGGTCGAACACCGCCTTGGCGATCGGCACCAGCCCCGGATGCGCCACCCAGGTGCCGTCGCAGCCGTCGGTCACCTCGCGCAGCTTGTCCTCGCGCACTTTCGCCATCGCCGCTTCATTCGCAGCTGCATCGTTCTTGATCGGTATCTGCGCCGCCATGCCTCCCATCGCCGGAGCGTGCCGGCGATGGCAGGTCTTCACCAGCAGCAGCGCATAGGCGCGCATGAAACGCGCGGTCATCCTGACGTGGACCCGGTCGGCTAGGCAAAAATCCTTGTGCGAGCGGAACTTCTTGATGCAGGAGAACATGTAGTCCCAGCGGCCGATGTTCAGGCCGGCGGAATGGTCGCGCAGTTCCCACAGGATCTCGTCCATTTCGAACGCGCCAAGGATTGTTTCGATCAGCACGGTTCCACGAATCGAACCCTGCGGCACGTCGAGCTCATATTGCGCCATCACGAATACATCGTTCCACAGCCGCGCCTCCAGGTGCGATTCCAGCTTGGGCAGGTAGAAATACGGGCCGGTACCGCGCCGGAGAAGTTCTTTGGCGTTGTGGAAAAAATACAGGCCGAAATCGAATATGCTGCCCGAAACCGGCATGCCGTCGATGAGCACATGCTTCTCGTTCAGGTGCCAGCCGCGCGGCCTCGCCATGAGCACCGCGGTCTTGTCCTTGAGCGCGTATTTCTTTCCCTCCTGATCGAGAGAAATCGTGCGCCGGACGGCGTCGCGCAGGTTGAGTTGGCCGTCTATCATGTTGTGCCAGGTGGGTGTGTCCGCGTCCTCGAAATCGGCCATGAACACCGATGCGCCGCAGTTGAGCGCGTTGATCACCATCTTGCGCTCGGTCGGGCCGGTGATCTCGACGCGGCGGTCGAGCATGTCCTCCGGCTGCGGCGCAACGGTCCAATCGGAACTGCGGACGTTTGCGGTCTCGGGCAGGAAGTCCGGCATTTTGCCGGCGTCGAATTCCTTCTGCCGCGCCGCGCGCGTGGCAAGCAGTTCCTGCCGGCGCGGTTCGAAACGGCGGCATATCTTGGCGACAAAAGCGACCGCTTCCGGGGTGAGAATCTGCGCAAAAGCCGGGGTGATGGGCGCGTGGATTTCCACGCCGCCGGGGAATTTCTCGCTCATGGGTGGACTCCAGGTTGCCGTAAAAGGGGAGCTATTCTATTGCGCTGCAGCACATTCCGCAATATGAACCGCCTTCCGGATCGTGGAATCAAAATTCGCGTGCTGCGACATTGGCGGCGTCGCAGCAACGGCGCCGGAATTCGGAGATGTTGCGCCGATCGGGTCGCCGCCTCAGGCCGCCTTATCCACCCCGTCCTTGGACTCCAATCGAAGTTCGGCAATCTTGCGCGTGATGGTATTGCGCCCCATGCCGAGCAGATTCGCCGCCTCTATGCGCCTGCCGCCGGTGCGGGCCAGCGCCTTGCCGATCAGGGCTTTTTCGAAGGCTTCGGAAAAGCGGTTCAATACGCCGGTCTCGCCTCTGGCAAACGCGCGCTCCACTTCGCGTTCCAGCGCGGCTATCCAGTCCGATTCGGGCGCTTCGCCCGCGCCCGCCTTCAACTCATCGGGCAGGTCCGCTATTTCGATAGACTGCGTGGGCGCCATGACCGTCAGCCAGTGGCACAGGTTTTCCAGCTGTCTTACGTTGCCCGGAAAGTCCTGCGCCGCGAGAAAATTCATCGCACTCTCGGACAGGCGCTTGCTTTCGGCGCCCAGTTCGCGCGCGCTCTTGGCGAGGAAATGCTTCGCCAAGAGCGGAATGTCCTCCTGCCGTTCGCGCAGGCTGGGCAGGCGCAAGCGGATCACGTTCAGCCGATGGAACAGATCCTCGCGGAACAATCCCTGGCGTACGCGTTCTTCGAGGTCCTGGTGCGTGGCCGCAATGACGCGCACATTGGCCTTGATCGGCTGATGGCCCCCGACGCGGTAGAACTGGCCGTCGGAGAGCACGCGCAGCAGGCGCGTCTGCAGTTCCGCCGGCATGTCGCCTATTTCGTCCAGGAACAGGGTGCCGCCCTCTGCCTGCTCGAAACGCCCGCGGCGCATCGCCTGCGCCCCGGTAAAGGCGCCGCGTTCATGGCCGAACAATTCCGATTCCAGCAGGTCCTTGGGCATGGCCGCGGTGTTGATGGCGACGAAGGTTTTTGCCGCGCGGCTCGAGTGGCGGTGCAAAGCCAGCGCCACCAGTTCCTTGCCGGTGCCGGACTCGCCGGTGATGAGCACCGTCGCATTCGACTGCGACAGCCTGCCGATGGCGCGAAATACCTCCTGCATGGAGGGCGCCTGGCCGAGAATTTCAGGTGACGTTTCCCGCGCTTCCACGCCTTCGATCTCGCGCATGCTCTCGCCGATGGCGCGGCGTATCAGCTCCACCGCCTGATCCACGTCGAAGGGTTTGGGCAGGTACTCGAACGCGCCGCCCTGGAACGCCGCCACCGCCGATTCCAGGTCGGAATAGGCAGTCATGATGATGATGGGCAGCGCGGGATGGCTCTGCTTGATATTCTGCAGCAGTTCCAGACCCGAGGTGCCGGGCATGCGGATGTCGGACACCAGCACCTGCGGCGCGCCCTGTTCCAGTGCATCGAGCGCTTCCTGCGCCGAGGCGAAGGTCTCGAATGGGATGTCTTCGCGCGCCAATGCTTTTTCAAACACCCAGCGTATCGAACGGTCGTCGTCTATGATCCAGACTGGTTTCATATTTTGCTGCAGGTTCATGGGAAACCGCCCGGCCGCAGACGCGGCGGTATGCCGCGTCTCAGCCATCGCTCATTGCCCAATGCCCGCTTACTCCAAAGGCAGCATGATCGTAAAGCAGGTCCGGCCCGGTTTGCTGTCGCACTCTATCGTGCCCTGATGGTATTGCACGAAAGTCTGCGACAGCGTCAATCCCAGTCCGCTACCGCCGTCGCGGCCCGTTACCAGAGGATAAAAAACCCGCTCGCGCAGTTCCTCTGGAATTCCCGGACCGTTGTCAGTCACATGCAATTCTAATGCCAGCTTGTAGCGCTGCTTGGCCAGGGTGACCTGGCGCGCTGCGCGGGTGCGGAATTCGATCTGCCCCTTGCCCTGTAGCGCCTGCGCAGCATTGCGCGCGATGTTGAGCAGTGCCTGTATCAGCTGCTCCTTGTCGCCGTGGAGATCCGGCAGGCTGGCGTCGTAGTCGCGGTGAATGCTGATGCCCTCGGGGAATTCGGCCAGCACCAGGCTGCGCACGCGCTCCAGCACTTCGTGGATGTTCAGCGAAGCGACCAGCGGCGGCTTGTGCGGTGTGAGCAGCCGGTCCATCAGGGCCTGCAGCCGGTCGGCCTCCTTGATGATCACCTGCGTGTACTCGCGCAGCTCGGGGCGCTCCAGCTCGCGCTCCAGCAGCTGCGCGGAACCGCGCAAGCCGCCCAGGGGATTTCGGATTTCATGCGCGAGATTGCGGATGAGCTCGCGGTTTGCCCTTTGCTGGTCCATCTGCCTTTGCTCCCGCGCGAGCCTGAGCTGCTGATCGATAGGGCGAAACTCGATCAGCAGGCGCGCGGCGGGATCTTCGATCGGCGTGACCACGCAGTTCAGCTGCAGGCTCGGGTGCCCCGGGCGCGTCAGAATCAGGTCGCGACCGGTATAGCTCCAGTTGTTCTCGAGCACGCCGTTCAGGCTGGCGATGAATTCGCCGGCATCCGCAAACAGCTGCACCAGCGGCTGCCTGCATACGTTCCTCAGGCTGAACGCGAACAGGTTCTCTGCCGCCGGATTGGCGTAGACCATGCGCAGGTCTTGGTCGACGAGGACGACTGAAGTCGCGAGCAGTTCAAGGCCGGAAAAAGCGCTGGCAGGCATATGAGCACCGTGCGGAACAGGAGAGGCCGGGGGCAACCGGCGGCGCAACCGCTGCACCGATGCAGCGCCCGTTTACTTGGTGTTGGACAGCTCTTTTTTCAGAGCATCGACGTTCTTTTGATGCCGCTCGACTTCGTCCTTGTATTTCTGCAGCCGGTCGAGCACCTTCTGGTAATTGCGTTCGTCTCCGGTGCGTATGCCTTCCTGCCGGGTCAACTCCGCTTTGGCTTCTACCAGGGACTTCTCCTCCGCACCCAGTTCGTCTTCCAGGATGCGGCGGCGCGCGCCGTCCCTGGATTTCTGGGTCGCCGGATCGACCTTCGGAAAGCCCGCAGGCGAGGGATTGGCCGCAGCGCTGCGCGCGGCCGGGGCCGCCGGCCCGGCCGGGACCACGGATATTTCGCGCATCACCACGCTGCAGTTCTTGCCCTTCGTTTCTTCCTTCATGTTGGTGTAGGTCGGGCGACCGTTGGCGTCGACGCACTTGAAGGTGTCTCCCCAAGCGGGCGCAGACAGCGCAAGCGCCAGAGCGGCTACGAATCCCAAGCGTCCAAGGCTGCAGACCATTGTCCAAAAACCATTAAGAAGGAAAGTTAAGTCTATGCCAATATCAGGCTGATTTCAAATCGTTTTTTTGCCCAGGTTCGGCATGCGCTGGAAGCGGGGCGCCGCCCCGCCCCGCGCGGGGCAAAAAAAAGGCGGGATTGCTCCCGCCTGCCTTGATGCTTCAGCCAGTTCTTAGCTGGTGTAGTACAGGTCGAATTCGAGCGGATGGGTGGTCATGCGGAACTTGGTCACCTCTTCCTGCTTCAACGCGATGTAAGCGTCTAGCATGCCTTCGGAAAACACGCCGCCGCGCGTCAGGAACTCGTGATCCTTCTCCAGATGTTCCAGCGCCATTTCCAGCGAAGAACACACATTCGGCACCTTTTTCGCCTGCGAGGGCGGCAGATCGTACAGATTCTTGTCGATCGGATCGCCGGGATGGATCTTGTTCTGCACCCCGTCCAGGCCGGCCATCAGCATCGCCGAGAATGCGAGATACGGGTTGGCGGTCGGATCGGGGAAGCGCACTTCGACGCGGCGGCCCTTCGGGCTCGTGGCATAGGGGATGCGGCAAGCGGCCGAACGGTTGCGCGACGAATAGGCGAGGTTGATCGGCGCCTCGAAACCGGGCACCAGGCGCTTGTACGAGTTGGTGCCGGGGTTGGTGATCGCGTTGAGCGCCTTGGCATGCTTGATAATGCCGCCGATGTAATAAAGGGCGAAGTCGGACAGGCCGGCGTACTTGTTGCCGGCGAACATGTTCTCGCCGCCTTTCCATATCGACTGATGCACGTGCATGCCGGAACCGTTGTCGCCGACGACCGGCTTGGGCATGAAGGTGGCGGTCTTGCCGTAGGAATGGGCCACGTTCCACACGGTGTACTTGAGTATTTGAATCCAGTCGGCGCGTTTCACCAGCTTCTCGAACACGGTGCCGATTTCGCACTGTCCGGGGGCAGCCACTTCGTGGTGATGCACCTCGACCTCGACGCCCTGGGCTTCCATCGCCAGACACATGGCGTTGCGTATGTCCTGCAGCGTATCGACCGGCGCCACGGGGAAATAGCCGCCCTTCACGCCGGCGCGGTGCCCCATATTGCCGCCTTCGTACTCCTTGCCCGTCGACCAGGGCGCTTCTTCGGAATCGATCTTGACGAAGCAGCCGGACATATCGACGTTCCAGGTAACGGAATCGAATACGAAAAACTCGGGCTCCGGGCCGAAGTAGGCGGTATCGCCCAGGCCGGTCGACTTGAGATAGGCTTCGGCGCGCTTGGCCAGCGAGCGCGGGTCGCGGTCGTAGCCCTTGCCGTCCGACGGTTCGATCACGTCGCAGGTGATATTGAGCACGGTCTCGTCGGTGAACGGATCCAGGCGCGCGCTGACTGCGTCGGGCATGAGCAGCATGTCGGATGCCTCGATGCCTTTCCAGCCGGCGATGGACGAGCCGTCGAAAGCGTGGCCGTCTTCGAATTTTTCCATGGTGAACAGCTTGGCAGGAACCGATACGTGCTGCTCCTTGCCGCGTGTGTCGGTGAAGCGAAGGTCGACGAACTTCACTTCCTTGTCCTTGATCTGTTTCAATACGTCGGCTGGGGACAGAGCCATTTAATTCTCCTCAAAAAGCGGTTGATGACAATAGATCGTGGGAAACGAAGAGGACAGAGAGCAGAAAACATGCCACCCGGCGAAATTCGCGCATGACATTCTGCCACAAGCGAAGTCCTCGGGGGAGTGTGCCAAGCGCTGCGCTGTCTTGGTGCAAACCATCAACGTATGCACCAAGGATGTGCATCGACGCGCGCTTGCCTTGCGACCTTGCCCGGCGGAGTGTTGGCGCGCCTCGCTCTATGCCTTATGCTCTTGCGCTCTTGACTCTTGCGGACAGACGAAATGGAAACTTCTCAGGAAATTCTGGCCAGGGCGCGTGAGCGCGGGGAGCAATCGAAGCTGCCGTACGCAGGCGCTTTGTTGCCGGCCGAGGCGTATGCGCTGATGCAATCTCTCCCGGGGGCCAAATTGGTGGACGTGCGCACGCGCGCCGAGCTCGAATGGGTGGGCCGCGTGCCCGGCGGGCTCTCCATCGAATGGAACACCTGGCCCGGAAGCGTGCGCAATCCGGATTTCCTCGCGCAATTCAAAGCCGAAATCGATCAGGAGGCGGTCGTCATGTTCCTCTGCCGCAGCGGCGTGCGTTCGCACCATGCCGCCACTGCCGTGAGCGAAGCCGGGCATAAGCATGCCTACAACGTGCTGCAAGGCTTCGAGGGCGACAAAGACGAGAACGGGCAGCGCAACAGGCTGGGCGGCTGGCGCTTTACCGGACTGCCCTGGACGCAAAGCTGATCCGGCAATCAAAGCGCGCGCACGATAATCCCCCGCGGTACCGACCGACCCGCTGATCCACCGCTGGTACGAGATCGTCAACGTCTACGGCAGCGCCGCCGGCGCCAGCGGCGCCTGCCCGAGTGCCGGGGGCGCCTTCCGGTAGAATCGCCGGACCATTCATACGTCCGGAGATTTCATGCTCAACTCGATTCGAGGCACGCGCGGCATGGCGGTCGCGCCGCACGCGCTGGCGGCGCAATCCGCGCTGGCGGTGCTGCGTGAAGGCGGCAACGCGGTGGAGGCGATGCTCGCCGCCGCGGCCGGCATCGCCGTGGTCTATCCGCACATGAACTCCATCGGCGGCGATGCCTTCTGGCTGATTCATGTCCCCGGCCAGGCGCCGCGCGCCATCGACGCCTGCGGCGCCGCGGCGGCGGCCGCCTCGATCGGCTGGTATGCCGAGCGCGGAATCAGTAAGAGCATCCCGTTTCGCGGTGGCGTCGCGGCCAATACCGTCGCCGGCACCATTTCAGGCTGGAACGCCGCCCACGAATTCAGCCGCAAGGAACTCGGCGGCAAGCTGCCGCTGGACCGTCTTTTCGCCGATGCGATTCACTACGCCGAGAACGGCATCGCCGTCACCCGCAGCCAGAACGCCACCACGGCCTCCAAGCTGGCCGGCTTGAAGGGCGTGCACGGCTTCGATGAAACCTACCTCGTAGCCGGCGCGCCGCCGGCGATCGGCAGCGTGTTCTATCAAAAGCGCCTGGGCGCGACCCTGCGCCGTCTGGCGGCGGCGGGGCTGGACGATTTCTACCGCGGCGAACTGGCGGCGGCGAACGCGCGCGACCTCGCCGCGGCGGGCAGTCCGCTCGCGCTCTCCGATCTGCGCCGGCACCAGGCGCAGTGGCGCACGCCCCTGGCGCTGAAGCATTCCCTGGGCACGCTGTACAACATGACGCCGCCGACGCAAGGCCTGGTGTCGCTCCTGATCCTGGGCATCCTGGACGCGCTGGACATAGGCAAAGTCGATCCCGCGAGCGCGGACTACGTGCACCTGTGCGTGGAAGCCACGAAGCAGGCTTTCGCCGTTCGCGACCGCACCATCACCGACCCGGACTACATGAAGGCCGATGCGCAGAGTTTCCTGCACCCGGTCGGTGTGCGTTCGCTGGCGGCCAACATCGACCGCAACCAGGCCGCGCCCTGGGGCGCGGGCAAGGGCCCGGCCGACACCATCTGGATGGGCGTGATCGACGGCGAGGGCCGTGCCGTCACCTTCATCCAGAGCACCTATCACGAGTACGGCAGCGGTGTGGTGCTGAAGGACAGCGGCATCGTCTGGCAGAACCGCGGCTGCAGTTTCTCCCTGGATGAAAAGGCCCTGAATGCGCTGCAGCCTTTGCGCAAGCCGTTCCATACCCTCAATCCGGCGCTGGCGCTGTTCGACGACGGCCGCAGCATGGTCTACGGTAACATGGGCGGCGACGGCCAGCCGCAAACCCAGAGCGCCGTGTTCACGCGCTACGCGCTGTTCGGCATGAACCCGCAGGAAGCGGTCAGCGCGCCGCGCTGGCTGCTGGGGCGCACCTGGGGGCAGACCAGCGACACGCTGAAACTCGAGGCGCGCTTCCCCGCAACAGTGGTCGAGCAGCTCAAGCGCCTGGGCCACGAGGTGGAAGTGCTGCAGGCCTGGGACGAGACCATGGGCCATGCGGGCGCCATCGTGCGCCATGCGAGCGGCGTGCTCGAAGGCGGCGCCGATCCGCGTTCGGACGGCGCCGTGGCGACCTACTGATCGCGGGATCCGCGCAAGCCTGCGCCCTTTGGAACCGAGGCGATTGCCCGCAGATCAAGCACTGGCGCGGACCTTCAGGTTTTTTACCTGTTGAAATGCGGACTTCCGGACAAACTCAGCCGGCGGACCAGTTCACCAGGCCGCTGTAGGACGTCGCCAGCACCACCAGTCCGAACGCGATGCGGTACCAGGCAAACGGCGTGAAGTCGTGGCTGGCGATGTAGCGCAGCAGCCAGCGCACGCAAAGGAAGGCGGAAACGAACGCGGAAACAAAACCGACCGCCCACATGCCGATATCGTCGAACTGCAGCAGCGCGCGCTCCTTGTACAGCTGGTAGGCGGAAGCCGCGAACAGCGTCGGAATCGCCAGAAAAAACGAGAACTCGGTCGCGGCCTTGCGCGACAGGCCGAAGAACAGGCCGCCGATGATGGTAGCGCCTGAACGCGAAGTCCCGGGAATCAGCGCCAATGCCTGCGCGAAGCCGAGCTTCAGCGCATCGCTCCAGGAAAGGTCTTCCACCTCGTGCACGCGCACCGTGTGCTCGCGCTTCTCCGCCCACAGGATGATGAAACCGCCGATGATGAACGCCAGCGCCACCGGCACCGGCTGGAACAGATGCGCCTTGATCACCTTGCCGAATGCAAGGCCCAGCACCGCCAGCGGGGTAAACGCGATGGCGAGATTGAGCGCGAAGCGCCGCGCCTCGGGCTTGGTGCCCAGGCCCGAGATGACCGTGACCAGCTTGGTCCGGTACTCCCAGCACACCGCGAGGATCGCCCCGCACTGGATCACAATTTCGAACAGCTTACCGCGCTCGTCGTTGAAATCGAGCAGATCTCCGGCGAGGATGAGGTGGCCGGTGCTGGACACCGGCAGAAACTCGGTGAGGCCTTCGACCACCCCGAGTATCAGCGCTTTGAACAGAATGACAGGATCCATGCGCCGGATTGTAAACGCTGGCGCCGGTTCAGATCCGGTTTCGCGGCAAAAAGTGCGAACGCCGGCCCGGCGCAGTATGCGTTACGACTTCCCAGCGTGGTCCTGTTCCTCTTCCAGCACGCGTTCCAGTTCCTTGAACGCCTCCAGCGCGGCCGGCGCGCCGCAGTACACCGTAGTCTGCAATATCACTTCGGTGATCTCTTCGATTGTCGCGCCGGTATTTTGCCGTGCCTTGATGTAAAGCCGCAGTTCGTTCGGCCGGTTCATGGCCACCATCAGTGCGATGTTGATCAAGTTGCGCGTGCGGTGATCCAGCCCCGGGCGCGCCCAGATATGGCCCCAGACCGACTCCGTCACCAGATCCTGAAACGGCTGGGTCAGTTTTTGCGCCAGTGCCGTGCTGCGATTCTTCGCGCCGTCCACGTAGGCATCGCCCAGGACTTTGCGGCGCACTGCCGTGCCCTTCTTGAATCGTTCTGTCTCCAACGCGTTCTCCCCGGTGTTTGACTATGAATGCATTCAGTCGAATTGCACGCCGCTGGCCTTGATGACTTTCCCCCAGCGCTCGATCTCGGCCTTGATATAGGCGCCATACTGTTCCGGGGTGGAGCCGAGTATTTCCGCGCCCTGCGCCTGCAGCTTTTCGCGGACCTCGGGCGTGGCCAGCGCCTTAGTCACTTCCGCATTCAGGCGGTTGACGATTTCGGGCGGTGTCCGGGCCGGCGCCAGGATGCCCTGCCAGGTGCCGACCTCGAATCCGGGCATCAGGCTCTCGCTCATGGTGGGCACTTCCGGCAGCATGGGCACGCGTTTCAGGCTGGCCACGGCGAGCGCCTTGATGCGCTTGTCCTTGACGTAGGCGAGGCCGACGGTGAGCGGCTCCATGTTGAACTGGATCTCGCCCGCAACGGTGGCGACAACCGAAGGTCCGCTGCCCTTGTACGGCACGTGGGTCGCGATCAGGCCCTGGCTCTGCAGGAACAGGAACGAGCCCAGATGGGTGATGTTGCCGATGCCGGCCGAGCCGTAGGACAGCGCGTTCGGATTCGCCCGCAGCAGGGCGACGAAGTCCTTGATGTTGTCGGCGGCGACGGAAGGGTTGACGCTGAGCAGCAGCGGCACCGCCGAACTCAGGATCACCGGCGCGAAGTCGGTGCGTATGTCGAAGTTGAGCTTCTTGTACAAGGCCGGGCTGAGGGCGACCGAGGACGTGTTGTAGAGCAGCGTGTAGCCGTCGGCCGGCGCTTTGGCCACGAACTCGCTGGCGATATTGCCGTTCGCCCCGGCCTTGTTTTCCACGATCACCGACTGGCCCATCTGCTCCGAGATCTTCTGCCCGATCACGCGCGCGATGATGTCCGTCGCTCCGCCCGGCGGAAACGGAACCACGATTTTGATCGGCTTGTTCGGATAGCCGCCCGATGATTGGGCGTGCGCGAAGCCGGACGATAGGGCCGCCAGCAGCAGCGACGAAACAACGAGCAGAAGCTGTTTGCGCAAATTCATGTGGGTGCCCTTTTTCAATGAGAGGTGGTTGAAACGACCGCGATGATTCTACCGTTGCAGCATTCAGTCCAGGCGCGCCAGTTCGGCCAGGATTTCGTCGGTATGCTCGCCCAGTCCCGGCGCCGGCCGGCGAAATCCGCCCGGGCTGAGAGAGAGCCGCGGCACCACATTATGCATCGGCAGGCTGCCCATGTCGGCGTCCTCGAGTTCGACGATGGCCTCGCGCCCGAGCGTGTAGGGGTGGTGCAGTAGGTCGGCCATGGAGCACACCGGCCCCACCGTCACGCCGGCCGCCTCGAACAGCGCCAGGTTCTCTGCGGTGCTGCGTGCGCCTATGAACGCGCCGATGATGGCGTCCAGCTCGTCGCGGTTGGCTACGCGGCCTTCGTTGCTGGCGAAGCGCGGGTCGGTTTTCAGCTCCGGCCGGCCTATGGTGTCGAGGATGCGCATCGCCATCGACTGCATGGAGCCGCTCATCGCCACGTAGCCGCCGTCGCCGCAGGGGTACACGTTGCGTGGCGCGGTATGGGTGGATTGGTTGCCCGCGCGCAGTGTGGCCTCGCCCGTCAGCTTGGTCTTGGCCGCTTCGGAAGCGATGACGGAGAAGATAGGCTCGAACAGCGACAGGTCGATCACCTGGCCCTTGCCCTCGCGCTCGGCCACGCGCAGCGC
>CAYNVY010000086.1:0-16893 GCA_964400745.1 uncultured Enterobacteriaceae bacterium | reverse complement strand
GCCGTTGGCCGTGTTCTCAGCCAGCGTCACCGTCGCATCGCCCAGCACCGGCGCATCATTCACCGCACTCACATCCACCGTGATCGTGTTGGGCACCGCATCAAACGCGCTCGACTGGTCGCGCACGCTGAACGTGAAGTTCGCATACCCCGTCCCGTTCGCGTTCGCCACCGGATCAAACGTCAGGTTCCCAATGTTCGCCGCCGTGATCACCTGCCCCGCCGTCACCGCAACCCCGGAGAGCTTCAACGTCCCCGCCGCCGGCAGCGTGTCTATCCGCACCGCCGACAGACTGTCTCCAGCATCCACGTCGCTGAACCCGAAGTTCCCCGCCGCAAACGTGAACGTCGTGTCCTCCGTCGCCGTCACCGTCGCGTTCGCCCCCATCGGCGCATCGTTCACCGCCGTCACATCGACCGTCAGCGTGTACGCCGACGCACTCGCGCTCGTCCCATCGCTTACCTTGTACCCAATCGTCGCGTACCCAGCCCCGTTCGCATTCGCCCCCGGCGTAAAGCGCAACCTGCCCGCATTGATGTCCGCCGCCGTCACCGTCTGGTTCAGCGTCACTGCCGACCATGCGCCCGCTCCCGTCGTGTCGTACTGCAGGCTCCCGGCACTTTGCAACGTCGTGATCTGCACCGACGCAATTGCCGTCCCCTCCACGTCGCTGTACGTCCCAAAGTCCGTCAGCGCCAACACGACCGGCGTGTCCTCCAGCGTCGTCACCGAATCAATGGTCGATACCGGTGCATCGTTCACCGCCGTCACGTTCACCGTAAGCGTGTACGCCGACGCACTCGCGGCCGTCCCATCGCTTACCTTGTACCCAATCGTCGCGTACCCAGCCCCGTTCGCATTCGCCCCCGGCGTAAAGCGCAACCTGCCCGCATTGATGTCCGCCGCCGTCACCGTCTGGTTCAGCGTCACTGCCGACCATGCGCCCGCTCCCGTCGTGTCGTACTGCAGGCTCCCGGCACTTTGCAACGTCGTGATCTGCACCGACGCAATCGCCGTCCCCTCCACGTCGCTGTACGTCCCAAAGTCCGTCAGCGCCAACACCACCGGCGTGTCCTCCAGCGTCGTCACCGAATCAATGGTCGATACCGGCGCATCGTTCACCGCCGTGATGCTCACCGTGCTCGTCGTCGACGGACTCGAGCTCCCGTCCGACACCTGCGTCGTCAGCGTGCGCGCCGTGTTGTTGTCGAGCGCCGTCGTGTACGTGATCTTTCCAGCCGTCGTGAAGTAGCTGTTCAGATCGGCCACCGTGCCCGTGAACGTGCGCGCGAGCGCCGTCCCGCCTACCGTAATCCCCGTCCCCGCGTTCCCCGTAATCGTCCCGTCCGCGATCGACAGCGTCACCGTCAGCGTGCCCGTGTCAACGTCCGCAAACGGCGTCCCCGTATACACCAGATTCCCCGCCACATCCTCCGTCACGGTGAAGCTCGCCGGGATCGCGCTCAAGGTCGGCGCATCATCGACCGCCGTCACCGCCACCTGCGCCTGCACCGGCGTGGCCGACTCAAGCCCGCCGTTGTCCTTCGCCACCACCGTGAACGCGTTCAGCGTCCCGTTGGCGTTCGTCGCCCCCGTCCAGTACGCGTTCTTCGTCGCATCGATCGTGTCGTTCGTCCCGGCCGCCCACGCCGTCGCCGTCCCCGCGCTCGTCCCGATCAGCAGCGTCCCGCTACTCACCGCCTTCACCACGAACGAGTTCACCGTCCCGTCTACGTCCGCCTCGTTGCCCTGCGCCTGCAGGTTCGCAAATGTGATCGTCGCCTGCGCGTCTTCGTTCACCGTCGCCACCGTCGAAGCCAGTGTCGTCAGCGTCGGAGCGTCGTTTACCGCCGTCACCGTGATCGAAAATGTAGCGCTACCGATGCTTCCGCCAGCTCCATCACTGACGGCAAAATCAAAACTGTCGCTGGTCGTCTCCGAACCGCTATGCGTATAGGTGATCAGCCCGGCATCGACGTCGGCCTGGGTGAACGTGCCGCTCAACGCCACAGCTACACCATTTCTGTAGAGCGTCCCGTTACCCGGTATCGCCGTCAGCGTGAACGTCCGCTGCGCTGACGTGTTGTCCACATCGGACACCTGCAGCATTGCCGAACTCAACACCGTGCCGGCCGAACCTTCAAGCACCGTGACCCCCGTGTTAGTCGAGAGAACCGGCGCATCGTTAGTTCCTGTTACCGCTATGGTCAGCGTCGCAGTATTCGACACCGCAGCGTTTGGATCCTTGACGGTGTAGGTGAATACATCGTTCGCCGTTGCCCCGGCTGCAATCGAATTGGCGTTGTTGGCTGCATACGTGTAGCTGCCGTCAGTAGCGATGGTCAGCGTGCCGTAGGTTCCGATCACCGCCGTGCCAACGCCCGCGCCTTGCGTCACCGCTCCGGTTCCGGCAACGGCGCCGGAAATTACCAGCGTGTTGGTCGCATGGTCAACATCGGTATCCGCGCCGGAGGCGCCGAGAATCATTCCATTGACGACCGTTACGGCCAGAGTGCTGTCCTCGGTGACTGCGCCGACATCCGCATTGGCCACCGGGGCGTCGTTCACGGCTGTCACATTGACCGTCAACGTATATGCCGACGCACTGAAGGTCGTGCCGTCGCCCACTTTGTAGCCAATCGTTGCGTAACTTGCGCCGTTCGCGTCCTGCGCCGGCACGAAGCGCAGTCGATTTGAGTTGATATCTGCGGCGGTCACCACCTGATTCACCGTCACCGTCGCCCATGCGCCGAAGCCGGTCGTGTCGTATTGCAACGTCCCGGCGCTTGGCAAGGCGGTAATCTGCGCCGAGGCGATCGCCGTTCCATCAAGATCGCTGAAGGTGCCAAAATCGGTCAGCGCGAGCACGTCCGGCGTGTCCTCTAGCGTCGTCACCGTGTCGTTGGTCGAAGTCGGCGCATCGTTGGTCGCGGTGACGTTGATCGTGCTGCTGGCGACATTGCTCGCCGCCCCCTGATCGTCGCGCACAACGACGGTGATCGTTCGCTGGTCGGTACTCGGTGAGTTGCTGGAGCTATTGAAGCGGATCGATTCCAGCGCGGTTTGGTAATTGGCCTTGGTCGTAGTGCCCGTGAGCGTCAGGGTACCGGTCGTCGCGTTGAAGGTCCCGGTGATGCCGTTCTGGGTGGTGAACTCGAGATTGTCTGCGCCACTTTGATAATTGGCCGCGATCTGTATCGTCGCGCCAGCCATGTTGGCCCGCGTGCCGACGACCGCCGAATCCGTGTCCGCGATCGCCACGCCACCGGTGCCGGCCACATAGTTGATCGCCTCGGTGAAAGTGCCCAGGTAGTTATTTCCCGTCGCCGTCGATGAGTTGTTCGCGTCAAGATCGAGCGTCAGCGTGTTGCTGGAAACGGTGATATTGACCACATCCGTGTCGGTCAGCCCGACCGAATCGGTTGAAGTCAGCGTCAACGTCGCGGCACCGGTGCTCGGGGACGTATAGGTGAGGCCGCTCAGCGTGGCATTGATGGCCGCCTGCGTACCGGAAATCGTGAAATCAGCCGAGCCGTTGGCACCGGCGCTGATGGTCGCACCGCCGCTCAGGGTTACGCTTGCGCTGCCCCTCGTTCCCACTTGCACCCGCGTGGTTGAAAGATTGCCGTCCGCATCGTTCACACTCAAGGCGTTCCCGTACGCCGCGCTGAACACCAGCGGCGTGTTTGCCGCAGTACCCTGGGCACCTGGAACCGCATTCACGGGGGCATCGGCCGTCGCAGTGAGGTTGATCGTCGAGGTCACGATGTTCGAATCGTCCGCACTGTCGTTGGCGGTGAAACTCACGGTGCGCGCCAGGGTCGACGGACTGTCCGACGTGTTCGAGTACTTCACCGCGCGCAGCGCCAGCTGCCACTGCGCCAGCGTCGCCGTGTTGCCCGCCGAGGAGAGACTCATCACGCCTGTCGCCGCGTCGTAACTGCCGACAATATTGCCCATTGCGGCGTTGGTGAAGCTCAGCACGTCCTGACCGCTGGCAAAATTCGACGTGATCGCCACCGTCGCCGTCGACAGATTGACGTTGTCCGCATCGACCACCGTGATCGCCGCGTTGATCGCCATCGCCGCAGCATTTTCGGTGTAAGCCAATGTGGAGCTTGTGGCGAGCACCGGCGCGTCGTTTGCCGGATTGATGGTGATGACGCTGGTCGCGGTATTGCCTTCGTTGCTGCTCGAATCCGTCGCGACCACGCCGATGTTGCGCGTAATGCGGGTTCCCGCTACCGTTGGATCCTCGCTGGTGGACTTGTATCGAATCGTATTGATGACCTGCTGGTAATGCTCTTTGGTGTCAGCGCCCGTCAGCGTCAGCACGCCGGTTCCAGCGACGTAAGTACCCGTGATGCTGGTGCCGCTCGTGTCGAATGTCAGGGTATCGCCCGCGACGACGCCGGCGATGGTCGCCTTGGCGCTCGCCATGTTGGCGCTGTCCGTATCAGCGACCGTTGCATTGGCCAGCGGGGCGACCAACACGCCCGTCGAGTCGCCCTCGGTGTAGGTGTTACTGGCGCCGGTGGGCGTGCCGGTGACGGTAATGTTGTCGACGTAGAAGAAGTCCGTTGCGGCGGTATAGGCCGCCGTCCCGGAAACCCGGAACCGGATGACCGTATTGGCCGTTTCATACCCCGTGAGATCGAGCGTCTCACTGCCGCTCATCGCACCGGTAAAGGTCTTCAGCGTGGCGTAATTGGTTCCGCCGTTGGTGGAAACCTCCACGACCACGGCGTCGGCCGCGGTGAGCGTGCCCAAGGTGCTGTAATCGAAGCTGAGCGTGGCATTCGAATAGGTCGAAAGGTCGATGGCACGCACTGCCCCGTTGAACTGGCCCGGCGTGGTGCTGTTATTGAGGCGCAGCTCATAGTCGACGCCGGCCGTCGGATCGCTATCCACCACCTGGATGTTCCCGGCGGTCGCGCCACCTGCGGCGCCAGAATCGGTCTCGACCCAGTTGCCGTTCCAGGGAATGATGTTGGCGCCGGTGGACGCGTTGCTGTAGGACTGCGCCGCGAAGCCGTCGCTGGCCGACCGGGTTGCGGAAGTCGTGGTATCGAGATCGACCACCGGCGGGCTGATGTTATTGCCCATGAAGGTGATGTCGCCCAGGTACACGTACGCCGAGGAAGAGTAATTGTAGGTGAACGTGATCGAGGTGATGCCCGAGTAATTGAAATAGGCGTACACGTTGCCGTTGGGCGAGGTCGTGGTCGCGTCATTCGCGGCATTGACGCCCGATACGGTGGTGACGGCGCCCACGGTTCCCGTATTGGTGTTGAAGGCGCTGGTGGCGATATTGGTCGGCGCGCCCGCGTTGCTTGTGAACGTGGCCTTCTCGAGCCGGTCAACGTCGATGATCGAGAAGCCGACGTTGCTCACGCTGCCACCGGGCTGCCCGGCAAAACTGATGGTCACAGTGATGGTCTGCCTCGCGACGGTGGAGCCATCGGTCTGGAAGCGCAGAAAATCCTGCGCCGGGCTCAGGCCGCCGGTCACAGTGGCATCGAATACCGGATCGCCGATGAAGGTGTTTGCGGCGGAGGTCTTGGTGATGCGTACCGTGCCGTCGCCGACGGTGTAGTCCATGAAGGTCGCGCCCGCAGCCCAGTTCGGCGCCGCGTCAAAATCGAGCACCTTCACCGCGAGCAGGTCGTGCCACTGCTCCTGTGCGATGCGATCGACGATGACGCTGGTTTCGATCTTGCCTTCGCTCAGTTCCAGATCCCAGTCGCCGCCCAGTGCCGCATCTCCGGTCGCGTCGGTGCTTGACGCCACATCCGCGCCGGTCAGCTCGGAAAGAATTTCCGTGGCGCGCTCCCCGGTCTCGCCTTTGCCGAAGTCGCAGCCGTACACCAGGATGTCTGCGTCCTTCGTCAGGCTTTCGCCGATCTTCGCGAGTTCCGCCGCATAGGTCCCGCGCATGGTGGTGACGTTGAGCACGCCGGAGCCGAAATCGATCTGCCCCTCGTTGCCGTGAGTGATGAGGTGAATCGCATCCACTTTGCCCGGCTGGTACTGCGACATTACATTGGCGATCTGCCCGACCGCATCCTTGGTCGAATCGAGCAGCACCACACGCGTGTTCGGGCTGATGTCCTTCAGCAAGATCTCAAAATCGCGGACGGTGACGTCCACGAAAACGACTTCGGTGCGATCCCCGGAGAATTCAGGCTCAATTTGTTCACCGAGGCGGTCAGCCACGGACTTGTCGGAAATCCTTTCGTCCGCCGTCCTGACATTGGCGCTCTGTGCGACGGCAGAAGGATCGATCGCTCCGGCGATCTGCTCGGCCGCATCCAGCGGCCGTTCAGTCACCTTCTCGTTCGATGTCGAAACGCTATCCGCGGACACTGCTTGTTGGGGCTCGGCAGGAACTTCCGCCTGCACCTCGCCCGCCCCCACCGGCGCAGCCGCTGCCCGCTCGGCCATGCTCGCCGTCGCGCCCGGCACGGGCGTCTCCACCGCCTGCGGCCCGGCCGAATGATCGGCGGCGTCAGCGGTTTGGATCTGGCCAGAAACGTCGGCGGCAAGCGCACCGTCGAACAGCATCCGCTGTTCCAGGGCCAGCAGCCGGGTTCGGCTGCGCGGCGCCTTTGACTTGGGCGACGAACGCTTCTTCTTCGGCGTTTCCGACGAAATTTTCACGGTTTCCGTTTCAATCTTTGTTTTCTTGGCCACGTCAGCACCCGGTTTGGTTACGCACTACGGCAAACATAAGAACGACACAGAAAGGACATTGGAATCACAATACCCTTTCTATACATTGGGATATATCGCTGCGCGTCAGGCACGATCCCCAACGGTCAATGCGACAATTAAAGTAATTAATCAGATAGTTATACATATTTCGCCGCGAGGACCAGGCGAACTCGAACGCGACTGCGCGGTGTCTGGCCGGCAATACGTTGATTTTAAATATATTGTTGAACCTCTTAGCAAGGTCGAACTCCAGGCGGAAGCCGCCTTTTCACCTATCCCTAATGATACGTCTAAGGGTCTGAAAGTTCACGCTTATTTAGGCTAATTATTGTAAAACATTGTGAATTCTTTCAAGACACTTGCCCCAACCCGGGCAGCCGGGCGAAAACCTGCCGTTGCAGCAGGTGGGGCTAGAACCCGCTTTCGCGGATCAGCAAGGCGATGAAGCGGGTGAAGAAATTCTGCGCCAGCGCGAACACGTCGGTCTGGATGCGCACCGTGCCGCGGCTGACGAACGAGATGGCGTCGTCATCCAGGGTTTCAGGGTGAATGATCACGCGATAAGTGGCTTCGTGGGCGACCAGACCGCCTCGTGGCGAGGCCACGGCCGGAAGATCCCCCCCATGGGTGGAGGAAAGCAGCGGACGGGCGACCTGCTTGCTCGCGCTGGCATCGATCTGGATGACCCTTCCCGTCACCGGAGCCACGCCTTTCACCGCTGAATAGAAGCTCACCCTTTGACCAGGTTTGACCACGCGCGCCTGATCTTCGCCGACATAGGCCTCGATCAGGGCGAAATCGAAGGAGACGACGCGCATCAGGACTTCCCGCGCGCTTACCCAGTGACCCGGCGCCAGGTCCGACGGAACGTCGCGCACGACGCCGCGAAATGCGGCCCGCACCTCCAGGCGCTCCAGTTCCTCCCGCGTCGCGCGCTGCTCCGCCACGGCCTCCTCCAGTTCCTGCTGCAATACCAGCATCCTCTCCCGCCGCACTTCGTTGGCGGGGGTGCGCTCGAGTTCGATTTCCAGGGCTCGGATGGAATAAAGGGACTTCTTCAATCGGGACTGGAGTTCGGAAGTATCCAGCTGCGCCAGCAGCGTCCCCGGTTCGACGACATTGCCGGAGCGCACCGCCAGCGCCTTCAATTGCGACGCGAACGGCGCATAGACGACCTGCTCGCGCTGCGCGCGCAGCACGGCGGGCGCACTCACCTCGTTGGTCACCGGCATCAACCATACCGCGCTCGTGCTGCAGATGAGGAACAGCAGAATCGGAACCCAGGCCGGCCGCAGCAGGCGGCGGCGCTCCCAGAGATAGGCCGCCTCCTTGTACAAGGGTTTCACGATGAACCAGCCGATCTCGATCAGGAACAGAAAGATGCCGAGCAGCTTGAAGAACATGTGATAGACCAGCAGGGCGATGCCCAGGAACACCACAAAGCGATAGGTCCAGGTAATCAGCGCAAACGCGATCAGCCAGCGCTGCTTGCCCGCCGATAGATTGGGTTCCGGCTTTTCCTCGTCCAGCCGGAAAAACGTGGTTCTCACCCACCAGCTCGCGAGCGCCGAACTGCGTTCGTGCAGATTGGGAAAATCCAGCGCGTCCGACAGCAGGAAATAGCCGTCGAAGCGCATGAACGGGCTGGCATTGATCGCCAGCGTCGCCATCCAGGTGGTGGTGGCGAGCAGGAAGCAGGCGCTCTTGAAGCTGCCCTCTGGCGCCAGACTCCAGAGGAAGGTGGCGAAGACCGCCAGCACCAGTTCCGAGGCGATGCCTGCAGCGGAGATCGCGAACTGCTTTTTCCGGTCCGCCAGCTTCCAGGTCTCGCTGGTGTCGGTGTACAGCACCGGCCACAGCACCAGCAGCGCAATCCCCATGGTTGGCACCCGCACCCCGTGCCGCTTGGCCACATAGGCGTGCGCCAGTTCGTGTATCACCTTGGCGAAGGTCGCCGCCAATGCGTAGAACAGCAGTCCTTCCACCGTGAAGAAATAGAGAAAAGTGTTCTTGAAGCTTTCCCAGTCGCGAAACACCAGGTAGAAGTTCGCGAAAAACAGCCCGGCCACCACGAGGAAGAATCTGCCGCTTAAGAAGAACTCCGCCACCGGAAGCGTCGCCTCCAGAAACCGGTCCGGACGCACCAGCGGAATGCGGAAAAACAAATAACTGTGCAGAAGCTTCATGTACCAGGGCTGAACCGAGTTCAGCCAGCGCTGCTTGAGCTTGCTGCGCGCCTGAAAATCCCCGGGTGCCGCCAGCTGATGAAACTCGAGGAAGGCCGCGACCGCCTTGACTTCGTCGTGGCTGGGATCCAGCGTGGTTTCCTGCGCCACATGCGCCGCCAGCGCGGCGGGGTCGGCGTGCTCGTTCCAGCGCAGCAGCAGTTCGAACTCCAGCCAGCCTATGTCGAAAAAGCGATTGCGCACCGGGTCGAGGATGCGCCAGGAAGGCGAACCGTCTGAATTGACCGAGCCCGGATACAGCTTCAGATCCTGGCGCAGGCGCGGCAGTTTCGGCTCCGACTTCGGTACGGACTTGGGATCTGACTTCAGCTGTGGCATGTGAGCAGGCTAGACCGGAAAATGTGCGCGCGCATGCCGCTATTATGCCTTATGCGACCGTGCGCGCATGCCCGCGTACGGTCGCATTCGGCGGATTCCTGTGACACGCGGCAAGCCCGAAGCGCCCGCCCCTGCTAGACTAAGGCGCAATTTACCGCCGCGCATGCCCGCATGGGCGGCGCAATGAACCTGCAGCGCAACGACCCGGACAAGAGCCTCCATGACCTCGACTACAGAGCCACTCAGCGTCGACGACGACCCCGACCTGGAACACTATCTGGTTCGCACCCGAACCGACATCGTCTCCATCTTGCGCACGCTCGCAGAGCGCCAGATATCGATCCGCGTGCAGTTTTCGCACAAACCCGAGCCTGCATATACCAAGCTGATCTCGATTAAGCCCGAGTTCGAAGAACTGGTTTTCGACGCCTCCGGCGTGCGCGATGCCGCGGCCCTGGACGGCGCGCAAAGCCTGACGGCCGAAGCACGCTACAACTCGATCCGCTATTTGTTCAGCACCGCGCACGCCGAGGCGGCGGTGTATCGCGGACAGGCCGCGTTCCGCGCGCGCCTGCCCAAGGCCGTCGCGCGCATCCAGCGCCGCGGCTCGGTGCGCTGCCCCGTGCCCTCGCTCAACCCGCCGCTGGTCGTGCTGCCGATGCCGGATGACAACAAGCGCGAACTGCACTTGCGCGTCATGGACATCTCGCTCGCCGGCGCCGCGCTGGTCGCGGAGAACCCGGATGTTCCACTGGTGCGCGGCATGACACTGAGCCACTGCCGCATCCACTTGCCCGGCTGCGGCGCGATCGAGACCGATCTCGAACTGAGCTACGTAAGCAACATGGAGGGAGAAAAGCATTGGCGCCGGCTGGGCTGCCGCTTCTCCGGACTGACCCTGCTCGCGCTCGAGCACGTGAGGCGCTACATTTACAGCCTGGAACGCGAGCATCCCCATACGGACTGAGCCGGCCGGACGCTATGGGCAGTGCGTCCCTTTTGCTGTCCCTTCGGCCCGCCTCACTCGCCCTTCTCCAGCACGCGCCGGTAACACCTGACGAATTCCTGTGGCGCCGCCGTGTCGGCTGCGCACCTGTCCGGCACCAGCAGCGTGCGGCGCACGAACTCCTCCGCCGTCACCCCATAGCGGCCCGCCGCTTCGGGCGCACGCGCATCGCGGTAAGCCGCGTCGAACCCGGACAAACCGAATTCGGAAAGTTCTGCGGCGTTCAGATACCGCATCTCGCCCGAGGGCGTGGCCATCATCGCCTGGAACAGCGCGTCGGGCAGCCCCATCTCGCGCAGGAAGGCCTGCGACCGAAGGTTGCCGGCCTCCAGCGCCGCTGCGGCATTGGGATTCGAGGCGGGATCGATGTCGACGATGCCCACGCCTTTGACAAACCCGCTCAGGCGCGGCCGATGGATCCCGACGCCATGCCCTGCGGGGGCGCTGCGCACCACGCCTCCGGCCAGAATGAATACGCAGGCGCTGGCGCAACGGCCGCGCACGAACGTGTGCGCTTTGGCAGCCCTCACGATGCGGCCGATTTGCATCGCAGCCATCCCGTCGCCGCCACGGCTGTTCAGCAGCAGCAATGCACCGGCCGGATAGCGCCTGCCATCGACATCCTTAAGCGCATTGCGTACCTGTTGCACCAATGCCGGCCGGATGTCGCCGTTGATCTCCAGCACGCGGACACCCCGGGCCGGGGCGGCGGTCTCCTCGCCCGCTGCCTTAGGCGGCAGGCTATGCGCACCATCGATGGCATTGTCGGCAACACCCGGCTTTTCTCCGGCGTCGGCGCGGACCTGCATTGCTGCCGCGGCAAGTAGGCCGATCGCCATCCAGGTGAAGAGGCTGCCCGCGCACCGGGCAATGCAGTGCAGGGTCTGCTTCCGGCCTTGCGTGCCCTCGCATCCCATGCGACGCATTGCGCGTCCCGGCAAGGCTGCGGTCATCGCGCTGACGAACCCGTCTCGCTGCGAACGAGACGTCTCATGCGCCAATCACTGCTACTTCGCGTCCTTCGAAACCGTCATACAGCGGGCGATAATGAACTGACTGACGCCTTCCGGAGCGTTCATTCCTTTCCTTGCCGCTTCGCATTGCTCCAGCTTCTCGTAGGGAATACGCAGGCTGAAATTCTTCGCGCTGCAGCCTTGCCCCGCAGGCAGCGGGCCGGCGCAACCCTCGATGATGACCAGCAATATGAACGCCACATTGGAAAGGAGCATGGTTTGGCAGCTTTGCGCTAAATGAAAGTGAGAATCCGTGCAACAGCACGGGCGATTCGCCTAAGATAGAGCAGTCGGGGATGCAAATCAACACACACCGGCCTGCGCCCACGGATTTGGCGTTTGCGCCATTGCGATCGCGCCCCTTGCGCCCATCGGTTTCGAATCTCGGGCATAGATCGGGCATAGACCGGTTTTCTTGGCGAGCAACACACGTTATCATCGAGCCTAGGATTGATTGCCTGGGCCGCTACGAGTGTTCGGTACCGCGCCCGCCTCGAGCAGACGATTGCGCCGGAAACCTGCGCATCGAGGGTTGGCAATACCTTGGAGAGGCGAGCAGCATGAAAAGCAAGCAACAATGGTTGGTCGCATGGGCCGCGGCTTCCGCGCTCTGGGTGCTCTACTGGATCGCAATGACGCTGGCGCTAGGCGTCGATGCCATCCGCGACATGGTGGCCGACATGAGCTGGCCGTTTCTTGCCGGCGCCCTGTACGCGTCGATTCCGCTAAGCCTGTACGCGATCGGGTCTCTGATCGGATGGATTGCCCGCATGTTCGCAAACGACAGGCACTGACCACCGAGTACGCCAGCTTGAAACACCTTGGCCAATGCAGCGCAAATGACAAGGGCCCAGGTTTCCCTAGGCCCTTGATGAGACTGGCGCGCCTGGCAGGATTCGAACCCACAACCACTTGGTTCGTAGGCGGCAAAACGAACTTTTTCTCTTTCTAACTCAATACCCTACATCGCCCGCCATTTCTATTTGCAGCCTCACGAAGCCTCAATGGATTTCGGCAGAGCCTAGCAAAGTTACAATTCCGCTACGTTGATTAGGTCGCAATCCTGTACCCCATTATGCAGCTACCGGTTCGATGTGGCGATAACGCTTTGGATCTTGTTCGAGTTCCCAAAGGTCGACCGCTTCTTGCATGCGCAGCCAACTCTCCGGCGTCGTGTTCGTCAGCTTTCCTATCCTGACAGCCATATCAGCCGAGAGGCCGCGCTTCTCCAGCAGCAGATCGGACACGCTCAAGCGGCTCACTCCCAGGCGTCTTGCGAACTCGGTCTGTGTCATGTGCAACGCAGGCAACACGTCCTCCCGAAGCATTTCGCCCGGATGGGTGGGTCTGCGCATCGGATCGCGTAGGCTCTTCATCAGTGGTAGTCCTCCAAATTCACATCGATTGCTTCGCTTTGCGAAAAACGGAACGTGATGCGCCAATTTCCAGAAACCGAAACCGCATAGAACCCCTTCAGGCGACCGACGAGGCTATGGAACTTGTAGCCAGGTAGATCCATATCCTCAGGCCCGACGGCGGCATCCAGTCGGTCAAGAATGCGACGGATACGGCCGGCCTGCTTGGCATCGACGCCTTTACGCTCGCTCTTTGTAAAGAAGCGCTCAAGCCCTTTATGGCGAAAGCCCTTGATCACTGGTCGAGTGTCATGTAATGCATTACAGCATTGTAATACGATAAGTGACAACGTCAAGGCCGCACCAAACCCCGCGCGGTGGATCAATTGTTGCCAAGTTGGCGCCAGAACGGTGAGATCCGGCCACAAAAGACAAGGGCCTAGGTTTCCCTAAGCCCTTGATGAGACTGGCGCGCCTGGCAGGATTCGAACCCACGACCCCTTGGTTCGTAGCCAAGTACTCTATCCAACTGAGCTACAGGCGCGACGCGCGAATTATAGCAGAAGCCCGCGCCCCCCTGCTACTGTGCTCTGGCCGCGCCCGAAAGCGCCGGTCCCGTGCCGAATTCCGGGCTGGCCACTGGATACGCAGGGCTATTTCGATTACCCTTCGGCGGGTATGCGCAACCACCCGATTCAAACCTGCCCATGGTAACGGCCGCCACGCCTCCCGACTCGGCCGGCGTCGATTTGGCCGGCGCAGCCAGGATCGCGGCGCGGCGCCCGGTCGCCGCCTGGCTGCTGTTGTGCTGCGCGCTGGTATTCGCCATGGTCGTGGTGGGCGGGGTAACGCGCCTCACCCACTCCGGCTTGTCGATCGTGGAGTGGCAGCCCATCCTCGGCACCCTGCCCCCAATGAACGACGCGCAATGGCTGGAGACGTTCGACAAGTACAAGCAGACGCCTGAGTACCGCAAGGTCAATCACGCCATGGGCGTGGACGAGTTCAAGTCGATTTTTTGGTGGGAATATTTTCACCGCTTGCTGGGCCGCATGATCGGCGTCGTGTTCCTGCTTCCGCTGCTCTGGTTCTGGTGGCGTGGCCGGATCGATCACGCGCTCGCCTTGAAACTCGGCGGAATATTCGTGCTCGGCGGACTGCAGGGCGCAATGGGCTGGTACATGGTGAAGTCGGGACTGGTGGATGACCCGCGCGTATCGCAATACCGGCTCACAGCCCACCTGAGCCTCGCCCTGCTGATTTACGCCGCCATGCTGTGGACTGCGCTGAGTCTGATCTTTCCGGCTTGCGCAAACAACGTTTCGGCGCCGCGGAATCTGCGCCGGACCGCATGGATCATCACCGCGGCGATCGCCTATATGATCGTGACCGGCGGCTTCGTTGCCGGCATCCGCGCCGGTTTTGCCTACAACACATTCCCGCGCATGAACGGACATTGGGTGCCGCCGGAAATCTTCATGCTCGAGCCGTGGTACCTGAATTTCTTCAACAACATGGCCACGGTGCAGTTCGATCACAGATTGGGCGCGTGGCTGCTCGCGCTGCTCGTGCCATGGTTCTGGCTGCAGGCCCGCAGACAGGCGCCGGACGCGCGGGCGCGTCTTGGCGGCAACTTGCTTCTGGGCCTGCTCGCGCTGCAGATTGCGTTGGGCATAGCGACGCTGCTGCTGCTGGTGCCGATTCCACTGGCAGCGGCGCATCAGGGCGGCGCGGTGCTGCTGCTAGGCGCCGCGCTGTTGACGAATCACGCGCTGCGCTAAGAAAACCGGGGACAGACCACGTTTTTCGTATCAAAAACGTGGTCTGTCCCCGTTTTTTTTCAGGGCATGACCTCTACGTATTCGTAAACGGCGCAGCCGGCTACCAGTTCCCGCACGGCCAAGGGCATGCGCGCGTACCACGCGTGGGGATCGTGCCGGTCCACTTCCTCGCCCATGAATCGCACCAGATCGCAGATCGGCTCGACCACCTTTTCCCGATAGGCGTGGTCGCGTTTGACGTAGGCCAGATGCAGATTCTTCATGCAGTTGCGGCGGCAAAAAGCGAAGGCGCCGCAGTGCTCGCAGGGCATGTCCGGATGCGGCTGCAGCGGGCTGCGCTTGAGCCAGTTCGCCACCACGTCGCCTTGCAGCATCTCCGGCAGGTAGAGCAGATCCGGGCAGGGATAGATCTTGCCGTCCGGCATCACGTTCAGGATGTGCGTGGACGTGCGGCACTGCGTCATCCCGGCGTACAGCTCCTGCGCGCGCGAGGGCAGCACCTTGTTGCGCACCGTGCCCATGATCGGAATGAAGGGATAGAGCGCGTCCCCGGTGAAGAACTTGTCCACCAGTTGCGCGATCACCCTGCGCTTTTTCGCCACGGCGTCCGGCGCGTAAGCCCCTTCCTGCGCCACGAACTGGAAATAGACGTAGTCGAAATACCGCGTCAGCTGATCCAGCTCGTCGAAGCTGGTGTCGGCGTCGCTCCAGGTCACCCGCGCCGTCAGCGTGCCGCCCACGCGAGCGCGAATGGCGCGGATGTTCTTCAGCACTTGCCGGTAGATGCCGCGCCCGCGATAGCCGTCGGTAACCGCCTCGCCGCCGTCTATCGAGATCAGGATATTCGACAGGCGCGCAAGCACCCAGTCGGGCAGACCGTCGAGCAGGGTGCCGTTGGTCTGCAGTTGAAAGCGGAACGTCGGATGGCGCTGCATCACCGATGTCATCAGTTCCAGGTTCAGCGTCGGCTCGCCGCCGTAGAACGTGACGTAGACTTCATGCCCGGCAAGATGCGTCGCGATGAACTTATCCAGCTGAGCTGGCGAATAGGTGACCTCGCGCTGCGATCCCAGCACTTCGCCCACGCCGAGCGAGCAATAGCTGCACTTCAGGTTGCAGCGCAGCGTCGTGAGCAGCTGCAGCTCGACGCGATTGCCCTGAATGGCTGGAACCAGGTTTAGCCCACCCATACGCGCGCATTGCGGAACATGCGCATCCAGGGGCTGTCTTCGCCCCAGGCCTGCGGATGCCAGGATTGCTGCACGCTGCGGAACACGCGCTCCGGATGCGGCATGAGGATGGTGAAGCGGCCATCGGCCGTGGTCAGGCCGGTGATGCCCTCAGGCGAACCGTTGGGGTTGGCCGGATAGGTTTCGGTGGGGGCGCCGCGGTTGTCGACGTATCGCAGCGCCACCAGCGCCTCTGCCTTCGCCGCCGCGCCGGAGAACACCGCCCGCCCTTCGCCGTGCGCCGTCGCCACCGCCATGCGGCTGCCCGCCATGCCCGCGAAGAACAGCGACGGGCTCTCGGGGACTTCCACCATGACGAAGCGCGCCTCGAATTGCTCCGATTGGTTCTTCAGGAATTTCGGCCACCCCGCGGCGCCGGGAATGATGTCGTGCAGATTGCTCATCATCTGGCAGCCGTTGCACACCCCGAGCGCGAACACATCGCTGCGCGCGAAGAAGGTTTGGAACTCGTCGCGCGCGCGCGCATTCAGCAGGATCGACTTGGCCCAGCCTTCGCCCGCGCCGAGCACGTCGCCGTAGGAGAATCCGCCGCAAGCGGCGAACCCCTTGTAGTCCGTCAGCGATACGCGGCCGGAAATGATGTCGCTCATATGGACATCCCGCGCCTCGAAACCGGCACGATCGAAGGCCGCCGCCATTTCCACGTGTCCGTTGACGCCCTGCTCGCGCAGGACGGCGATTCTCGGCCGTACGCCTGTGGCGATATACGGTGCTGCGACATCTTGCACCGGATCGAAGCTGAGTTCGGCGTGCAATCCAGGATCGCCCGGATCCAGAATGCGCTCGTACTCCTCGCGCGCGCATCGCGGATTGTCGCGCAGCGCCTGCATGCGCCAGGTGGTTTCGGACCAGGCGCGCTGAAGGTCGACGCGCTTTTGCGCGAAGAGCAACTGCGCCTCGCGCATGAAGCGGATTTCGCCCTGTTCATTCGGGCTGCCGATCGCCTGCGCCTGCAGCCCTTGCGCGGCGAGCCGCGCGAGCACGGCGTCGCGATCCGCTGCGCGCACCTGCAGCACCGCGCCCAGTTCCTCGGTGAACAGCGCCGCGAGCACGCGCTCCGCATCGACCCCGGATCGATTGCCGCCCGGGCCGGCGCAAAGCGCCGCGAGCTCCAGCGTCAGCCCGCAATGCGCGGCGAACGCCATTTCGCACAGCGTGGCGAACAGGCCGCCGTCGGAGCGGTCGTGATAGGCGAGCAGCAGACCGTCGC
>CAYNVY010000085.1:0-16905 GCA_964400745.1 uncultured Enterobacteriaceae bacterium | reverse complement strand
TGCGCTACGCCGACTATGGCTACATTCTCGAAAACGGCCGCGTGGTGATGGACGGGATCGCCTCCGATCTCGCCACCAACGAGGACGTGAAAGAGTTCTACCTCGGCCTTTCGACCACCGGTCGCAAGAGTTTCCGCGACGTAAAGCACTATCGCCGGCGCAAGCGCTGGCTGGCCTAGCCTCGCCGCAGCGGCGACATAACGGATTTTTCCATGTCAGAACACTACGATTCCCTAGAAACACGCGCTCCTGCCGAGCGCGAAGCGGCGCTCCTTGCCGCGCTGCCGGCGCAGATAGCGCATGCCATCGAAAACGCGCCCGGCTTTTCGCGCATCTTGGCGGGTGTGGATGCGAACAGCGTCAACTCGCGCGAGGCACTGGCACGGCTGCCGGTGACACGCAAGTCGGATCTGGGCGAACTGCAGAAGCAGGCGCCGCCGCTGGGCGGGCTGAACGCGACGCCGGTGAACAAACTCGCGAAACTGTTCGTGTCGCCGGGCCCGATCTATGAACCGCAGGGCTCGTCCCCGGACTGGTGGCGCACCGCTCGCGCGCTTTACGCCGCCGGCTTTCGCGCGGGCGACTTGGTCATCAACACCTTCGCCTACCATTTCACGCCGGCCGGCTCCATGTTCGATTCGGGCGCCCTGGCGCTGGGCTGCACCGTGGTCCCCAGCGGAATCGGCCAGACCGAAATGCAGGTCGCCACCATCGCCGGTCTCGGCATCAGCGGGTTCATCGGCACGCCCTCGTTTCTCAAGTTGATCGTGGACAAGGCCGACGAACTCAAAGCCGACATCGGCTGCCTGAAGAAGGCGATGGTCGGCGGCGAATATCTGCCGCCGGCGCTGCGAAAATCTTTGGGCGAGCGGAACATTCGCGTGCTTCAGTCGTACGGCACGGCGGATCTGGGTTCCCTGGCCTACGAATCGGCCCTGCCGGACGGCGGCGTCACCGAGGGCATGGTCCTGGACGAAGCGCTGATACTCGAAATCGTGCGTCCGGGCACCGGCGATCCGGTCGCGCCGGGCGAGGTGGGCGAAGTGGTGATCACCACCTTCAATCCGGACTATCCGTTGGTTCGCTTCGCTACCGGCGACCTTTCCGCGGTGCTTTCGGGCGGCAGCCCCTGCGGCCGCACCAACGTCCGCATCAAGGGCTGGATGGGGCGCGCCGACCAGACCACCAAAGTGCGCGGCATGTTCGTGACGCCGAAGCAGGTGAACGAAATCGCGCGGCGGCACCCGGAAATCGCCAAAGCGCGGCTGGTGGTTGCCGGTGAGACCGGCAGCGACAACATGACGCTCAGATGCGAGACCGCAAACCCGGGCGAACAACTGAAAGCCGCGCTCGTCGCCTCGATCCGCGACGTGACCAAGCTGCGCGGCGAGATCGAATTCGTGCCCGCCGGCAGCCTGCCCAACGACGGCAAGGTCATCGACGATACGCGCAAGTATTCCTGACGCGGGTCGGTATCCCTGGCCATTTTTCCGGACGAACCTCGATGAGCTATAAGACGCTGCTCTACGAAAAGCGGGGCCGCATAGCGCGCATCACGCTGAACCGGCCGCGACGACTGAACGCCATCAGCATCGCCATGCCGCGCGAAATCCGCCTCGCCGTGGAAGAAGCCAACGCGGACGACGGCGTGCACGTGATCGTGTTGCAGGGCGCCGGCCGCGCGTTCTGCGCCGGCTACGATCTGAAGGATTTCGCCGAAAAGAAGGGCAAGGTTTCCTACACCCAGGACATGCCCTGGGACCCGATGCTGGACTATCGCGGCATGAAAGCCAATACCGACGATTTCTTTTCGCTTTGGCGCAGCTACAAGCCGACCATCTGCAAGGTGCACGGCTATGCCGTCGCCGGCGGCAGCGACATCGCCCTGTGCGCCGACATCGTGATCATGGCCGAAGACGCGAAGATCGGCTACATGCCGGCGCGCGTCTGGGGTTGCCCGACGACGGCCATGTGGGTGTTTCGCCTCGGTGCGGAAAAAGCCAAGCGCATGCTCCTGACCGGCGACACCATAGACGGAAAAACCGCGAAGGAATGGGGGCTGGTGCACGACGCCGTGCCCGCGAACGAACTGGATGCGGCGGTGGACGCGCTGGCCCAGCGCATGGCCGGCGTGCCGAAAAACCAGCTGATGATGCAGAAGCTGATGATCAACCAGGCCTACGAGAACATGGGCCTGGCGACGACGCAGATGTTCGCCACGATTTTCGACGGCATCACGCGCCATTCGCCCGAGGGCCTGTGGTTCAAGGGTTACGCGGAAAAAGAGGGCTTTCACAAAGCAGTGCAGTGGCGCGACAGCGGCAAGCCGATTCCGCGCGGCAAGAAGGGCGCTTAGCGCAGATGCTGCGGCGCTGCTTGCTCGCTCTTGCGCTGTGTGCGTGCCTGGTCGCGGGAGCGCACGCGCAAAATCCCCTGGGGGAAGAAGTCCCCTACATCCGCACCCCGCAATCGGTAGTCGACAAGATGCTGGACCTGGCCGGAGTCGGCCCGGATGATTTCCTGATCGACCTCGGCTCGGGCGACGGACGCATCGTCATCGCCGCCGCGCAAAAACGCGGTGCGCGCGGCTTCGGCGTCGAAATCGATCCCACACTGGTCGACGCCAGCAACGAGGCGGCGCGCAAAGCCGGCGTAGCCGATCGCGCGCAGTTCTACGCGCGCGATTTGTTCGAAACCGACCTGCGCGAGGCCACTGTGATCACCATGTACCTCTTGCCCGCGGTGAATCTGCAGCTGCGGCCACGCATCCTGGAACTCAGACCCGGCACCCGCGTGGTGTCGCACGACTGGGACATGGGCGAGTGGCAGCCCGATGCCAGGATCGTGTTGGAAGGGCTGAACAAGCCGGTGATGCCGGTGCAGGCGAGTACGGCCTATCTCTGGATCGTGCCCGCCAAAGCCGCCGGTTCCTGGAATCTGCGGTTCGAGGACTCCGGCGAAGCCTTGGAGATCGAATTCGCCCAGCGCTTCCAGGAGCTTTCCGGAATCGCAAGACAATCAGGTGGGGGCGGGGGCGGGCGGACCCTGCTGCAGAGCGCGCACCTGCGGGGTGCCGAAATCCGCTTTGCCGTGATCGATGGAACCCGGCGTCCTGCGCCACCCATCCAGTTCTTCGGCCGCGTATACGGCGACACGATGCAGGGCAGCAGCGGCACAGGCCGGCGCTGGCGCGCCGAAAAGAAGGTACATTAGCCTTTTGAGGGGAATGCCCGTGAACTACGCGAAGAATGCCGGTGTCGACGCATTGGCGATCCGGTCCATAGAAGGCGCATCTACCACAGGGGGCGCGTTCCATATCAAGCCCCTTCTGCGCGGCGAGCACATGTCGCTCATGGAAGTCCATCTACAGCCGGGCGTCGCCTCGGCGATCCACGCGCACGGGCACGAATCGCTGCTCTACGTCGTCAGGGGAAAAGTCAAAACCGTCGTCGGCGGCGAAACAGTCGTTCTCGGGCCGGGCGACGTGGGTCGCCATCCGGCTTCTGTTCCCCACAGCGTCGAGGCGCTGGAGGAAACGCTCTTCGTCGAAATCAAGTCCCCCGCACCGGATATCGCCAAGGTCCTCAAGCCCTAGCGCGGTAGAATTGCCGCGATGAAACCGCGGCTTATTCCGGCGGCCGGCGCAGATGCCAATCGGTGGCGTTCTGATAGGCCCAACCGATGCGCAGCGCGGTCGCCTCATCGTAGGCGCGGCAGACGATCTGCAGTGAAGTCGGCAATGCGCCCGCCCCGATACCGTTCGGAAGCGATAGCGCGCAGAGGTCGAGAAAATTGCCGAAGCGCGTGTAGTGTGCCGGCGCTTTGGACTGATCCACCTCTTCCAGCGGTAGCGCCGTGGTCATGGTCGTCGGCGTGAGCAGCGCGTCTATGCCATCCAGCGCCGCCGCGAATTTCAGCTTCATCGCCTCGCGCACCTGCAGCGCCTCGATATAGGCCTGCGCCGTGATGCTGCGGCCGCCGGCGATGCGCGGGCGCACGTCCGGATCCAGCGGGGCGCTCGCGTCGTCTATGATCTCGTGCAGGATGGCGTAGCTCTCCGCCGCCATGATGCGCAGATTGAACGCCGCCACGTCGGCAAAGCTGAATGGAAGCTGGAGCGATACGATTTCCGCGCCCAGACGCTCCAGTTCCGCGACCGATGCGTCATACGCGGCGAGCACCTCGGCCGAAGCGTGCTGCCGCTCGGACTCGGGCATGCGCGCAAGCCGCAGGCCGCGCACGCCGCGCTTCAGACCGGGCATCGGATCGACGTAAGGCAGGCGCACGGTGCGCGCATCCAGCGGGTCGGCGCCCTGCATGGCGCAGTAGAGCAGCGCGGCATCCTCGACCGAGCGTGCCATCGGGCCGGGCGTGTCCAGGGTCGGACTCAGCGGCAGCACGCCATAGGTACTGACGCGCCCGATGGTGGTCTTGAGACCGGTGATGCCGCACCAGGAGGCGGGCAGGCGCACCGAGCCGCCGGTGTCCGTGCCTACCGCCCAGGGCGCGAGCCCGGCGGAAACGGCGACGCCCGAGCCGCTGCTCGAACCGCCCGGCGTGCGCTTGCGCTTCGGGTCCCAGGGGTTCCAGGGTGTGCCGCGAACCGTGTTGGTGCCCCAGCCGCCCATGGCGAACTCCACCGTGTGCGTTTTGCCGAGCACTATCATGCCCTGCGAGATCAAGCGACTGGCCAGGCTTGCGCTGTGCTGCGACTTGCGCGCCTTCCATGCCTCGCAGCCGCCGGTGGTGATCCTGCCCTCGAGCTCGATCAGATCTTTCAAGGCGATGGGAATGCCGTGCAGCGGCCCGACCGCATGGCCCGAGCGTATCGCCTGCTCGGCGGCGCGTGCCGCGAGCCGCGCGTCGTCGGCATAGACTTCGACGAAGGCCTGCAGCTTGGGCTCCTTCGCCTGGATGCGCGCCAGATAGGCTTCGGTGAGATCGACGGGCGACAGGCGCCGCGCCATGATCTCCTGCGATAGTTGATGCACGGGCAGCAAGGTCAAATCGAGCTGTGACATGGATTGATCGCCTGAGTGAGAATTGAGTTGGAATGCGAGCGCGGTCAGCGGGCGCTGAACATGGTTTTCGGCAGCCAGGTCGCGATCTCGGGGTAGATGGTGATGATCACGACGCCCAGGCAGAGCGCAAAAAAGAACGGCAGCACCGCTTTCGCCACGTAAAAAATGTTGCGCCCGGTGAGCCCCTGCACCACGAACAGGTTGAATCCCACCGGCGGCGTGATCTGCGCGATCTCGACCACGAGCACGATGAATATGCCGAACCAGATCAGGTCGATGCGCGCCGCCTCGACCATGGGCATGATCACCGCCGTGGTGAGCACGATCATGGAGATCCCGTCGAGAAAGCAGCCGAGGATCAGAAACAGGATGGTCAGCGCGAAGATCAGCCCGTAAGCGGAGAGATTGAAAGTCCCGATCCAGCTCGCGAGCGCGCGCGGAATGCCGGCATAACCCATCACCACCGACAGAAACGCCGCCGCCGCGATGATGAAACCGATCATGCAGGAGGTGCGCGTCGCGCCGTAGAGGCTCACCTTGAAGTTGTCCCAGGTCAGGCTGCCGGAAAACAAGGCGACCAGAAGCGAGCCGACCACGCCGAGCGTCGCGGCTTCCGTCGCAGTCGCGACCCCGGTATAGATCGATCCGATGACGGCCATGATCAGCAGCACCGTCGGCACCAGCAGGTGCAGCCGCTTTACCTTCTCCATGAACGGCAGCGACGGTTCGGGCGGAGGCATTTTGTCCTTGTTCAGCAGCGCCCAGATCATGATGTAGGCCATGAACAGCGCCATCATCATGATGCCGGGCAGGACGCCGGCGAGAAACAGGCGCGCGATGGAAACGTTTGCCGACACGCCGTAGACGATCATGATGATCGAGGGCGGGATCAGCAGTCCCAGCGTGCCGGAGGCTGCGAGCGAGCCTATGCTGACCGGCTCGTCGTAGCCGCGGCGCTTCAGTTCCGGCAAGGACATCTGCCCCACCGTGGCGGCGGTGGCGGCGGAAGAGCCGCTGACCGCGGCGAAGATGCCGCAGCCGATCACATTCACATGGATGAGCCGGCCGGGCAGTCCGGTGGTCCAGGGCGCGAGGCCCTTGAACAAATCGTCGGCGAGCTTGGTGCGGAACAGAATCTCGCCCATCCACACGAACAGCGGCAGCGCGGTCAGGGTCCAGCTGCTGACCGCGCCCCAGATCGTCGAGGGCATCACCAGATCGATCGGCGCGTCGGCGAAGAGCAGCATCCCGACGAAGGCGACGACGATGAGCGAAGCCGCGACCCATAGTCCGGAGGCGAGCAGCAGCAGCAGGGTCGCCGCGAGAATAGGGCTGTAGAGCAGCGGATCCATACCTGTTTCTACTCGGTAAACGCGTCGCCGTCTTCGGCGCGCTGGTAGCGGGGTTGGTTCCCTCGAACTACGTGGACGAACTCCTCGATCACCGCGATCTCGAGCAGAATCGCGCCCAGCGCCATCGAAATCTGCGGTATCCACAGCGGCACCGACATCATGCCGGTAGACACATCGCCGAAGGAGTAGGAGTCGTACACGAGCTTGGAAGCGAATACAGCGAACAAACCGCCGACGATCGCCAGAGCGCCCAGGCACCAGTACTCGAAGACACGCCTGATGCCCGGTCGAACGTGAGCCAGCAGCAGATTGACGCGGATGTGGCCGCCGCTGCGGAAGGTATGCGCCAGCGCGAGAAAGATGCTCGCAGCCATGGCGTAGCCGGCGAGTTCGCCGGCGTCCGGCACGGCCGCACCCACCATGCGCCCGATCACCTGAAACAGCGTGAGCGCCGCGATCAGCACCATGAAGATCGCGGCGAGGACGGCCCCCGCCGCGTAGAGAAAATGCATGTCCGGCTTAGTTCGCTTTGCGGTACTGTTCCAGCACTTTCGGCCCGTCCTCGCCGGCGGCCTTGGACCACTCGGCGATCAGCTGATCGCCTATCTTGTTCAGTTCGACCATCAGTTCGGGGCTGGGCTGGCGCACCTGCATGCCCTTGGCCTTCAGGGTGTCGATGAGCTTGCCGGTCTCCTCGGCCTGCATCTTCCAGCCGCGCTCCTCGGCGACCTTGGCCGCGGCGAGGATCGCGTCCTGCGACTTCTGATCCAGCCGGCCGAACGCGCGCTCGTTGACGACCGTGATATTCCACGGCGTCATCGCCTTGACTTCGTAGAAGTACTTGACGAAGTCCCAGGCCTGCGTGTCCACGCCCGTCGCGGGCGAGGTGATCATCGCCTGGATTACGCCGGTGGAAAACGCCTGCGGCACCTCGGACTGCTGCACCGTCACCGGCACCGCGCCCATCAGCTCGGCCAGACGCCCGGTCACCGGATTGAACGCACGGAACTTCACGCCCTTGAAGTCTGCCGTCGATTTGATCTCCTTGCCGGCGTAGAACGAGTTGGCAGGCCAGGGCACGGCAAACAGAAGCCGCATTCCCTGCTTCTTCAGCCTGTCCTCGATCAGCGGACGCACCACTTTCAGCAGTTTCGTGCTTGCGGCATTGTTGGTAGCAAGGAAGGGCACGGCGTCAACGCCGAACAATGCGGCCTCGTTCGAGTGCAGGGACATCAGGAACTCGCCGATCTGTATCTGGCCGGTCTGAACCGCGCGCTTGACCTCGGGCTGCTTGGTCAGCGAGTCCTCCGGATGCACCACGATCTCGACCTTGCCGTCGGTACCTTTCTTCACTTCTTCCGCAAACTGCAGAATGTTGCGCGTGTGGTAGTTGCGCTCGTTCGAGCGTGTCGGCAGGTTCCACTTTTCGGCAAAGGCCGCAGAACTCGCCAGCAGTACCGTCGCTACGCCGGCGGCGGTCAGGATAGCTTTCAGGTTTGGTTTCATGATGCTCCTTCGTGGTGGTCGTTATCGGTGATGTCCGTTGTTTCGACTGCGCACAGGGAACCGGCTAGAGATCGCTCTTGCCGAGATCCCACATAAGGCTGTAGGTACCGCTGGAGACGACAGTGGCGCCGGTATTCTTGAAGCGCTCCTCGGCCAGCGCACGCACGGCCGAAGAATCAGTGCCTTCGACGAGCAGGAACCAGTCCCCCGCCCCCGGGTTAGGCTTGTCCGGCTCGGTGAGCGATTTCGAGAGCTGCGGGTCGCTTTCGATCAGGTGCAGCGAAATGATGCCCGGAAGCATGCCCGGATCCATCAATTCGCGCACCTTGGTCCGCAGCGCCTCCGCGCTCCCCGCCTCGGGGCGCAGCCGCACCACGCACAGCGCCCCGCCCCGTCCCACTCCGCGGCTCGCGGTGATGCGCCCGACCGCGCGAATCATGTTCTTGAAGCCTGAAATGTTCTTCGTCGACCATGCGGTCTGGTTGGCCAGCGCCTTCTTGTAGGCGGGGCTGCTCAAGTCCTCGAAGGCCGCGGTCGAATAGGTGCAGAAGTATTTGGGGCTCGCCTTGTCGGCGATCCAGCGCCGCGCTTCGAGAAAGCCGTCGATCGCGACCCGCTCGGCGAGATGCTCGCGGTCGTACCAGACGTTGAATTCCTGCTCGTCGGCGGCTTCGACATCCATCGACGTGATGAGCATTCCTTTTCCGGCTAGAGGCATTGCTGCAAACTCCTGCAATTTGACTGACGTACGGAACTGAAAAAATGCTGCGGCGACATCGGAAGTTGCAATCGACTCGCTCAAGTGACGCCACCGGCAAATACTACCGCTTCAGCACTGACTTGTCCAAAATGAGAACGGCAGTTGAGAACGACGGTCGAAAACGACTATCAAGTGCAGTAGAAGGTCCGATCTCGCGCCCTTTGCGCCGGCATCACGGCACGATGCGCTCTTCGCGGAAGCGCCTGAGCAGCCGCACGAACATCTCCTCGCTGTCGACGACGGCGTGAAATCCGTGCTGCCGCGACTTGGTCACGTTGGTCATCACGTCCCAGGTGGTGTTGAACACGTAATCGCCGAAGGGCCAGGCGGCGATCTCGTCGAAGCGATACGGCTTGAGCCCGTGCTGCGCCACCATCGCATCCCACAGCGGCGCCTTGTCGGCCATGAATTCGGTCAGCGAAAGCGGCGCTGGCTCGCCGACGGGCAGGTCGAACACCTCCGCCAGCCGCGGCCACAGGTCGAGCCAGCGGAAATAGTCGCCGTTGGTGATGTTGTACGCCTGGTTGGCGCAGCGCGGTTCGATCGCGGCCCACAGCGCCGCATCGGCGAAATGCGCGGAGTCGGTCGCTTGATAGACGGTACGCCCCGATCCCGGCTTGCCGGGCCAGGCGAACGGCCGTCCCAGCTGTTTCATCATTGCGGCGTAGACCGCTATCACCGGCACGATGCTCATCGCGGTGCCGGGGGCGAAACCGCACAGGGTCTGCGGCCGCAACTCGCTCCAGGTCCAGCGCTTGCCCTGCTGAAACGCGGTCAGCCAGTCGATCTGGTCGAAATAGAAGTTCGGGCCATCGTGTCGCGGGCCGGTCTCGCGCGCCGGCGTTCGAAACGGCCCGAGGTGAGTGCCGTAGTACTTGGTCCCTGTGACCAGGACCACGCGTTCCAGCCCGGGCGAAGTCCTGTCTATCGCCGTTACCGAATTGATCAGCATGTCGCGGTTCGGCGCGATGTTCGCTGCGTAGCCCGACGCTTCGCCGGCGGAGGGCTGAAACGCCGCGTAGAACACGTGCGTGGCGTCGCCGAAATCGGGCTCGAAGGGCTTGAGCAGATCGACCGAAACATAGCGCACGCGTTCGCGGTCTTCGCCCTTGCGGCGCGACAGGCCGATCACCCGCCAGTCCGGCAGGGATTCCAGCTTGTCGACGATGTACTTGCCAATCACGCCCAGGGCGCCGACCACGACTGCGGTTTTCATGCGGCTTCTTTCACGGTAGATCTCCAATGTCGGCATGATCAGGTATGGAATTGGCCCAAAGCGCTCCACGGCTTAGTCAGGCAACACGATTCTATAACATTAGTATTGCCATGCATCAATACCAGTCTTGCTTCTGAGACTTTTCACATGCCATTTTTGGCAAGACTGCACGTGTTCATGGACGGTGAATTGCCTCATCGGCGCTTGCAAGCGGGGATAGTAGACCCTGCACCTTGGCTCCGCCTTGCCGCGCCAAAGCCGGGTTTTGCAGCCACATCTGAATAAAAAATTCCCGCATCTGTTCGAACTGCTCCAGCCGGCTGAGCAGCAGTTCCTGCGGGATTACCGAGTGCACACGACCGCCGGATTCAGACATTCGGATCTTCTCCGCGCTTGATCTTTTCGAGTGCTGCAATATCGAGTTGATCCTTCGGGCGATTTGCGACGCGTTTCATCAGCAGCAAATCGTCGATCGACGCTATCCATATTTTTCGGCCAAACAATTCGCCAGCCACCGCATCGGCCATGAGCTTTTCAAACGGCACTTCCGAATGCACGAGGACATCCACCACGCTGCCGCCGATCTGCGGCTCCCTCAGGGAAAATGCCAGCATGCCTTTTTCGCGGTGCCATTGCTGGATCAGGCCGGCGTCTCGCAGGGCGTCGATAGGAACCGGAATGACCGGAGCCAAGCCGTACTTCCTGGCGACGTCGATGAAGCGAGAGAGATTCCCGTCGTCCATTGCCACTACCAGATCGATATCGAATGTGGATCGCAGAAATCCATGCAACTGAACCGCCAGCCCTCCGACCAGCACGTACTGGACTTGCTCGTCCGACAGCGACTGGAGCAATTCGACGGTCTTCATTTGCGACACCTGCCCCTCGTTAATCGCGGTTGGGATACGCTGCGGCGTGGGCTGATCCGGCGCAGTCTCTTCTTTGCGCACAAGGATATCATGGGCACATCTAAACTCCATGCGGCGGCACATTCAGGCGCTTGCTGTGATTGCTGGAGCCAGACCCTTATATCTCACTGGTTGATTGCTCATTTATGAAGATTAGTATTGCCATAACCGAAGCGTGGCTTGGTGTTATGGCAAATGCTGGAAATGGTAAGTGGTATAGGCGCAATTCGCTATCGACCAATTTCACCAACGCCGCCTGGCGCGCGCAAGTGCGCTTGAGGTCGGATCGCCTTATAATCCACGCCAACCTCCTCCAACCGACCGGCCGTGACCACTTTCAACACCACCGATCCCCGTGACGTCGCTGCGTACTCGGTCCCCGAGGCGGCGCATTATCTTGGCGTTCCGGCGTCAACCTTACGCTCTTGGTTCGCCGGACAGAAATACTCGCACAAGGGCGAACTACGCCCGTTCCACGCCGTTATTCGCCCAGCCGATCCGAAAATGCTGGGCCTGTCGTTCTCGAACCTGGTCGAAGCCTACGTGCTCACGGCCATACGCAGAAAGCACCATATCGGACTACCCACGATCCGGCGCGGCCTGAAGTATTTGACCGATCAGCTCGGCTCGAAGCGCCCGCTGCTGGAAGAGCAGTTCGCGACACGAGGCGCAGAGCTTTTCGTCGAACGCCTAAGTGAGATCATCAATCTCTCCCGCAACGGACAAGTCGAGATGGCCGACATGATCCGAGCGTACCTGGAGCGCGTCGAGCGCGATGCCAAAGGTGTACCGATCAAGCTCTATCCGTTCATGCGCTCGCAGCCGCTGCGCGAACAGCCGCGCACTGTGGTGATCGATCCGCGCGTATCGTTTGGTCGGCCGGTCGTCGCTGGGACAGGCATTCCCACTGCGGTGCTCGCCGAACAATTCAAAGCCGGGGATCCGGTTCCCGATCTGGCGAAGGAATACGGTGCAAGCGAGGAAGCGGTCTGGGACGCTATCCGCTGCGAACTCGACCTCAAAGCCGCCTGAGCCGCTCACCTTTTTTCTCGATGAGTCGCTCGACGGCGCGTCGGTGGTTGCGGCGCTGCGTGACGCTGGTGCCTTGATCGAGCGCCTGACCGATCACTTCCCGAGAGGCACTCCTGACGAAGTCTGGCTTGCCCGGGCCGGACAACGCGGCTGGATTGTTCTCACCCGGGACAAGCGCATTCGTTATCGCCAGTTGGAGCGGTTTGCCCTTCAGGCGGCCAAAGTCCGCGCATTTGTGTTCACCGGCGGTAACGTAACGGTGAAGGACACCGCTGCAATTTTGGTGAATGCACTGCCGCGCATGAGCAAAATAGCCCGAGCCGACGCCGGTCCGTTCATTTACCACCTCGGTAGATCGGGGACGCCGCGGCAAATGAGATGATAGGGCTTGGTTCGCCGATATATCGGAGGAACGGGAATGACGAATTGCTAGCAACTTTGCTTAGCGAGAATGTCCTGTATCTGCGCCGGCTGAAACGCCACGTCCCAGCACCAGACTCCGAATCCACCCTTCGCATTGACACCCTTGACCCAGGCGCGGCGCAGGACGCGGGCACCCTCGCCTACCGCATCAATGTCACCGAGCAGGAGTTGATGCGGCGCTACCGCAAACTCAGCGACCGCCAGCAGCAGGCCGTCGCCGAAATCATTACGGCGCTCGCTTCCAAGGAAACCCGGCGCTGAGCCTGGCCAGGCTCTGACTTCAACCTAGGCGGAGTGCTTGCCCTGGAAGGCAGATAGGCCGGAAAGCCACGGCTGGCGCGGACTTACGGGCAAACTGCCTATGGGAACCACCAGAATCAGGCCCCGGTTTCCTCTTCAGTCCAAGTCGCGCCTTCGGCAGATTCAAGGCCGCGATCAAGCGCTACATGCCCGATCTAGACGCCGGCCCGCTTGCGCAACGGGCGCTTTGGTCGACCCGTTATCCCAGTGGCGGATCGAGCTATCCCGACAAGTGACTCCAGTGCCGCATTGACGGCCTCGTTTGTGGGGAAGATCTTCGCCAGCTCGGGCGTTAGCAGCACGAGATTGCTGCCTTTTTCATATGCGGAAAAATGCTTGCCACGCACACCTTTTCCGAGGTCTTCGCGCCGATATTCCGCGCGCATTTCCTCAACTTTCTTCATAGATGCTCCGTTCATGTTTCGTGGCCGGTCTGGCGCTGATGAATCGAATAGTGCCGCGCCGCTCAGTATAGATGATCGCGAGAATTCGGCCCATGCGCGACATACCGAAAGTCAGCCAGCGTTCCTCACCAACCGAATGGTCAGGATCCGGGAAAGTATAGGCCATTGAATCGCCGAATACGGAAGCCGCTTCCTCAAAGCTCACTTTGTGTTTCTTTAGGTTTTGAGCGGCCTTGGCCGGGTCGGCTTCAAATTTCATGATTCATTATTTCACAGCATCGTGTCCCGTGAAACTTCAGGGTGGCCGAACGGTTCCGGCCTACGCCGCCACCAGCCAACCGTCCTCGAGCTTCAGCGCCCCGGCGCGCTGCAGATCCCGCACCAGATAGTCGCTCAATTCGGTTTCGGACACTTTTAGAAATCGTCGGTTGACATCGCCGTAGATCGGCCTGTTTGCAAAGAACTGCGGCAATTCGGCCAGCGCGATCCTGCCGTGGATCATGAGCGAGAAACTCAGCATCACCTTGAGCGCGTGGCGCGCGAGCTTGACCGGTTCGCGCTCGTAGGCGTCCAGGCGCTGAAACGCCGTTGTCAGCGAGCGCTCCACCGTGCCAAAGGGCGAGCCATGACCGGGAATCACGGTATCGATCTGCAGGCGCGAGATCGCTTCCAGCGTCGCCCGCGTGTCGGCGAAACCGCCCGCCTGCCCGAACAGCTCCTGAAAAATCAGGCCGAAGCCGTTCTCCCACAGCGCATCGCCCGAGATCAGAATCCGCTCCGATCCGCAGTAGAACATCAGCGCATGCCGGTCGTGGCCCGGCGCCGCCAGCGCCTCCCACTCCAGGCCGCCAAGCTGCAGCCGGTCGCCGGCGGCAATGGTGTCGTCGAAGCCGAAGCGCTCCGCGCTCTGGCCGGTGTAGCTGAGCATCATCGCCTGTTCGTCCCAGGCGAGGATGGCCGGTGCTTCTCCCGCGGGCACGCTGGTGCGGCAGGCGTAAGCGCGCTGCACCGCGGCGTTGCCGCCCATGTGATCGGAGTGGCAGTGCGTGTTGATCAGCCGTGCGAGGGGCTTGCCTCCGCGTGCGTGCTCCAGCAACTGCAGCGTTTGCGCGGCGTGCGCGTGATAGCCGCTGTCGATCAGGGTGCAGGCGGCGCCGTCGTCGATGAGTATATTGTTGCTGGACAGCCAGCCGCGCTCCAGCACCCGGATCTGCGGCGGCAGATTCAAAGCGCGGGTCTGCGCGCGGGGAGCAGCGCCAGCACGGCGCGCTTTTCAGCGGGTTCGTAGATCGACCAGGAGGCGATCTCCTCCAAACTGCGGTAGCAGCCTTCGCAGTGGCCGCTCGCGGCATTCATGCGGCAGACGTCGACGCAGGGGGAGGCGACTTCCTCGTCCTCCACGCACAGGGCTGCGGTATTCCTCAAGATCGCTTAGCCGCAATGGCTCGTGCAACTTTGGAACTCGGCTCGCGCTTCAGTTGCGCGCAGATAAAGCGCCCGGCCTCGAACACGCGGTCGAGGTCGACGCCGGTTTCTATGCCCAGGCCATTGAGCAGGTACACCACGTCTTCGGTGGCGACGTTGCCCGAGGCACCCTTGGCGTAGGGACAGCCGCCCAGACCCGCGACCGAACTGTCGATGGTGGCCACGCCCAGTTCCATCGCCGCATAAAGATTGGCCAGGGCCTGGCCGTAGGTATCGTGAAAATGCAGCGCAAGCTTTTCCATGGGCACGGCGTTCGCCACCGCCGCGAGCATCGCCTGTATCTTGCCCGGCGTGCCCACGCCTATGGTGTCGCCCAAAGAAATTTCATAGCAGCCCATGCGGTAGAGTTCCGCCGCGACCTGGGCCACCGCAGCGGGCGCTACCGCGCCCTGATACGGGCAGCCCGCGACGCAGGAGATGTAGCCGCGAACAGCGAGGCCTTGTCGCTTCGCCTCCCTGGCAACCGGCTCGAAGCGCGCCAGGCTCTCGGCGATGGAGCAGTTGATGTTCTTCTGGCTGAACGCCTCGGAGGCGGCGCCGAACACCGCGATCTCCTCCGCGCCCGCCGCCATTGCAGCTTCCAGCCCCTTCAGGTTCGGCACCAGCACCGGATAGGCGACGCCCGGCTTCTTCCTGATACCGGCCATGACTTCGGCGTTGTCCGCCATCTGCGGCACCCATTTCGGCGAAACGAAGGCGGTGACCTCCACCGCCGGCAGGCCGGCATCGGCGAGGCGGTGGATCAACTCGATCTTGACCGCAGCCGGCACCGTGGCGGCTTCGTTCTGCAAGCCGTCGCGCGGACCGACTTCGACGATGCGTACTTTCTTCGGGAGCGTCATAGAGAATGCCCCACCCTCACCCCAGCCCTCTCCCGCCCAGGCGGGAGAGGGGGCGGGACGGGGAGAGGGAAAATTTGTCGTCCACTTTCACAATTCTTGTCAATCCTGGTCCAGCTCGAATCCAAGCAGCTCGGCGCCGTCTTTGACCTGCTCGCCGACCTTGTAGTGGATCTCCTTCACCGTCCCCTTGCCCGGCGCGATGATGGTGTGCTCCATTTTCATCGCCTCCAGAATGACCAGCGGCGTGCCTTTCGCGACCTTGGCGCCGCTCGTGGTCAGCACGGCGATGATCTTTCCCGGCATGGGCGCGGCGAGGTTTCCGCCATGCGCGTCGGTCTCGATCTCGTGCAGCGCCGGATCGTGCAACTCCAGACGGTAGCGCACGCCGCGAAAGAATACGTCCAGCGTCTGCCCTGACCGCACCACGTTGGCGCGCAGCACCCTGTCCTCGAGCCAGGCCGCGAGGCTGCCGTCGGGCTGCCAGTCGCCGGTCAGCGTTTGCCGGCCGCCGGGAAGATCGAGTTCGAAGCGCCCGCCCCGATAATGCGCCGTGACCGCCTGCTCGCGCTCCCCCTGCCGGAACACCATGATGTGATGGTTGTCCTGGTTCAGGCGCCAGCCGTCGCACACCCCCCAGGGTGAATAGGGGTCGCCCGAAGCCGCCGCGCGCTCGGCCGCGCGGCGCTCTATGGCCAGCAATTCGGCCAGCGCGGCAAGCGCCAGCACCTCGTCTCCCGCAACCGGCGGCTCGGGCATGAGCACGTCGCGGTTGCGCTCGATCAGGCCGGTATCCAGATCGGCCGTGGCGAACGCCTCGCAGGCGACCAGACGCGCAAGAAACTCCGTGTTCGTGGTGACGCCGACCACCTGGAACTGTTCCAGCGCGTTGCGCATGCGCGCCAGCGCCGCGGGCCGGTCCGTATCCCAGATGACGAGCTTGGCGATCATCGGATCGTAGAAGGGCGTGATCGCGTCGCCCGCGCGCACGCCGGTATCGATGCGCACGTGGCGCGATTCTGCCGGCGTGGCGAGGTGGGTGATGCGCCCGGTCGACGGCAGAAAATTCTTCGCCGGGTCCTCGGCGTAGATGCGCGCTTCCAGCGCGTGGCCGCTGATCACAAGCTCGTCCTGCGTACGCGGCAGCGCTTCACCGCAGGCCACGCGCAACTGCCACTCCACCAGATCGAGGCCGGTGATCATCTCGGTCACCGGATGCTCGACCTGCAGGCGGGTGTTCATTTCCATGAAGTAGAAGGTGCCGGCGCTCTTGCCCACGCCCGGCTCGGCGATGAACTCCACCGTGCCTGCGCCGACGTAGCCGATCGCCTTGGCCGCCGCGACCGCGGCCTCGCCCATGCTGTTGCGCCGCGCCTGGCTCATGCCCGGGGCGGGCGCCTCTTCCAGCACCTTCTGATGCCGCCGCTGCACCGAACAGTCGCGCTCGAACAGGTAGAGCGCGTCGCCCCGGGTGTCGGCGAACACCTGGATCTCGATGTGGCGCGGGCGCGTCAGGTATTTTTCCAGCAGCACGCGTTCGTCGCCGAAGCTCGCCTTGGATTCGCGCTGGCAGGAGGCCAGTGCCGCCGCGAAATCCGCTGACTTTTCGACGATACGCATGCCCTTGCCGCCACCGCCGGCCGAGGCCTTGATCAGTAC
>CAYNVY010000084.1:0-16958 GCA_964400745.1 uncultured Enterobacteriaceae bacterium | reverse complement strand
GGCGGCAAGAAGCAGGTGTCGATGTTCGAAATGACCAAGCTGGTCAGCAAGCACCTGTCGTAAATCTTTATCAGTCATGAACGACAAGGGCGGCCTGGGGCCGCCCTTGTCGTTTCTGCGCGGGCGAACGGCCGCTAGGCGGATTCGCTCCGACCCAGCAGCTCGGCAGCGAGGTGGCGCACTGCCTCGGCCGCGGCCTGCGGCCGCTCGAAGGGGAACAGGTGTCCGCCCTCGATGCGTTTGACGCGGAAGCTGCGGCGCGTGTGCGCGAGGCCGACCTGGCGCAACACATCCGAATGGCGCCCGCCGATGAAACCGGCGGGCAGTTTGAGCCGGTTGCAGTAGTAGACCAGGTCGTGCGGAACGCTGCGGTAGATTTGGTATTCGATTTCCGGATCGAACAGCAGGCGCACCCCCGCGCCCTGCGCAGACGTACCCAGCGCCGCGTAATCGCGCAGGCAATCGGCGTCGAAATGACGGAATATCTTCCGCCGCCGGAAATGCGCGATCATCTCCTCCACCGAGGGCCAGTCGCGCCGCCGGTCGCGCGTGGCGTGGGCCGGCGTAATGCGATCGACCAGGCCCAGGCGCTTCAGCATGCCGAAAGCCGTGCCTTTGAAATAGCCGATGATGGGCGCATCGAGCAGGATGATGCACTTGAACAGTTCCGGCCGCTGCACCGCCGCCATGAACGTAAGATAACCGCCCAGCGAATGCCCCACGCCGACCACCGGCGCGCGGCAATGCGCGCCCAGGTGGTCGATCAATTGCGCCACCAGGTGGGGCCAGCTGTCGGTCACCGGATAGGCAGGATCGTGACCGATGCAATTGATGCGGCTGATGCGAAAATCCGGCGCCAGATAGCCGAGGAACTTGTGGTAGCAATCGGCGGGAAAGCCGTTGGCGTGCGAAAAATGCAGTATGTCGCGGGTCATGGCTTGCCCCGGGTTCAGGACCCCGGGCGGGGCGGCTTGCCTCGCACCGCGAGCGCGGCGAGTATTTCTGCATATTCGTTCAGGCGCATCACGGCATGCCTGCGCTGCACCGGGGTGAGCGTGCGATCCAACTCGAGCAGCATCTGCATATACAGGTCCCGATGCAGGTCCGACAGGCGCCGGTATTCGGGCGCTGCGCCTTCCTCCCAATTGGTCAGCCAGTGCAGCAGCCTGGGTTCGAGTTCCAACGGGGTCTGATGGGTTTTAAGCAGCGCGACGAACTCGCCGTGCCGCCTTTGCCGGTTTTGCAGGCGCAGCGCATAGAGCAGCGGCAGTCGGGCGCTGGCCCGCCTGATCTGCGATTCCTGCTCGTCGGCGAGGTCGCCGAACCATTCGCGCATCAGTTCGAGATTGCGCTTGTCGCGCCGCTCACGCTGCTCCGTCTCGCTGCCCTTGAGGTACTTCTTGGCGAAATCCACGCGCGATTCGGCGAAGCGCTTTTCCAGGCGATCGATCTGCGCCGGCGTCAGCGTAGGCAGCACCAGCGCCAGCTCCGGCGCCGCCTGAGCCGCCATGCGGCGATAGCGTCCCCAGACGCTGTCCCATGCCCAGGTGAGCTCATGCACTGTAAGCCCGTCCGCGAGCTTTTGTCCCGCAGTGGTCAACAGCGTGCTGTAGCGCGGCAACTCCTCGCCGCGATGCCAGGCGTGAAAGCCCGCCAGGCGCGCCCTGAAATCCTCCTGCTGCTCGCCTTCGAGCGCGAAATAGTCGTCCGCCATCCAGCGCGCGACGACATCGGCGTTGTTGTACGCAAGGCGCAGCCCGCTGCAGCCGGCGAGCCCGGTCAAGGCGAGCAGCACCAATGCGAATCTCAGCAGGCGTCGCATCGCGATCCTTACCAGTAATTTTCGACGCTGATCTGCCCGGGATCGCGCCGGCGGTGCTTCTTCAGGCCGCGCTGCTGCAAGGCGCGGACCGTATCGGCAACCATTTCCGGATTGCCGCAGACCATCAAGCGCGACGCATCCGCGCTCAGCGCCGTGCCGGCCCGCGCCTCCAGTTGTCCTTCGAGAATCGCCTTCGGGATGCGTCCGCTCAGGGCAAACTCGGTCTTCTCGCGGCTGACCACGGGCACGAATGCGAATTTCCCGGCGTGCTTTTCCAGCATGGCACCGATCTGATCCTGGTAACTCAGCTCCTCGGCGTGGCGCACCGCGTGCACCAGGACGACTCGCTCGAATCGCTGCCAGGGCGCTTCGGTCTTGAGGATGGACAGGAAAGGCCCGAGGGCGGTGCCGGTAGCGAGCAGCCACAAATGCTCCCCCGGCGGCACTTCGCTCAGGGTAAGGAAACCCGATGCCTGCGGCGTCAGATAGATGCTGTCGCCGGGCTCCAGCTTGCACAGGCGCGGCGTCAGCGGGTTCCCGGGAAGCGCAACATAGTAGAAGTCGTAGGGTCGCTCGTCTGGAGCGTTGACGAAGGAATAGGGGCGCCCGAGCATTTCGCCGTCCACGGCCAGCGCCAATTTGGCGAACTGCCCGGCCTGGAACGGCGCCAGTTCCGCCTCGACCCGCAGCGAATACAGCTGCCCCGCCCAGTGCTTCTGCGAGACGACGCACCCCTCGACCCATTTGCTCATTGGATCAAATAGGGTTCGGTGTAGAGCGACTCGACCTCGCCGCCGAGCATCACCACGCTGCCGCTGCGCCGGTTGTTGCCGGTGTCGCTGAATTCGAAGCCATAGGTGCGGCGCAGAACCACGCGGCCGTCGTCGTTGCGCGCCAGGCGCAGCGACACGCATTCCACCGTCTCGTCGAGGAAGATCAGGCCGTCGCGCTCGCAGCTGCGCTTGCCCAGGACCAGGGCGCGTTCGCGCGCGCGCATGCTGTCGAACCACAGCCACACCAGCGCCGCCAAAACGAACAAAGTAACCGATTCCGCCATCGCGCTATTTTACATGGGTGCGACAGAGGCAGAATGCAAGCCCCGGGGTTCAGGGCGCTCCCGAGTTATCCTGCCCGCCGCCGGCGCCGATCACCCCCTGGCGCAGCAACTGCTCGACCGCTGCAGCGCCGTAGCCGAGTTCCGCCAGCAGATCACGGCTGTGGCTGCCCAGCGCCGGCACGTCGAGCTCGGCGCCAAAGCGCCGGCCGTCCATTTCGAAGGGCAGCGCGGGCGTTTTCACCCTGCGGCCGTCGGGGAGGGTCACCTCGGCGAATCCGCCGGACGCGTTCAGGTGCGGATCGTCGAACAACTCCTGCGGCTTGACGATGGGCGCATAGGGCAGGCCGGCCGCTTCGCAGGCGGTGATCAGTTCCGCCTTGCTCATGCGCGCGAAACGCGCGCGCACCAGCGGCAGCAGGCGTTCGCGCGCCTGCACCCGCTGATTGTTGGTGGCGAGCGAGGTGTCGGCGGCGAGTTCCTGCATGCCGAAACGCTCGCAGAACACTTTCCATTGCGTGTCGCTCACCACGCCGACGAACAATTGTCCGCCGTCGGCGGTGTCGAAGACTTCGTAGATCGCCCAGGCGGAGAGCCGGTTGGGCATGGGCGCGGCCGGCTTGCCGGTGACAGCGAATTGCATCATGTGCTGCGCCACCAGGAACGCGTTGTTCTCGAACAGGGCGCTCTGCACGAACTGGCCGCGGCCGGTGCTTTTCCTTTCGTGCAGCGCGGCGAGGATGGCGATGGCGCCGAACATGCCGCCCATGATGTCGTTTACCGAGGCGCCGGCGCGCAAGGGGCGGCCCTCGGGGCCGGTCATGTAGGCGAGGCCGCCCATCATCTGCACCACCTCGTCCAGCGCCGTGCGCTGCTCGTACGGACCGGGAAGAAAGCCCTTGAGGGAGCAGTAGATGATTTCCGGCCGCAGCGCCTTCACCTCCGAGTAGCCCAGGCCCAGCTTGTCCATGGTGCCGGGGCGGAAGTTCTCGCTCACCACGTCGGCGGTCGCGAGCAATTTCTTCACGATCTCCAAGCCGGCAGGTGATTTGAGATCCACCGCCAGACTCTTCTTGTTGCGGTTGAACGCCGCCCAGAAGCCGGAGCCGGCCCCCACCAGACGGCGCGTGTTGTCGCCCTCGAGCGGCTCTATCTTGATCACTTCCGCGCCCAGATCGCCCAGCACCAGGCCGCAGGTCGGCCCCATGACCATGTGCACGAATTCGACCACGCGCACCCCGGCGAGGGGAAGGGTCTTATGCATCGGTTTGCGTCATGGTTTGCCTCATGGTTCGCCTCATGGTTCGCCTCAGGCCTTGCGCAAAGGCGCCCCCAGATGGCTGCCGCTGTCGAGCAAAATCGCTTCGCCGGTGGTGATGTGCGCGCCTTCGATCAGCCACACGATGGCATCGGCCACGTCCTCGGGCAGGCCCACCCGGCCCAGCGGCGTGTTCCTGCAGTACGCGTCCCGGGCCGCATCGAAGCGCTCGCCGAAGCGCTGGTGCATCCACTCCGTGTCGATGAAGCCGGGACAGACCGCGTTCACCCGGATCTCCGGACCGAGCGCGCGCGCGAGCGACAGCGTCAACGTGTTCAGCGCCCCCTTGGAAGCGGCGTAGGCGATGGAGGAGCCCACGCCATGCGTCCCCGCGCGGGATGAAACGTTGACCACGGCGCCGTGCCCGCTTCGCTTCAGCGCCGGCGCGCAGGCGCGCGCCATCTGAAACGCGGCGACGACATTGACTGCATAGATGCGCAGGAAATCGTCGGCCGAAAGACCGTCCAGATCGGCGTGATCGACGAACTTGGTGGTGCCGGCGTTGTTGACCAGCGCGTCGATGCGCCCCCACTTGTCCAGCGTGGCCTGGGCCAGGCGGCGGCAATCGGCGTCCTGCGCCACGTCCGCCTTGACCAGCAGAGTTTCCGCGCCGGCCGCCTCGCAGGCCTTCTGCGTCGCGCGCGCCGCGTCTTCGCTCTTGGAGTAGTTGATCACCACGTGCGCGCCTTTGCCGGCGAGCATGACGGCAGCGGCGGCACCGATGCCGCTGGACGATCCGGTGACGATGCAGACTGCGTTCTTCAGTTCCATGGATTACCTTTCATCGTTGGCTAATTCTGTATCACCGGCGGGGACTAGACCGTGGCGACCGGCGTCGCGGGAGAACCGACCGCGCCGGGCAATCTGAGCGGCGGCGCGGTCAGCAGGAAGCGGTTGCGCCGGTTGGCGCGCAGCCATTGCGCGAGTTCGGTGAGATACCAGATCTCGCCCAGGTGCACGCCGAGCTTGAACAGGCAATGCTCGTGCAGTGGCATGGCCGAATGCTGCCCGTCGACCTCGCGCGCGGGCAGCAGTTCCACCGCGTAATTGTCCGCTATCAGCGCCGCCGCGCCGCTGTCGGTGACCCACTGCAGCAGCTTGTCGTCGCGCCCGTCCAGGCCGAGATAGGCCGCGTCCAGCTTCTTCGTGTCGACTTCGCGCCGCATTTCCATGATCACGTCGCTCCAGCCGGTGTAGAAGCAGACCATGTCGCCCGGCTCCACCTCCACCTTGTCGGCCTGCATCACCCGCATGAGTTCGTCGTAGCCGACCGCCTTGCGGCAGCGGCCGAAGTGCGCATGCAGATCGATCATCACCGCGCGGCCCTGCATGCAGGTCTCGGCCATGTTCTCTATGCCCAGACGCTTCGCCTCGCTGCCCTCGAAACAACCCCAGGGCGAGACCTCGGCGTGCTGCGGCGCGACGATGTGCTCGCCCGCGCGCCAGCCGTTGTAGAACACGGTTTCGGCCACGCCGTCGGCGTCGGCGTCGAACTGCGAACCGACGTGGGCGAAACTGTCCCACTGCGTCGAGTACTGCAGCCAGATCAGCACGCCGTCGTCGCAGACGACGTCGGTGTGCTGCGGGTTATCGTCGGAAAGCAGGAAATTGAAATTCACGCGGCCGGACCGCGCCGTGGCGAAACGCCGCGGCGGCCGCCGGCGCGGGTTGATCACGCTGCCTCCCGGGTAATCCAGCGGCAGCGACAGGCAAAAGCGCCTGCCCGTTTTGACTTCCGCCACGCCCTGCAGGACTTTTTCAGGCGTGACCAGATTCATACGGCCGCGCTGATCGTCCGGTCCGAAGTCGCCCCAGTTGGAGCCCGGCGGGCGCTGTATCCATCGCTGTGTCATTGCTTGGTCCCGGTGCTGATTCGATGAAAACTCGCGCGCAAAGTGCGCGAGAGGAAAGAACGGGACGCGCGGCTCAAGACCCTGCCTTTGCCGACTCCCGCTCCTGCAGTTGCCGCCACATCACTTTACCAGTAGCCGACTTCGGCAGGCTGTCGACGAACTCGACGATGCGCGGGTATTTGTAGGCCGCCATGTGCGCCTTGCACCAGGCGATGATGTCCTCGGCGCTCACCCTGCCCCGGCTCGCGGCCTTGAGCACCAGCACCGCCTTCACCGTTTCGCCGCGGTACGCGTCGAGCGCGCCGATGACGCAGGCCTCCTGGATATCCGGATGCGCGTACATCATCGCCTCGACCTCGGCCGGCCAGACTTTGAGCCCGGACGCGTTGATCATGCGCTTCAGCCTGTCGACCATGAAGAAGTAGCCGTCCTCGTCGTAGCGCCCCAGATCTCCGGTGCGAAAAAAGCGCCTGCCCTCGTGTTGAACGAAGGCTGCCCGGGTCGCCTCAGGATTGTTCCAGTACCCGGTGAAGACCTGCGGGCCGCAGACGATGATCTCGCCGGTCTCCCCGACGCCCAGTTCCTTCAAAGTGACGGGATCGACGATGCGCGCGTCCGTATTGCAGGTAGGGATGCCGAGGCACTGGCGTTTGGGTCGGCTGGGATGGTTGATATGCGTCGGCGCCGCGGTTTCGGTGAGCCCGTAGCCTTCGCAGAACTCGAGCCCGGTGAGATCGTACAGGCGCTTTGCCACCGCTTCGGGCATCGCCGCGCCGCCGCCGGTGATGCCGCGCAGGCTCTTCAGGCTGTCCGCGCGCAGGTTCGGGCTGGCAAACAGATCGATCACCATGGTCGGAATGTTGATCCAGTTGCTCACTTGATGGCGCCGGATCAGCGTCAACGCGACTTCCCTGTCCCAGCGCGTCATCACCACGATCCCGGCGCCGAGGTAGATGCTGCCGTTCATCAGCATCTGCATTCCGGTGATGTGGAAAAACGGCACCACCGCGAGCGTGACGTCGTCGGGGGAGCCGCGCGACCAGACGCCGGCGAGCGCGGTCGTGGCCATCAGCGTGCGGTGGGTGTGCATGCAGCCCTTGGGGTTGCCCGTCGTGCCCGAGGTATAGGGCATGCAGGCGAGGTCGTCCGGCAGGGCCAGATGCGGTCCGGGCACGCGCGCGGCGGCCAGCGCTTCGCCCCAGGCAACGACACCGGGGGCGGGTGCAGGCGCCGGCAGCCCGAAGAAATCCGGCAGCGGCAGATCGCTCGCCGCATCGATGTAGTCGGCGTACCTCGCGTCGATGATGCGCGCGAGGCCAGGGGTCGAGAGCAGCGGCACGATGCGCGGCAACAACTCTTGGCCGCAGATCGCCAGCGCGGCCCCGGAGTCGGACACGTAGTGCCTCAACTCTTCGGTCAGATTCATGGGATTGACCGGCACCACCACCGCGTCGGCGCGCAGGACGGCGTAATAGGCGACGACGAACTGCGGGCTGTTCTGCATGTAGAGCAGGACGCGGTCGCCGCGGCGCACGCCGCAGTCCTGCTGCAGGTAACCCGCTAGAGCGTCCGCCTGCGCCTTGAGCCCGGCGAATGAGAGTTCCCTGCCATAGAAGTAAATCGCCGTCTTGCGCGCATAGCGCGTGGCGGCGACTTCGAGGTTGTAGCAGAGGCTGGTCTCGGGCAGCGGGAACTGTCTGGGCACGCCGACGGGCCAGTGCTTGAAATGGCGATCCTGCATGATCCCTCCCTGCCGCCTCTCTCGCCTTGCGGTTGAGAGGTCGTTTGCGCGCGGACGCTATCCGGGCGTCAGCCGTATTGCCGCGTCACCCATTCCGCGACGCAGACCGGCTTGTCCGATCCCTCGCGCTCGACGGTCACGGCCCAGGTGAGCTGCGAGCCGCCTTTGATGTTTTCTAGACTGTTGAGCACGAAGCGCCCGCGGATGCGCGATCCGGCGGGTACCGCATCGGTGAAGCGCACGCGGTTCAGCCCGTAATTGACGCCCATTTTCAGCTTACTCATGTCCAGCGCCGTCTCCAGCAGGTGCGACAGCAGCGACAGGGTGAGAAATCCGTGCGCGATGGTGCCGCCATAGGGCGACTCGCGCTTCGCGCGCTCGGGGTCGATATGGATCCACTGCGGATCGACGATGGCGCCGGCGAACTGGTCGATGCGTTCCTGGGCGATCTGAAACCAGGGCGACACGCCGACTTCCTGGCCAACCTTTTGCTGCAATTGAGTGACGTCGTTCATGCGGCCATTTTGCCACGAAACACCCCATCCAAGCGCAGGGCGATTGCGGCGCCGGCCGATGCGCCGCAGAATGCAGGCCGGTCTTCAATCGTATTCAATCAAACGCAAAGGGTAGAGCATGCCCCGCACCGCCAGGCTGTTCCTCGCAATCGGCTGCATCGCGGCGCTGCTTGCCGTCGCGCTCGGCGCCTTCGGCGCGCACGGCCTGAAGACGCGCATCGCGCCGGAGTTGCTGCCGGTATACAAGACGGGCGTCGAGTATCACTTCTATCACGCGCTCGGCCTGATCCTGGCCGGCCTGGCCGCGTTCCGCCTGCCTGAATCCGTCCACCTCCTGCGCGCCGGTTGGGCCATGCTCGCAGGTATCGTGTTGTTCTCGGGCAGCCTCTACCTGCTCGCCCTGACCGGCGTGACCTGGCTGGGCATGATCACGCCGCTGGGGGGCGTGGCCTTTATCGCCGCCTGGGGCCTGTTTGCCGCGGCCGCGATCAAGGCACGCTGAAGCGCGATCCAACCCGAGGAGGCGTTCCCCTCATGGAGCGCTCGCCTGCAGTTTCGCCACGATATCGGCGTGGCCGCGCTTGCGTGCGATATCGAGCGCGCTGTCGCCGGCCACGTTCCTGTATTCCCGGATCGCTCTGTGTGCGAGCAGCAGCACCACAACGGCTTCATGTCCGCCGTCGGCGGCGCCGTGCAGTGCGCTGTTGCCGCGCTGGTCCACGGCATTGATGTCGGCGCCGCGGTCCAGCAGAAGCTTGGCCGCCCGGCCGTTTCCGGCCGCGGCCGCCCAGAACAAGGGCCGTTCGCCGTCGCCGTTGGCGCGGTTCACTTCGGCGCCCTGCTCGAGCAGCAGCAGCAACAGGCCCGCTTCGCCGCCGAGCGCCGCGGCGTGCAGCGCCGTCTCGCCGTTCGCGGTCGAAATCTTCACGTTCGCCCCGCCGCGCAGCAGCACGCGCGCAATCTCGATATACCCCTTCTCCGCGGCCAGATAGAGCGGCGTTTCGGTTTCCGCGTTGCGCGCGTTGACGCCTGCCCCCGCGGCTATCAGGCGCTCAACCGCTTGCAGGTCGCCTTCGGCCACCGCGTCGAACAGGGATGCCTTCTGCGCCTGCGCGGGGACGAACACCAGGGCCAGGCACGCTGCGAATAGCAGGCAGATCAATTTTTTCATGGTGGCGCACATTCTACCGATACGGGCGCGGGAACCGAAGCGGCCTTCGGCGAAGTGACACTTGACCTTGTGCATTACAATCGCTCCATGGTCGATTTGCGCATCGTCGATTCCATTACCGAACTCGGCGCCAAGGACAAGGGCTGCATCGCAGTCAGCGGCTCGCACGGCGGCATCAGTTCGGCGCGCTATGCGCTCGCCGCGCGCCCCTGGCTCTCCGTGTTCAACGACGCAGGGGTGGGCAAGGACGCAGCGGGTCTGGCCTCTCTCGCCTTCCTCCAATCGAACGAACTCGCGGCGTGCACCGTGTCGCACGCCAGCGCCCGCATCGGCGAAGCCAGAAGCACGCTCGACGACGGCATCATCAGCCACGCCAACGCCCTCGCCATTGAACTAGGCGTAAGGACCGGCCAGGCATGCAAAGCGCTGGTCGAGCAGTTGCGCACGAACCCGGCAAGCCGCCGGGACGCCTAGCCGCGCAAGCGCCGATAGCGGCAACCGGAATCAGTTCAGGCCAGCTTCAGCGGCAGCGCGCGCAAGCGCTGGCCGGTAAGCGCGAATACCGCGTTCGCCACGGCCGGCGCAATCGGCGGCGTTCCCGGCTCGCCCACGCCTTCGGGGTGTTCGCGACTGGGGATGATGTCGACCTCGATCACCGGGCATTCGGCCATGGGCAGCACCGGGTAGTCGTGATAATTGCCCTGCTGCACTTGGCCTTTGACGATGCTGATCTCGCCGTACAGCGCGGCCGACAGGCCGAACACGATGCCGCCTTGCATCTGCTGCCGGATCAACGCCGGGTTGACCGGCAAACCGCAATCGACCACGCACACCACGCGGTGCACGCGGATGCGCTGGTCCGGCGCGACTGAGACTTCCGCCACCTGGGCCACCACCGAGCCGAAAGACTGGTGCAGCGCCACGCCGCGCGCGCGCTTGCCGCCGTCGGCCGCGCTCGGCAACGCCTGGCCCCAAGCGGCGAGTTCGGCCGCACGCTGCAGCACGTGCAGGTGGCGCGGATGGCGCGCAAGCAAAGCAGCGCGAAACGCCACGGGATCCTTGCCTGCGGCAGCGGCCGCTTCGTCGATGAAGCATTCCTTGAAGAAAGCCTGGTGCGAATGGCCGACCGAGCGCCAGAAGCCCACCGGCAGCGGCAGATCGACGATCGCGTGGCCGATGCGCGCATTCGGCCATTCGTAGGGCTGGTCGAACGCGCCTTCGGCGGCGGTCTTGTCGGGCCCCGCACCGGGCAGGCCGAAGTTGCGTTGCAGGACCTGCGGCACGATCGCCTGCCCCGCAGACGTGTTGTGCCAGGCGGTCAGATTGCCCGCCGCGTCGAATCCGGCCTTGAAGCGCGACACGCAGGCCGGGCGATAGAAATCGTGCGCCATGTCCTCTTCGCGCGTCCAGATGGTCTGCACCGGCGCACCGCCCGCCTCGCGCGCGATCACCGCCGCCTGCGCCACGTAATCCGCCTCCAGCCGCCGGCCGAAGGCGCCGCCCAGCAGTTGTACCCGCACATCGACTTTTTCCGCCGCGATGCCCAGCGCCTTCGCCGCTGCGCTGCGCGCGAGGCCTGGCACCTGGGTCGAGACCCACACTATGGCCGCGCCGTCCTTGAACTGCGCGGTGCAGTTCACCGGTTCCAGTGCCGCGTGCGCGAGGTAGGGTGCGCGGTACTCGGCGCTGATCGTCTTCGCCGCGGAGGCAAGCGCCGCATCCACGTCGCCCTGTCTGTAATAGGCGAACCCGGCGTCGCCCTCCAGCGTCTGCGACAGCTGGCGGTAGACTCCCTCGCTGGAGAGGGCTGCGCCTGCGCCGTGATCCCACTCCACGTTGAGTTTCTTGAGCGCGCTCATCGCATGAAATGCGGTGTCGGCGATCACCGCCACACCGCCCGTGCCACCGTTATAGCCCTCCACGATCAGGGCTTTGCTTACGCCGGGCGACTTGGCCGCGGCTGCGGCGTCGAAGGCGAGCGCCCTGCCGCCCAGCGTCGGACACATGGTCACGCTCGCATAGAGCATGCCCGACAGGCGCACGTCGATGCCGAACACTGCCGTGCCGTCGACTTTGGATGCGGCCTCGATGCGCCGCAGCGGCCGTCCGATGAGCTTGAAGCTTGCCGGATCTTTCAGCGCGACCTTGCCCGGCAGCGGCTGGCGCGCCGCGAGCGCGGCCAATTCGCCGAAGCTCGCGCTCCTGCCCGAAGCGTGCAGCACTCTGCCGGCTTCGGCGCGGCATTCGCCCGGCGGCAGTTTCCACTCGGCCGCCGCAGCGGCGATCAGCATCGCCCGCGCCGAGGCGCCGGCCTCGCGCATCGGCAGCCACAGATCCTTGATGCTGGAGGAACCGCCGGTCATCATGACCCCGATTTCGCGCATGGTCTTTGCCGTCAGCCAGCCGGCGACGCGCTTGATACTGCCCTCGTCATCCGGGTGAAACGGCAGACCGTCGACCACGCTGGCGAGGTTGTTGTAGATCTTGTCTATCGGGGATTGCTCGATCTTCACCTGCGCCCAGTCGGCGTCGAGTTCCTCCGCCAGCAACATGGCCAGGCCGGTGTAGATGCCCTGGCCCATTTCGGACTTGCTCATCATCACCGTGACGCTCTCGTCGGGCGCCAGCTTGACCCAGCCGTTCAAAGCCACCTGCGCGTCGCGCAGCGCGAGCGGCTGCGCCGTGATGAGGCGCTGGCGCGGCGGCAACAGGGACCAGCCCACGACCAATGCGCCCGCGGCGCCCGCCGTGCCGATCAGGAATGTTCTGCGTCTCACTTTGTACTCAGGCCTCCCTCAGGGATTTTTCCACCTCGTCGCGCGTCGGGCAGCCCTTGCGCCCGCCGGGCCGGGTGCATTTGATCGCCGCAGCCGCGTTGGCGAAGCGCAGCGCCGCATCCGGCGCCCTGCCGCACGCCAGTTCGAGCGCGAACGCGGCGTGAAATACGTCGCCGGCGGCAAGCGTATCCACCGCCTGCACCGGATACGCCGGCAGATGCTGCACACCGTTCGCGCTATCTGCCTCGACCCAGCGCACGCCGCGCTCGCCCTGCGTCACGGCCGCGAGGCGCGCGCCCAGCGCGAGCGCCTGACGCAGCCCGGCTTCGGTTTCGCCGCTGCCGCAAAAGCAGGCCAGGCCGGGTTCGGAAAACAGGACGTAGTCGGACTCCCGCGCGAGCGAAGCGAGAACGGTGCGCTTTGCAGTGTCGCCGTCCAGCACCGCGGCCACGCCCGCGGCGCGCGCGGCGCGCAGCGCCGCCAGCGCGCCCTGCGGCCAGCGCACATCGGCCAGCAGCGCGCCCGCGCCGGCGATACTATCCAGTTGCAGCCATTCGGCCGTGGCTTGAAGCGCGCTGCCGCGATAGCCGACGACCAGGCGCTCGCCGCGCGCGTCGATCAATATCGCCGAAGTCGACGACTGCAGCCCGGCGACGCGACGCAAGCCGCGCACATCCACGCCCTCCGCCTGCAACTGCGCGCACATGATGTCGGCCACGCTGTCCTCGCCCACCGGCCCCCAGAACAGCGCCTCGCCGCCCAGCCGCGCCACCGCCACGGCGGCGTTCGCGGCCATGCCGCCGCCGACTTCGGCGAAGGACGACGCCACCACTTTGGCACTCCCCTGCGGCCAGGCCTCGAGCGTGAACACGCGGTCGAGCGCGCTGTGACCGACGCAGATGACCTTGCTCACGGCTCGGACCAGGCTACCAGCGCAGCAAGCGCGGCCCGGCGAGCGCGCCGGCCGCGGTCGGGATCAGCATGCCGAGCAGATACCAGATCGCGAGGAACGGTGCTTCCATTTCCGGACAGTGGAACGCATAGATCAGCGCGCCCACCGACCCGGCGAGCAATCCGGCCGCCGCGCCGGCGAGAGCGAGCCGCGTCGGCGCGAGTCCCTTCATCGCCCAAATCGCGGCGACAAACACCGGCAGAGACAGCGAGGCCACCAACAGCGGGCAAGCGATCCAGGTACTGCCGAAGATCAGTGCGTCCCGCTCGCCGGCGTTGGCGGTCCCCAGCACGAATGCAGCAAGCAGCCACATCGCGAGTACCGGCGCCGCGAGCGCTGCGGGCACGCGCCCGAGTTGCGTCCCCGGCCGCGACAAGCGCGCCGCCGCGTACAGTGCCCCCGCTGCGAGGCACGCGGGAAAGGCAAGCTTTATCCAGAACATGGGCAGAAACGCCGCCTGGGCCAGGTCAGGACGCGCGCCGAGCAGGATCGCCATCAGCAGCGTGGCGCCGAACGCGCCCCAGCCGAGTGCGCTTGCGTAGCGGCGCACTGTCGCCCCCGGCTCCACCGCTCCCGCACCGGCAGCGAGCATGCTCACCAGTTCGTCAGTTTTCATGTGGTTTCACCTCTTATCATCGCCGCCAACGCCTTCAGTCCGCGGTGCACGCCCACCTTCACCGCCGACTCGGACATGCCGGTGGCGCGCGCCGCCTCGATCACCGACAGCCCCTCCAGCTTCATGTATTGGATCGGCAGGCGCTGCCGATCGGGCAAGTTTGCCAGCAGCTTGGCCACGTCGCGTCGCGCCTCCGTCGCTTCCGTATCGGACGTGGCGAACACGGCAAGTTCGTCGTCCAGGGGATCGTTCATCGCCTCGCGCCCGGAACGCCGGCGCAACAGGTCCACCAGCTTATAGCGCGCGATCGCGTGTATCCACGCTGTCAGCGGCTGGCCGGCCTCGTAAGTGTGGCGCTGGTTGTGCACTGCCAGCAGCGTTTCCTGCACCAGATCCTCCACGTCGTCAGGCAGCCGGACGAGGCGCCGCCTCAGAAAAGCGCGCAAGTGCGCGCTCAGGTCCTTGAGAAAATCGTGATACGCAGCGTTGTCACCGGCTAGCCCGCGGAGCATCAGTTCCCGCAGGCGTTCCTCAGTCGAGCTCACGCTTGCGTCCACCGTATGCATTCGTCGCGCGTGCCCGTCTGGTTACAAGCGGGTGAAGAGAAACAATTCATGGCGAATTGTGCACCAGGCTGTAACCGGCCGCCAATCTTCTGCGAACTAGCTTGCACGCCGCCTGCTTCGACGCCATTCCGGCCCGGCGCAGGCGGCGATTCAACACACTCATCGACAGGAGACTGACCCATGAACATGCGTACCCTCGCTTTTTCCTCCCTTACCCTCGCAGCCATCGCCAGCGGCGCCGCCCAGGCCGCCGACGACATGAAGAAAGACGGCATGCAGTCCGAAATGGAGAAGTGCTACGGCGTTTCGATGGCCGGCAAGAACGACTGCGCCGCCGGCCCCGGTACCACCTGCGCCGGCACCTCCAAGACCGACTACCAGGGCAATGCCTGGAAGAACGTCCCCAAAGGGACTTGCGACAAAATCAAGACGCCGAAGGGCATGGGTTCGCTCAAGCCCGTCAAAGCCTGAGTCGTCGCAACTGCCGCACACTCATGACCACAGCCCTCACCGCCGGATTCGGCCTGAAGCCGCAGCACTACGCGGCGGCGCTCGCCTGCCCGGCAGACGGGCTGTGGTTCGAGGTGCATCCGGAGAACTACCTGGTAGAAGGCGGACCGCGCCTCGTCTGGCTGGAGGCGATCCGCGCGCGGCATCCGGTTTCGCTGCACGGCGTCGCGCTGTCGCTCGCCGCCGATGCGGCCCCCGACGCGGCGCACCTCGCGCGCCTCGCGGCGCTCGCCGGGCGGATCCAGCCGGCGCTGGTCTCCGAACACCTCGCCTGGAGCACCTGGCGCGGCGCCTTTCAGCCGGACCTGCTGCCGTTTCCGCGCACCACCGCTGCACTCGCACGCATCGCCGAAAACATCGCGCTTACGCAGGATGCGCTCGGCCGGCGCATCGCCGTCGAGAACCCGTCCCACTACGTGCACATCGACGGTCACGAATGGGGCGAGATCGAATTCCTCGCCGAACTCGTACGCCGCACCGGTTGCGGCCTGCTGCTCGACGTCAACAACGTGTATGTCGGCGCAAATAACCTCGGTTATTCGGCGAATACCTACATCGACGCCTTTCCCGGCGACGCGGTGATGGAAATCCACCTCGCCGGCCACACACCCGATCCGAGTATGGGCCGCGACCTGCTCATCGACTCGCACGACGCGCCGGTCGCGCCCGAGGTCTGGGCCTTGTATGAACGGCTCATCGCACGCATCGGTCCGCGCGCCACGCTGATCGAACGCGACGACAATCTGCCCGCATTCGGCGCCCTGATCGAGGAGCGCAACCGCGCCCACGAACTTCTGCGCGCACCGCTGGCGGCAGCCGCCTGATGCAAATCGCATGAGCATGCCTGCCGCTCCGGGCAGCCTCGCCCGCTTTCAGGACGGTTTCGCGCGGGCGTTGATTGCGCCGCAACCCGGCGCGATTACCGACCTCGCTCCGCAGGTCGCCTCGCTGCTGCGCCAGCCCGGCTTTGCCGTCTATCGCAATACGGTCTTGAAAGGCTGCGTCGATGCGCTGCAGGCCAACTACCCGTCGGTCGCTCGCCTGGTAGGCCAGGAGTGGTTCCGTGCCGCGGCCCTGGTCTTCGTGCGCGAGCAACTCCCGACACAAGCGACGCTGTTGTATTACGGCGAAGCGTTCGCCGAATTTCTGGCCCGCTTCGGGCCGGCCGCCGAGCTTCCCTATCTGCCCGGAGTCGCGCACCTTGACCGCTTCTGGACCGAGTCGCACGGAGCGCCGGACGAATCGGCGTTGGATCCGGTCGCGTTTGCCGGGCTTGCGCCCGAGGCATTTGCGGCAACCGTGCTGCATCCGCACCCTGCGGCGCGCTGGCGCTGGTTTCCCGGGCAGCCGATCTATTCCATCTGGCAGCGAAACCGGGACGCGCTGGATGGCGAGGGCGAAATCGAATGGCGCGGCGAGGGCGCATTACTCGCGCGGTCCGGCAGCGCAGTCCGGTGGACCCAGCTCGACGCCGCAGGCTGCGCCTTCCTCGATGCCTGCACCGCAGACCGGCCGCTCGCCGAAGCCGCAGCCGCGGCGCTCGCGGCGCAGGAAGATGCGGACCTGGCCCTGCTCATGAAGACTTTGCTCGAAGCAGGCGCCTTCTGCCGCATGAGCAGCGTCCGCAACGTTATCCCCGAGGAGACACAGCAATGAACGATGCCATCGCCAGCGCGCGCATGCCGAACGCAGGACTGCGCGAACGCTGGAACCGGATCGCCGATGCGCTTTCCGAGCGCATCAATCACGCCTCCATCGCACTGGTGGACCGCATCGCCATCGCTGCGATTTTCTTTTTTTCCGGCCGCACCAAGGTCGAAGGCTTCCTGACCTTGACCGACGGCGCCTATACGCTGTTTCGCGAAGAGTACAAGCTGCCCCTGGTGCCGCCCGAAATCGCCGCGCACCTGGCTGCCTACGCCGAGCATTTGTTTCCGCTGCTGCTCGTGCTCGGCTTTTGCACGCGGCTGTCGGCATTGGCGCTGCTAAGCATGACCGCGGTGATCCAGATCTTCGTCTATCCGGACGCCTGGCCGACGCACCTGTCCTGGGCCGGCCTGCTG
>CAYNVY010000083.1:0-17000 GCA_964400745.1 uncultured Enterobacteriaceae bacterium | reverse complement strand
GCAGGAGCAGGAGCAGGAGCAGGAGCAGGAGCAGGAGCAGGAGCAGGAGCAGGAGGAAGAGGCGGAGCAGGGACAGGTGCAGAGGCAGGTGCAGAGGCAGGTGCAGGTGCGCTGGCCGGATCGGATATCGCTGCGCTCTCGCTCAGCGGAGCACGCGCTCTGGACTCGACCACTCGCGGATTCCCGTTGTTGCGGCTGGGCGATACGCAGGCATCGGCCGCGGATCAGGGCGGCCTGGGCGGCGATCGCGGCAGTTCGCAGCGTTTGTTCGTGTTCAGGGGCATAGAACGGGCGCAATTCTCGGGCTCGCAGTACCAGGTTCCGCCGGACGCGTTTGCGCACACCGATCCGGCTGCGATCGTGCACCTGGAGGCGGTGCAGGTCGACGGCAAGCCGTTGCCGGACTGGCTCAAGTTCGATTCGCTTACCGGGATTTTCAGCGGCGAGCCGCCTGGATCCTCGGGGCGCATGGTGCTGCAGATCAGGCTCAACGCGCGCGACGATCAGGGGCGTGAAGCCACGTCCTCGTTCGATCTCGAGTTCGACCCGGCACGCGAGCCCGGGTTGAAGCCGCAGAGCGCCGGACTTCCGTCTGCGGAGGCGTCCGAGGACGCGGCAGAGCAACGCGCCCAGTCGTCGGCGCTGGAGGAGGCGGGCAGGACCGACCTGGAGGCAGCCGAGCGCGAGCAGGCCGAGCGCGATGCGAAAGCCGAGAAGATCGCGCGCGGCGGTGTGCGGCCGTTCGCCGAACAGCTGCGCAACGCCAAAGCGAACCGGGACCCGGTGCTGGCGCGCATATTCGACAGACCATCCGAGCCGTCCAAAGCGGACAAGGGCGCGGACAACGGCGCCGACGATGGTGCCGACAATGGCGTAGTCAAGGGAAAGCCGCGGGGTTGATGCCGGATTTCGCACAGCAGCCGATTTATCCCGTCAGCCCGGGACCCGCATCGGGGCTGACGGGACGGATTCGCAGAATAGTGTTGACGGATCTCATAGTTTTCTGCAAAAATTCGTTTTATCGCATTGTTTTTAAAGAGGAGTCCCTGATTCTTGGGGTATTGACGTTCTTGAGGCATAAATCGCTTGGCTAGAGTACCAAACCTGGGTGCATTGCTACGTGGAGCAGTATTGCTAGTCGCGTGGCTTTCGCTCGCCTCCTGCAGCATCATGCCCAAGCCGCTGGCACCGGCGGCGCGCGAGCGGCTTGCCGAGGCATCGCGGCAGAAACTCTTTGCCGACCAGGAACCCGTCAACCGTCCGCTGAGCCTGTACGACGCGACCGCACGCGCCATCAAGTACAACGTCGATTACCGTGTGAAGCTGATGGAACAGGCGGTCGCCGCAGGGCAGTTAGATCTGTCGCAGTTCGACCTGCTGCCGCGCCTGACGATGTCGGCGGGCTACACCACCCGTAACAACGATTCTTTCGGCTATGGCTTTTCCCCCGGGGGCGGCATCGCCACCAATCCGAGCGCGTCGCAGGAGCGTTCGCACACTACCGGCAGCCTGGGCTTCGCCTGGAACGTGCTCGACTTCGGAGTGAGCTATCTGCACGCGAAGCAGCTCGCCGACCAATCGCTGGTGACCGAAGAGCGGCGGCGCAAGGCGGTGCAGAATCTGGTGCAGGACGTGCGCCTCGCTTGGTGGCGAGCCGACGCCGCGCAACGCCTGCTGCCGCAGATGGACCGGCTGCTCGAAGACATCGACCAGGCGGAGGCGCGGGCGCGCCTGATCGAAAACCGCAAGTTGCTTCCGCCCTTGCAGACCGTGGCGTTCCGCCGTTCGCTGCTCGACCTTGAGCAGCAGTTGAGCCTGCGCCGGCAGGAATTGGCGCAGGCGCGCATCGAACTCGCCTCGATGATGAACCTGCCGCCGGGAACGGAGTACCAGCTCGCTGCGCCCGACTGTGAAAACGTCGAGGCGCAGGACCTGACCTCCAGCATCGAAAGCCTGGAAGCGCTCGCCCTGCGCAACCGGCCGGAACTGCAGGAGGAAGCGTACAAATCGCGCATCACCGATCTGGAGGCGCGGAAAGCGCTGCTCTCGGTGCTGCCCTCGGTCGGCCTGGACACGGCCAGGAACTACGACAACAACCGCTATCTGGTCAACAGTCTGTGGACTTCGGCAGGCATGAACGTCGCATTCAACATGATGAAAGTATTTTCGCTGCCGGCGATGGATCGTTCGGCCGCGGCGCAAAAAAAGGCCGACGAAGCGCGCCGCCTGGCGGTCGCGATGGCGGTGCTTACGCAGACCCGCGTCGCCGCGGTGCGCTACACCCTGCTCGCGCACGAGTACGGCGTCTGGCACGAGGCGGTGCAGGACGACGCCCGCATCGTTCACTACCTGACTTCGGCCAAGGACGTGGGATTGGAGACCGAACTCGAACTGATACGGGCCAGGGCGCGCGCCCTGATCAGCTCGGTGCAGCGCGACCTGGTCTATGCGAATCTGGAATCGGTCATCGGTCGGCTCTACAATTCCATCGGTCTCGACAGCCTGCCGCGCGAGAGCGAGTCGCACGAGACCTCCGCGCTGGCGCAGCAACTGCAAAAGAACATCGGCGAATGGCAGGCGCAGAATTTCGCGCCCCGGCAGGCCCCGGCGATGGGGGCGGTCAACCTGATTCCTGTGGCCGGCATTCCGCGCGAAGCGATCGAGCCGTTCCAGGCCGCGTTGCAGCGCGTGCTGCGCCTGTCGCGCATCTCGGTGGAGTCCGACGGCAGCGCCCGCTTCCGCCTGGAGACTGCGATCGCGCTCGATCCGCCGCAGGAGAGCGGGCGACCTGCGATAATGTCGATCAGAATGTACGAGACGAACAATCCGAAGCCGGTGTTCGAGGCCGAGCAGCGCAGCATGCTGAGCGAACCGATCAGCCTGGAGCAGTGGCTGGCGCTCGCCGAAGGCGCGGGCTACGCCGTGAGCGAACCCATGCGGCGCTTGTCCGCCAGGCAGGCCAAGGCAAGTCAGGGCGGCAGCGCGGGCCTGCCCCTGCTGGCCTTGCCGCGGAGCAACGGCGATGGCGGTACGAAATTTGAGACGGCGGCCATGACGCAGCGGGAGCAGCCTTATTTTTTCAAGATGTCGCACAACTTGCTCACGCGCGAGGAAGCGGGCCGCAAGCCTGCCCGGACGCCGGCGCGGGACACAGCCGGGGTGGTCGAAGAACGGGACGAGCCCCGCTCGCTGAGACTGGCGGGAACGCTGCGTATGCCCGAACCGAGCACCGTTGCCCGGAACCTGGAGCGCAGGATGGGGAGTATCGATGCCGAACGCAAGTAGATTGCTGCTCGCGCTTGCGCTCGCAGCTGCCTGGTTTCCGGCGCAGGCCCAGGTCCGCGCGCCTGCAACGCCCCAAAGCGGCAAGCCGCCGGCGCCCCTCGCCAGGGAAATGGCACCGATTTCCAGACCCAGGGCGGCGCCGCCGGTGGTCATGCCTTTGCCGGAGCCGGCAAGAGAGGACAGCACGATAGCGGTATTGGTTTCACCGGCGGAAGAGGCGACGCTCTCGAGCCAGATGCCAGGCAAAATCAAGCGCATCAACGTCGGTCTGGGCGCGACCTTCCGCAAGGGGGCGGTTCTGCTCGAACTGGACTGTTCCGAGCAGGACGCGCAGGTGCAGACGGTGCAGGCGGAGCTTCTCGGGGCGCGCGAAACCCATCTGGCGAAATTGCGGCTGCAGGCGCTGGGCGCAGCGGGCGAACTTGAGGTCACGGTGGCAGCTGCCGCGGCGGAAAGGGCGAAGAGCCAGATCAGCCTGCGCGAGGCGCAACTCGCGTATTGCAAGGTGATCGCGCCCTTCGACGGAATGGTGGCGAAGCTGAAGGTGAAAGGCGCGGAAAGCGTTTCCTTGGGCCAGCCGCTGCTCGACATCGTGAATCCGGCGCTGCTCAAGGCGCAGCTTTACGTGCCCGCTTCCTGGTTCTCCTGGATCAAGACCGGCATGGTGTTCAAAGTGCGCATGGGCGACGATGACAAGACTTATTCAGCCAGAGTGTCCAAGCTCAACGCGCGGGTCGAAGGCGTGAACCAGTCGCTGGAGATCGAGGGTCGCTTCGACGGCAAGACGCTGGGTCTGTTGCCGGGCATGGTCGGCACGGCGGTCTTTCCCGCCGGGGCTGGCAAACCGTGAGCCGACCGCACCATGTCTGAGGCAGGCGCGACTTCGGTTCCGGCATCGCTGCTCGAATTCGAACGGCAGGTGCGCGCCTGTACGTCAGCGCGCGAACTGATGTTCGTCGCGGTGAACGAGGCGGTGCGCCTGTTCCCCTACGACCAAGCGGTGTTCTGGCAGCGCGACCGGGTCGGGCGGATAAGCATCGCCAGCGTATCCGGCCTCGCCGAAGTCGACGAAAACTCGCCCTACAGCCATTGGCTACAGGGAATGTTCAAACATCTGCAAGCCGCAGGAACGCAGGGGGCGAGCGTCCATAGCGTGGAGGAACTGCCGCCTGAACTGGCGGCAGACGCCGACGAATGGTCGCCGCAGCACCTGTTGCACTGTCCGCTCGCGGGTCCCGAAGGCGCGCTGCTCGCGGGCCTGCTGTTTTCTCGGTCGGAACCGTTTTCGCCGCAGGAACAGGCGATCGCCGAGTGGGCGGCGGGCGCGGTCGGTTTCGCCCTCTGGGCGTGGCGCAAGAAGCATCTGCAGTTCAGGGATTTCCTGCGCAGCGCGCGCAGCAGGAAGTCCATGGGGATCGTAGGGCTGGTCGTGGTGCTGCTGGCGGCGGTGCCGGTGCGCATGAACGCACTTGCCCCGGCCGAAATTACGCCGCTGCGGCCGATTCCGATCACCTCGCCCGCCGACGGCGTGGTAGAGCAGGTGATGGTGGAGCCGAATCAGGCGGTAAAGAGCGGCGACGTGCTGGTCAAGCTCGACGACACCACGACGCGAAACCGGCTCGCGGTGGCGGCCAAGTCGCTCGAGACCATACGCGCCGACCTGCAGCGCACGACCAACAAGGCGTTCAGCGACGAGGCGAGCCGGGGCGAACTGCAGTTGCTGGATGCGCGGGTGAAGGAACGCGTCGCCGAAGTGGCCTATCTGTCGGAGTTGCTGCAACGGATGACCCTGACCGCTACGCAGGACGGCATCGCCATATTCGCCGACACCGAGGCTTGGACCGGCAAGCCGGTGCAGACCGGCGAAAAGATCATGATTCTCGCCAACCCGGCCGAAGTGGTGCTGACGATCTACGTGCCGCCGGACGATGCCATTCAGCTCGAATCCGGGGGGGACGTGCAGTTGTTTCTCAACATCGCGCCGCTTTCCTCGATCGATGCGTCTATCGTTCAGACGAGCTACGAAGCCATGCCCACCGCCGAAGGAACGCTGGCCTACATCGTGCGGGCCGAGCTGAAGAACGTGAAGGTTCCGCCGCGCATCGGCCTTAAAGGCACGGCCAAGGTGTACGCGAATCAGGTTCCTCTGGGCTACTACCTGCTGCGCAAGCCGGCGGCCTTCCTGCGCCGCAGCCTGGGCATTTGACGGCCTCGCCGTTCAAATCACCCTCGCGAGTGTTCGAACAAGCCGGGCCTGTCCAACCACCATCCAACGCGAGGAACCATGATCCACGAACTGCGCATTTATCACTGCATGCCGAACCGGCTGGCCGATCTCAACCATCGCTTTGCCAACGTCACCCTGAAGATATGGGAGAAGCACGGCATACGCCAGGTCGGTTTCTGGACCGTTTTGATCGGGCCGTCGAACCAGGCGCTGTACTATATTCTCGAGTGGGACAGCCTCGCCGACCGGGAGACGAAGTGGAACGCCTTCGCCAGCGATCCGGAGTGGATCGCCGCCCGCGCCAAGACCGAGGAACAGGGCCCGCTGCTGCGGCACCTGGAGAACTACATGCTTGCGCCCACCGCGTATTCGAAGATCAAGTAGCGGCGCTCAGGCGAGCGGCGTGGCGCGCTCGATGAGCGCGAGGCAGTCCACGCCGCGCGGCAACGCGCCGTAGTTGTGGTGGCCGTTGCGCCCCAGGCGCGAGACGCAGAAGGCGTCGGCGACAAATCCCGGGGCGTGCTGCGCGAGCAGCGCCGCCTGCAGCGCCAGCGCCATGCGGTCCACGACGTCACGTGCGCGGTACTCCAGGTCGGCCAAGTCCGAGAATTCCTTCTGCAGCGCTCCGATCCAGCGATCCAGCGCGGCGTTCGCGCCTTTGGCTTTCGCCACCTCGCTGAAGTACGCGTCCAGCACCTCTGGGGTCTTCTGCATCGCGCGCAGCACGTCCAGGCACTGCACGTTGCCGCTGCCTTCCCAGATGGCATTGACCGGCGATTCGCGAAACAGGCGCGGAAACGGGCCGTCTTCCATCACGCCGCTGCCGCCTATGCACTCCATCGCCTCGTAGGCGTGGTTCGGCGTGCGCTTGCAGATCCAGTACTTGCCCACCGCGGTGCAAAGGCGCACCAGCAGGTCTTCCTGCGCTTGGGACCGATTATCCATCGCGCGCGCGACGCGCAGGGTCAGCGCGAGCGCGCCCTCGTCTTCGAGCACGAGGTCGGCAAGCACGTTCTGCATCAGCGGCTGCTGCTTGAGCGTCTTGCCGAAGGCCGAGCGCAATGCGCAGTGGTGCAGCGCCTGCGACACCGCCGCGCGCTGGCCGGCGGACGAGCCGACCATGCAGTCGAAGCGCGTCATCGCGACCATTTCGATGATGGTGCGAACGCCGCGCCCTTCCTCGCCCACCATCCAGGCGAGCGCGCCGCGCAGCTCGGTTTCGCTCGATGCGTTGGAGACGTTGCCCATCTTGCGCTTCAGGCGCAGCAGCTGTAGCGGATTCTTCGTGCCGTCCGGCCGCCAGCGCGGCAGGAGATAACAGGACAGACCGCGCGGGGTCTGGGCGAGCGTAAGGAAGGCGTCGCACATGGGCGCGGAAACGAAGTATTTGTGCCCGACGAGTTCGTAGGCCTCGCCCGGCCCCTCGGCGCCTATCGGATAGGCGCGGGTGGTATTGGCGCGCACGTCCGAGCCGCCTTGCTTCTCGGTCATCGCCATGCCTATCGTCAATCCGAGCTTTTGCGCATCGGGAACGTTGCGCGAATCGTAGACGCGCGCGGTGATCTTCGGCTCCCACAGCTTCGCCAGTCCCGGCGTGGTGCGTAACGAGGGCACGGCGGCGAAGGTCATGGTGACCGGGCAGCCGTGCCCGGCCTCGACCTGCCCCTGCATGTAGCTTTTCGCGGCGCGGGCGACGTGCGCGCCGGGTCCGGGATGGGTCCACGGAGAGGAATGCAGTCCGTGTTCGATCGCGGACTTCATCAGCGCGTGGTAGGCGGGGTGAAATTTCACCAGGTCGATCCGGTTGCCGAAGCGATCGTGGGTTTCCAGCTCCGGGCCATGGCGATTCGCGAGCACGCCGAGTTCGAGGTAGTCCGCCGAGCCGGCGAGCTTTCCGAACGCCGCGAGTTCGTCCCCGGCCCAGGCCGCGCCCTCGCGCGCGACGGCCTCCTGCAGCGCCGCGTCCTGCAGGTACAGGTTGTAATCGGCGAGCTCGCTCGATACGTTGATGACCTCGTGCGTGTCGGCGAGAAACTGCGCGCTTTTCGTGATCGTCTCGGGTGCGTTCATGGTTTGGCCTCCAGGTCTTGGAATTTGATGCAAGGGTTAGTACGTCGCCCGCCCTCCCGAGAGATCGAACACGGCGCCGGTGCTGAAGGTGCAGGAGCCGGAGCACAGCCAGGCTACCATCTCCGCCACTTCGGCCGGCTCGCCCAGGCGCTTCATCGGGCTCTTGTCGATCATGATCTGCACATGTTCGGGCGACATCTGCGCCAGCAGGCCGGTGCGCACCGCCGCCGGCGCGATGGCGTTCACCAGCACGCCCGTGGTGGCCAGCTCCTTGCCGAGCGACTTGGTGAGCGCGAGCACGCCGGCCTTGGATGCGCTGTAGGCCGAGGCGTTGGGCGTGCCTTCCTTGCCCGCGAGCGAGGCAATGTTGACGATGCGCCCCCGGCCCGCGCGGCGCAGGTGGGGAACGACGGCGCGGCAGACGTTGAACACGCCGATCAGATTGACTTCGACGATGCGCTGCCATTCGACCGGGTCGTAGGCATCGAGCGCGACCGTGGATCCGGCAAATCCGGCGTTGTTTACCAGATAGTCGACGCGCCCCCAGCGCGTCATCAGCGCCTCGGCGGCGCGGGCGATAGCCTCGCGGTCGCTCACGTCCACCGCATGGAATAGTCCGTCGTCCGCTGCCGGTGCAAATCGCGGCAGATCCCACACCACCGCGGTGGCGCCGTCGGCGCGCAGGCGTTGTACCACTGCCGCGCCTATGCCCTGGGCGCCGCCGGTTACGACAGCCACATTGCCGTCGAAGTCGAAGCTGGCTCTGGAGTAGGTCATGAGTGATGGACGCATCGTCTGGTAAAGACCGCATGATAATGCTCAGAAGCATATTGTTCCAATGAATGTGATGCGGCGGGTCTTCGCCCGATTTTGCGCGAAAATGCACGAATCGTTCGCGCAGAGATTGCATGCCGGAAAATCGGCATTGGACTGTTCTTCGTTCGGTCAGTAGAATCAAGGCAGTTTTTCGCAGCCGGCGGCCTGCTTGCCGGCGACCATCAATCTCGGAGGAGGGGAAAAATGTTCAAATTCGTGTCGCGTCTCGCGTGCGGCGTATTCGCCGCTGCGCTGTCTGCGTCATCCGCAGTCGCCGCCTGGCCGGAGCGTCCGATCACGCTGATCGTGCCCTGGGGCGCGGGCGGAGGCACAGACGCCACCGCGCGCATCGTCGGCAGCCTGCTGGAAAAAGAGATCGGCCAGCCGGTGACCGTGGTCAACCGCACCGGCGGCAGCGGCGTAGTCGGCCACTCCGCGATCGCCGGGGCCGCGCCCGATGGTTACACCATAGGCATCCTGACGGTCGAGATCAGCATGATGCACTGGCAGGGGTTGACCGAGCTCTCGGGCGCTTCCTATACGCCGCTCGGCCTGGTCAACGCGGATCCGGCGGGCGTGCAGGTGCGAGCCGACTCGCCTTACAAGACGCTCAACGACCTGGTCACGGCGATCAAGGCAAATCCGGGCAAATTCAAGGCATCCGGGACCGGGCAGGGAGGGATCTGGCATCTGTCGATCGCCGGCATGCTGCGCGATCTCAAGATCGATCCGGCCGCCGTGCCCTGGGTGCCCAGCAACGGCGCCGCGCCCGGCCTGCAGGACCTGGTCGCAGGCGGCGTGGAGATCGTGCCCTGCTCCCTGCCCGAAGCGCGCTCGTTGATCGACGCGGGCAAGGTGAGAAGCCTCGCGATCATGGACGAGAAGCCCTCGGCCCTGTATCCGAACATCCCGACCTTGAAATCCCTGACCGGCAGCAACTGGACCATGGCCGCCTGGCGCGGGATGGCGGCGCCGAAGGGGATCCCCGCCGAAGCGCGCGACAAACTGGCCGCTGCGATCAAGAAGATTGCGGCGAGCAAGGAGTACAAGGACTTCATGGCGGGCCGCGGCTTTGGCGTGATTTACGCCGGACCGGAAGATTTCGCGAAATTCATGGCGAAATCGGATGTCGACATGGGTGTCGTCATGAAGGCGGTGGGCATCGCCAAGTAGCGCGCAACGCGCTCGCTGGCGGAACACGATTTGAAATTCAACGACGCAGTCTTTGGCGTGGTGCTGGCCGCCCTGTCGGCGGCGATCCTGATCCACATCCAGGCGTTTCCGAAAACCCCGGGACAGAACGTAGGCCCGGCGCTGTTTCCCGGCATCATCGCGGCCGGCCTCGGCGTCGGCGGCCTGATTCTGATCGCACGCGGCTGGGCCGCGCGGGCAAGCGTTCCGTGGCTGAAGCTTGAGGCCTGGACTAGATCGCCGCGGCATGTGCTCGCCTGCCTGATGGTGATCGGTTCGCTGGTGTTCTACATCCTCGCCGCCGAGAAACTGGGTTTTCTGCCGACGGCGATCCTCATTCTGGTCGCGATGTTCGCGGTGCTGCGCGTGCCGCTGCGCTGGAACCTGCCGGTTGCGGTGATCGCTGCGCTCGCCATCCATTTTGCTTTCTACAAGATGCTCAAAGTGCCTCTGCCCTGGGGCGTGCTGAAGGATCATATCTGGTGAAGGCGGGGAACTGAGCATGTGGGGACCACTTGGCCAGGCGTTTGCGATGGTGTTCGAGCCCTACACCATCATGGTGATGCTGAGCGCTTCGCTCTTCGGCCTGTTCGTGGGCGCTGTGCCGGGACTGACGGCGACCATGGCCACCGCGCTACTGGTACCGGTGACGTTTTTCATGGCGCCGATTCCGGCGATCGCCGCCATGGTCACCGCCACGGCGATGGCCATCTTCTCCGGCGACATCCCCGGTTGCCTGCTGCGCATCCCCGGCACACCCGCTTCCGCGGCCTACACTGACGAGGCCTACGCGCTGACGAAGAAAGGCCACGCGGAACTCGCTTTGGGCGCAGGCCTGGTGTTCTCGGCGATCGGCGGGCTGTTCGGCACCGTGGTGCTGATCGTGTTCGCGCCGGTTCTGGCCGATTTCGCGCTCAAGTTTAGTTCCTTCGAATACTTTTGGCTGGTGCTGCTCGGCCTCACCTGCGCGGTGTTCATCACTTCCGACCGCCCGCTGAAGGGTCTGATCATGCTGTTCCTGGGCCTCCTGGTCGCCTGCGTCGGTCTGGGCAATCCGGCCGGGTTCGCGCGCTTCACCTTCGGCAATACCGAGTTGCTGGGCGGTATCGGCATGATTTCGATGATGATAGGCATGTTCGCGATCTCGGAAATCATCCGTTTCGTCGTCGATACCAGCCCGCCGGCGGTGCTGGTGGTCGAAAAGGTCGGCAACATTTTCGCCGGTCAATGGGGGTTGGCGAAGAAATATCCGCTGCAGATTCTGCGCGGCAGTTCGCTCGGAACGCTGGTAGGCGCCTTGCCCGGCGCCGGCGCGGACATCGCGGCCTGGATGTCCTACGCCATGAGCAAGAAGTTTTCCAAGGAACCGGAGAAGTTCGGCACCGGCCACATCGAAGGCATCGTCGAGTCGGGCGCGGCCAACAACAGCGCGCTCGCCGGGGCGTGGATTCCCGCGCTGGTGTTCGGCATCCCCGGTGATTCCATCACGGCCATCGTGATCGGCGTGCTCTACATGAAGAACATGAACCCCGGTCCGACGCTGTTCACCACCAATCCGCAGAATATCTACGCCGTGTTTCTGCTGTTCATCATCGCCAACATCATCATGGTCCCGCTGGGCGTGCTGTGCATCAAGGCCGCCAAGCGCATCCTGAAAGTGCCGCGCAACATCCTGATGCCGGTGATCCTGCTGTTTTGCACGGTCGGCACCTTTGCCATCAACAATACCGTGTTCGACATCGGGGTGATGCTCGCCGCCGGGGTCGCCGCCTACGTCCTGGAGGAGAACGATTTTCCGATCGCGCCGGCCATCCTGGGTGTCGTGCTCGGCGGCATGCTCGAGGAGAACTTCATCAGTTCCCTGATCAAGTCCGACGGCAGCCTGCTCGGCTTCGTCAGCCGGCCGATAGCGGCGGTGCTCGCTGCGTTGACCATCCTCGTCTGGTCGACACCCTTGTTCATGGGCATGTTCCGCAGGAAATCGCAGCCCGCTCTTCCCTAGCCGTATCGGGCCGGTGAGGAGCGCGAATTGGAGGCCGCTATGAAAACTGAGCAAGAACCGGCGAAGCGCCGCTCGCGGCGCTTCGCCGCCCTGCGCGAACGGGCGATCAACAAGGAAACCTATATCACCGAGATGCCCGAACTCGGCCTGGTGATCATGGGCAGCCCGAACGACCCCAAGCCATCGCTGCGCGTAGAGGAGGGGCGGGTGACCGAACTCGATGGCCGCGCGGCCGCGCAGTTCGACGCCATCGACCGCTTTATCGCAAACTATTGCATAGGCGAGGATCCGGCGCAGGCCGTGCGCGCGATGGCGATGGACTCGATCGAAATCGCGCGCATGCTGATCGATTTTCGCGTGAGCCGGCAGGAGGTGTCTGCCCTGATGCGCGTGTGCACACCGGCGAAACTGGTCGAGATCGTGTCGCATCTCAACGTGCTGGAAATGATGAGCGCGCTGCAAAAGATGCGCCAGCGGCGCACGCCGGCCAACCAGGCGCACGTGACCAACTGGAAGGAGCACCCGGCGCTGCTCGCCGCCGATGCCGCGGAGGCCGCCTTGCGCGGCTTCGCCGAAGAGGAAACCACGGTGCGCGTGGCGCGCAATGCGCCGCTCTCCGCGCTGGCCCTGCTGGTGGGCTCGCAGACCGGGCGCGGCGGCGTTCTGACCCAATGCGCGGTCGAGGAAGCGCTCTCCCTCAAGCTCGCGATGAAGGGGCTGACGTCCTATGCCGAGACCCTGTCGGTCTACGGCACGGTGCAATCCTTCGTCGACGGCGACGATACGCCGTGGTCGAAGGGCTTCCTCGCCTCGTCCTATGCGTCGCGCGGGGTGAAGGCGCGCTTCACCTCGGGCACGGGTTCGGAGGCGCTGATGGGGTACAGCGAAGGCTGTTCCATGCTGTATCTCGAAGCGCGCTGCCTGATGATGGTGAAGGGTGCGGGCAGCCAGGGCGTGCAGAACGGTTCGATCTCTTGCATCGCGCTGCCCGAATCCCTCCCGGGCGGCGTACGGGGCGTGCTGGCGGAGAACCTGATCGCCGCCTGCCTCGGGCTGGAAGTCGCGTCGGGCAACGACGCGCTGGCCTCGCACTCCGACATCCGCAAGGCGGCGAAGCTGATGCTGCAGTTTCTCCCCGGTGCCGATTTCATCACTTCCGGCTACAGCGTGATGCCCAAGCGCGACAATCTCTTCGGTGGAGGCAATTTCGACGCCGAGGATTTCGACGACTGGCTGGTGGTGCAGCGCGATATGCAGGTGGACGGCGGCATGAACCCGGTGCGCGAGGACGCGGTCGTCGCGATCCGCGAGCAGGCAGCGCGCGCGCTGCAGGCGGTCTATGCCGAACTCGGCTTTCCGGCCATCACGGAAGAGGAGGTCGCGGCGGCCGCGATCGCGTACTCGAGCGAAGACATGCCCGATCGCAATTCGGTCGCCGACCTCGCGGCCGCGGACGAATTCCTGGCCGGCCCGCGGACTGCGATCGACGTGATCGCGGCGCTCGAAAAGCGCGGCTACCGCGATATCGCGGCAAAGGTGCTGGAGATGCAGCGCCAGCGCCTCTGCGGCGACTATCTGCAGACTTCGGCGATCTTCGACGAGCATTTCAAGGTGCTCAGCGCGATCAACGATCCGAACGACTACAGCGGCCCGGGCAGCGGCTATCGGCTCCAGGGCGAGCGCTGGCGCAAGTTGCAGGATCTGCCGCAGTCGCTGGATGCGAAGAGCATGGTCGCGCAGTCCGCCGCCGACCCGCGCCTGCGCCTGGTCGAGCAGGGGCCCGCGGTGCGCGGCAGCGGCGCCGAGGTCGTGATTGCGCTCGGGCCGGCCTTCGGCACGGCGATGAATGCCACGCTGGCCGGGCTGGCGCACGCGGACGTGCTGCGCGAGTTGATCGCCGGCGTAGAGGCGGAAGGCGTCCTTGCGCGGGTGGTCAAGGTGTATCACACCGCGGATTGCGCTGGCATCGGCTACGAGGCGGCGCAACTGAGCGGGTCGGGCATCGCGGTGGGCATGCAGTCCAAGGGCACGACCGTGATCCAGCGCGCGGATCTCGCGCGCCTGAATAATCTGGAGCTGTTTTCGCAGTCGCCCAACCTGACCCTGGAGTCCTATCGTGCGATCGGGCGCAACGCGGCGTGCTACGCCAAGAAGAAGCCGCCGCAGCCGGTGCCGGTGAAAATAGACAACACGGCGCGCCTGCGCCTGATCGTGCAGACCACGCTGCTGCATCATCGCGAAGTGCAGCAGATCCGGGCCGAGCGCGGCATCGTCCAACTCGCCGTGACTTTCCTCTGAGAGCGGCTGCCATGAGTCAAGAAAAATATCCCCTGGGTCAGCATCACGCGCACGAGATCCGCTCGCACACCGGCGTCGCGCTGGAACAATTCACCCTGGAGGCCGTCGCCGCCGGCAAGATCGGTCCGGGGGACGCGACCATCCACCGCGAGACGCTGGAGAAGCAGGCGCGCATTGCAGAAGCGTCGGGCTATCCTGAACTCGCAGCGAATCTGAAGCGCGCGGCCGAGCTCACCGACATTCCGAACCAGCGCATCCTGGAGATCTACGAGGCGCTGCGTCCAAGGCGCCGCACCTACTTTCAGCTCCTAGCCCTGAGCCAGGAGATCGCCGGTATGTACGGCGCGGACGCGACCGCGCGCTACATCCGCGAAGCCGCGGATGCCTATCGCGACACCGGTCTGTTGAAGGCCGAGGAGTGAGCGCCGTAGGCGTGAACGTCGGCGGCGCGAACGTCGGCGGCACGGCCGGCGTGCCCGACACCACGGTGTCGGTGCGCGAGGCTTTCGGCATCGCCAGCGATCTGCGGGTGCCGGCATTCAGTCAGGCCGACGAACAGGTGCCGCCGCTGGATGCGGCCTACCGTTTCGATCCCGGCACGACGCTGGCGATTCTCGCCGGCTTCGCCCACAACCGGCGCGTCCTGATCCAGGGCTATCACGGGACGGGCAAGTCGACGCATATCGAACAGGTCGCTGCGCGTCTCAACTGGCCCTGCACGCGCGTCAATCTGGACGGCCATGTGAGCCGCATCGACCTCATGGGCAAGGACGCGATCGTGCTGCGCGAGGGACGCCAGGTCACGGCTTTCAGCGAGGGCATTCTTCCCTGGTGCCTGCAGCGGCCGATGGCGCTCGTATTTGACGAGTACGACGCCGGGCGGCCGGACGTCATGTTCGTCATCCAGCGGGTGCTGGAAGCGAACGGCCGCCTGACGCTGCCCGATCAAAACCGTGTGATCGCTCCCCATCCCTGCTTCCGCCTGTTTGCGACGGCGAATACGGTCGGTCTGGGCGACGCGACCGGCCTCTACCACGGAACGCAGCAGATCAACCAGGGCCAGATGGATCGCTGGAACATCGTCGCGCGCCTGGATTACCTGGCCGAGGAGGCCGAGGTCGGGATCGTGCTCAGCAAGGCGCCCGCGTTTGACACCGTCGCCGGCCGCGAGACGGTATTGCGCATGGTGCGCCTGGCCGAACTGACCCGGCGGGGTTTCGCCAACGGCGACGTTTCCACGGTGATGTCGCCGCGAACAGTCATCAGCTGGTGCGAAAACGCGGGCATTTTCGACGACCTGGGGCTCGCCTTCGAACTGACCTTCCTCAACCGCTGCGATGCGGCCGAACGTCCCGTGGTCGCCGAATACTATCAGCGCGTGTTCGGCGCAGAACTTCCCGGATCGGCAGCCGGCGACGCGCGCCACTGAGTTCAAACCGCATGGCCACCGACGGCGACAGGGCGGTGCGGCTGCGGCGGGCGATAAGGTCCGCTTTTCAGGCGCTTTCCGGACGCGCCGATGCGATCCTCGATCTGGCTTCGGTTCCGCTGGGCCTCGCGCCCGCCGACCACCGGCTCAAGCTGCACCTCGGGGACGCGCCATTCAGTGTCGACGACCTACGTGTGCTGCGCGGCGCGGCGGATGCAGCGGCGCTGCGGATCCGCTATCACGATGCGCGCCGATTCGCCGTTCAATGTCCCGCGGATGCGTTCGGCGCAGAAGTATTCGGCGCAGGCGAGCAGGCCCGGGTCGAAGCGATAGGCTCGGGGCTCTGGGCCGGGGTCGCAGAAAATCTCGATGCATACAACGCAGCAGTCAGCCGGCAGCGATCGCACCACCTGGCGCGCGCGCGGAACGCGGCGCAGGCCGGCGACGCGTTCATACTGTGGCTGCGGGAGGCGCTGACCGGCCGGCCGGTCACATCCGCCGGCAGGCCGCTGCTCGATGCCTGGCGCCGCGAACTCGACGATCAATTCGCCCGGAAAGCGGCTCTGCTCCTCGATCTGCATCGCGATCAGATCGCCTTCGGGAAAGTGCTGCTGGACATGCTGGCGCAACTGCAGCCGGGCGAAGCGCACGCCGATAGCGCACCGACCGCCGCCGAAGACGAGGCGCTCGAGTCTTCCCCTGACGCTCAAGCCCAGGAGCGCGATGGAGCGAAGGGCGCGAAGGAAGCTACGTCAGACGCAGATGCGCGCGAGAACGAATCCGACACAGACACAGACACAGACACAGACACAGACACAGACACAGAAGCAGACGCGGATGAGCCGGCGCGCGGCGCGCTGGAGAACGGCGTGCAGGTTGAGGCCAAGGGGCTTGGAGCGGGGCTGCGACTGGTATTGACCGAAGCGGTCCGCGTTCCCGGGTATCACGCGTACACCGCCGAGTACGACGAGGTGGTCGACGCGGCGGATCTGTGCGACGCAGAGGAGATGAAGCGCCTGCGGGCGCGGCTGGACGCTCAGGTGGCCCAGACCCGGGGGCTGATCGCGCGCTTGGCGAACCGGCTGCAGCGGCGCCTGCTCGCGCAGCAGTTGCGCTGGTGGGACTTCGATCGCGACGAGGGGGTGCTGGACAGTGCGCGCCTCGCGCGCATAGTCGTCGATTCGCGCCACGCGCTGTCGTTCAAGGTGGAGAAGTACTCGAGTTTTCGCGATACCATCGTGACCCTGCTAATCGACAATTCGGGCTCGATGCGCGGCCGGCCGATCGCGGCCGCCGCCGCCTGCGCCGACATCATCGCGAGCACGCTCGATCGCTGCGGGGTCAAGGTCGAGATTCTCGGCTTCACCACGCGCGCCTGGTCGGGCGGGCAGTCGCGGGAGAAATGGATCGCCGACGGGCAGCCGCAGCATCCGGGGCGCCTGAACGATCTGCGGCATATCGTGTACAAGGCGGCCGACACGCCCTGGCGCCAGGCGCGCCGCCAGCTTGGTCTGATGCTCTCCGACGGCCTGCTCAAGGGCAATGTAGACGGCGAGGCGCTGCTCTGGGCATGTCAGCGCCTGGGTGCGCGGTACGAGGCGCGGCGCGTCATGCTCGTCATCTCCGACGGTGCGCCGGTCGACGACGCGACGCTGATGGTGAATTCGGGGAACTACCTCGAC